>NZ_JBSFCF010000014.1:94848-195455 GCF_053593335.1 Streptomyces sp. NPDC002324
CGGCGGTACTTCTTGCACGGGTGGCGCTTCCTCGGCGGGCGGCGCCTCTTGCACAGGTGGTGCCGCCTCGACAGGCGGCGCCTCCTCGACCGGCGGTACTTCTTGCACGGGTGGCGCTTCCTCGGCGGGCGGCGCCTCTTGCACAGGTGGTGCCGCCTCGACAGGCGGCGCCTCCTCGACCGGCGGCGCTTCCTGCACGGGTGGCGCTTCCTCGGCGGGCGGCGCCTCCACCGCGGGTGGTTCTTCCGTCACGGGCGGCACTTCCTCTCCCGGCGGCGCCTCCTGCACGGGCGGCGCTTGCTCTCCCGGCGGCGCCTCCTGCACGGGCGGCGCCTCCACCGCGGGTGGTTCTTCCGTCACGGGCGGCGCTTCCTCGCCCGGCGGCGCCTCCCGCACAGGCGGCGCTTCCTCGCCCGGCGCCCCCTCCCGCACAGGCGGCGCCCCCTCCACCGGTACCCCCTCCCGCACCGACACCCCCTCACCCCCACCCGCCCCGAAACCACCAGGCAGACGCGACCCCACCCCCACCACCACACCCCGGCGCTCGACAACCTCCGGCGACCGCCCCTCGGGCCGATGCGGCACCGGAGCCTGCGCGACCGGCACCCGCCGAGCCGCCCCCACATCCGAGTCGAGGGGCGCGAGAAGGACACCGCCCACCACGACGGCAGCCGCCGCAGCCACCCCCACGGCCGCAACCGCGGGCACCTTCACCCCACCAGCCCCACTCGCCCCACCCGTAGCCACCTGCCGCACCGCATGCAGCAGTTGCCCGCCATACCCACCCGCCCCGCCCAGCGCGGTGACCGCCCCGGCGGACCCCGCCGTCAGGGAGAGCAGCAACTTGCCCCCACCCCCGCCCACGACGAACACCACCAGCGCCGGACCGACGAGCGCCGGCAGCCGGTCGTTCGTGCGCATCAGCACCGCGAGCCGCGCCCGGCAGTCGTCGCACACGTCCACATGGCCGAGCAACTGCTCGGACTGCCGCGAGGTCGCCGTACCGCGTACGTACGCCGGCATACGCCCCCACCGCACCTGACACGCCGGATCGACCGGCGCCCCCGGCTGCTCGCGCAGGAAGGCCTGACGCATCCCCTCACGCGCCCGGTGCAGCAGCACCGCCGTCGCGCCCTGCTTGGCACCGATCCGCTGCCCGACCGTCTCCAGCGGCTGCCCCTCGGCCTCGGCCAGCCACAGCGCCCGCACCCACCGCTCGGGCAGCTGGCCCAGCACACGCACCAGCAGATCGACGGAGGAGACCTGTTCAGCGGGGTCGGCGGCACCGGCGGCCACCCGGACGTCGGCCTCGACCCGCTCGGGAGCCGTCGGATCCAGCGGCGTCTCGCGCGTGGCGGCCGTCCCCGCGGCCGTCGCGAGATGCCGGACCGTCGTCGTCAGATAGGCCGGGACGTTGTCGATCTCGTGCCCCGCCGACAGCCTTCGCCACACGCGGAAGTGCGCCTCCGCGACGAGGTCCTCGGCGGTCCAGGAGTTCCTGGTGAGGGAGCGCGCGTACGCGACGAGGCGCGGGTGCTGTTCCTCGAAGATCCGGGTGTACGCGGCGGTCGCGGACGTGGACGCGGGCAGGCCGTCGGTCATGGCGGGAACGCTCTCCAGTCACCTGCTGATGGGATGTGGCCGATTTTGTATGTTGCAATGACAAAAATCTCAAGTAATTACACAAAGTGACGCACATCACAGCGGGTTACCGCCAAGGCGGCGTAATACAGGGGGCCTTGGCGCAGTCGGACCGGGTGTCACCCGAAGAGACAACTGACGAACACACGAGCCCGCGACCTCCGAGCATCCGAAGGGCCTGAACCGCATGAAGAAGTCGAAGCGCCCGAAGAACCCGAAACCCCCGACGGACCCGCAGCACCAGCCGCACCCGAGGAACGCGCAGCACCCGAGGAACGCGCAGCACCCGCAGCACCCGCAGCACCCGCAGCACCCGAAGGACCCGAAGCACCTGACGTGCTTGAACTGGAGACCGCTCATGCACCCCGCGCAGCCCACCGTGCCCACACCCCCAGCTCTCGAACAACGCGCCCGCGCCCGCCTGATCACCCCCGACTACGACGAGGTCCCGGTCCGCACCACCCTGCGCTACACCCCGGACGACCCCTTCGCCGTGCACATCGACTTCCCGGCCGGCGTCTCCGCCGACGACGTGAACGTGACCTGGGCGTTCGCTCGCGCCCTGCTGGCGGAGGGGCTGGACAGGCCGACCGGCATCGGCGACGTACACCTGTGGCCCTACGGCTCGGCCCACACCGTCGTGGAACTCCGCTCACCGCACGGCATGGCCATGATCCGCTTCGACACACCCACCCTTCGCCGCTTCCTGCGCCGCTCGTACGCCGTCGTCGCGCTCGGCGGCGAGACCCTCGGTCCGGCGTTCGAAGACGGCCTCGCGTCCCTGCTGGACGGGGTCTGAGACGGGCCGCCCCGAGCGCCCGCTATGTTCGACCCGAACGTCCGGATGTGCGGAGTGGGCATGCAGAAGACAGATGAACCGGCCGAAGCGCCGGCGACCCCCGGGCCACACGGGGCGACGGACGGCCCGGAAGCCGCGGTGGCCGGGCCGATGACACCCGCCGACGCCGACGCGGCCTCCGACGCCGACGCGTCCCCCGACCAGACCTGGCCCCGTCACTGGCCCCTGCTGCTCCTCGGCGCGGCCGTCGTCCCCGGTGTCGCGCTGTTCGCCATGGCGAGGTGGATGGAGGAACCGGCCGTACTGGCGTGGCGGACCGTCTGTCTCTCCATCGCCGTGCAGGCGCTGCCGTTCCTGCTGCTCGGTACGGCTCTGTCGGGTGCCATCAACGCGTTCGTACCGGCGCGGGTGTTCACCCGGGTACTGCCCCGCAGGCCGGCGCTCGCGGTCCCGGTCGCCGGTGCCGCCGGGGTGATCCTGCCCGGGTGCGAGTGCGCGTCGGTGCCGGTCGCGCACAGTCTGATCCGGCGAGGGGTCAGTCCGGCCGCCGCCTTCGCCTTCCTGCTGTCGGCGCCCGCCATCAACCCGATCGTCCTGACCGCCACGGCCATCGCCTTCCCCGGCAGCCCCGAGATGGTGCTGGCCCGGCTGCTCGCCTCCCTCGTCACGGCCGCCGGAATGGGCTGGCTGTGGCTCTGGCTGGGGCGCGCGGAGTGGCTCAAGCCGGTCGCGCGGCACACGGGACACCGGCCCGGGCAGAGCCGCTGGAACGAGTTCCGCACCGGCTTCCAGCACGACTTCCTGCACGCGGGCGGCTTCCTCGTCGTCGGCGCGATGGCCGCGGCCACCTTCAACGTCCTCGTCCCGCGTACCGTGCTCGACACCTTCGCCGACTCGCCCTGGCTGTCGGTGCTGTTCCTCGCCGCGCTCGCCATCCTGCTCTCGGTGTGCTCCGAGGCCGACGCCTTCGTCGCCGCGTCCCTCACCGGCTTCTCACCGACCGCGCGGTTGACCTTCATGGTGGTCGGGCCCATGGTCGACCTCAAGCTGATCGCCCTGCAGACCGGCACCTTCGGCCGGGCCTTCGCGGTCCGCTTCTCCAGCGCGACCGTCGTCGTTGCGATCCTGTGCAGCGTCCTGATCGGAGCCGTCCTGCTGTGAAACGACCCCTGCAGGCGCTCCTTCTCCTTCTCTGCGGCCTCGGCCTTCTGCACGCCACCCTCCTCACCGACCACTACCTCAGATACGTCAAGAAGGGCATGCACCCCCTCCTCGTCGCCTCGGGCGCGCTGCTGCTCGTGCTGGGCGCGGCCGAGGCGTGGTCACTGTGGAGGCAGCGCAGGACCGCCGCCCAGGACCGCCACGACGAAGGGCACGAGTACGACGACGGACACGGGCACGAGGACGACGGCGACCACGAGGACGACGGCGACCATGAGGACGGCCACGGTCACGATCACTCCACCCCGCCCCGAGTCGCCTGGCTCCTGCTCCTCCCCGCCCTGAGCCTGCTGTTCTACGCCCCGCCGGCCATCGGCGCGTACACCGCCTCCCGTGAGCCCCCCAAGGCGGTGACGATCACCGAGCAGGACGCGTTCGACCCCCTGCCCAAGACCTCACCGCTCCCGATGACCCTCACGGACTTCACCCGCCGGGTGCAGCAGGACCGCGACCGGGCCATCGAGGGCCGCACCGTCCAGCTGACCGGCTTCGTCACCCCGGACAGGGCAACCTCCTCCGGGACGGGCGACGGCGCCGGGGACGCCGGCTGGTACCTCACCCGCGTCATCTTCAGCTGCTGTGCCGCCGACGCCCAGTTCGTGAAGGTACGCGTCCACGACACCCCGGCCCCGCCCGCCGACACCTGGGTCACCCTCACCGGTACCTGGCACCACGCCGGCACCCTCGGCACAAGCTCCGCCGAGGCGGCCCTCGACGCCCACAGCCTCAAGAAGATCCCCCGCCCGTACAACGACTACACGGACGGCCTCCCCCTCCCACCCTCCTGATCCGCTCGACCCGCCGGAGGAGTACGGTGCTCCCCTTCTTCGTCTACGGCACCCTCCGCCCCGGAGAGGTCAACCACGACCTCTTCCTGCGTGGCCGCACCCGCGCCGAGCGCCCCGCCAGAATGCGCGGCATGGCCCTGTACGACGGCCCCGGATACCCCTACGCCGTGGAGGAGACCGCGGAGGAGACCGGCGGGGGCCGCGGGGGAGGAGGCGCCGTGACCGGCGAACTCGTCACCGCCCGGACCGAGTCCTACGCCGAACTCCTGCGCGCCCTGGACGAGTTGGAGGAGTACGCCCCGGGCGACCCCGCGAACCTCTACGAACGGGTGGAACGCCCGGCGACCCTCGACGACGGCACGGTCGTACGGGCCTGGGTGTACGTCGCGGCCCCGGCCGTCGCCGCCGGGCTGCGGGCCGGCGGGAAACTGATCGAGGACGGCGACTGGCGGGGCCGCCGCCCGCCGCCGTCCGCCTAGGGCCCTTCTGACGGCCCTAGACCGCGCTGCCCCGTACCCCTTCCGGCGACGCGGACGGTGTCAGCCTCAGCAGCAGGACCGACGGGGCTTCGGGCAGGCGCACACGCAGTTCCGGTCCGTCCCAGGCGGCCGTACCCGTGGTCGCGGACGGATGCAGGACGTCCACCCGCGGCGCGCCCGTCCCGGTGCGGGGGACGGCGAAGGGCCCCATGGTGAGGGACCGTTCGGTGCAGCCGCCCCGCCGCCAGACCGTGACGTACACCGGCCCCGCGCCCGCGACCGGCGGTCTCAGCCCGAGCGCGATCCAGTCGTCCGTCCAGCCCGGAAGTCCGAGGGGCCAGAAGGGCAGGGATGTGCGCAGGTCGGCCCGGATCGCCTTGTGGACCGTCAACGCGTCGCGCACCAGCGCGATCTGATGGTCCGTCATACCGTCCAGGTGGCCGGAGAGATGGATGCGGCCGAGCAGCGCGGAGCCGAGCGTGAAGGCGATCTCCTCGTCCGTGCAGGACGGTTGGGGGTAGGCCCAGACGGCACCCTGCTCCGGAGGCACGGCGGTGGGGGCGGCGGCCGCGATGGGCGGGTAGCGCAGGGGGTCCTGCTGGTCGGAGGTGGACTGGAGCTGGGCCACGGCCAGTGACGCGCCGTCCATGCGCATACCGCCGGAGGCGCAGTTCTCGACGACGAGCCCGGGGTGGCGGTCCAGGATCGAGGTCAGCCAGGACAACCAGGCCCGGGAGTGGGCGAGGTGGGCCGGCGCCGAGGTGGTGATGTTGTAGTCGAGCTTCAGATAGCCGACGCCCCACTCACCGACGAGTCGGTCGACCGTCCCGTCGAGGTGGGCGCGGGCCGCCGGGTGGGTCAGATCCAGCTGATGGCGGCCCTGTTCGGTCACGCGCGTACCGTCCTCGTGCCGGAGGAAGGCCTCGGCCGGCAGCTCACCGGCGAGCGGACTGCGGGCCCCGACGACCTCCGGCTCCAGCCACAGCCCCGGCACCATCCCCCGCTCCCGGATCCGGTCGAGCACGACCCGGATGCCGGCGGCGGGATCACCACCGCCACCGTCACCGGTGCCACCCACGTCACCACCACCGGGGAAGCGCCGCGCCGACGGAAGCCAGGCGCCCACACTGTCCCACCACCCCCCGGGCGAGTCGGCGTCGTCCGTGCCCGCGCTTCCCCCGCTCCGGCCGTCCTCCCCGCCGTCCCCGTCGTCGTACCACCCCGCGTCCACGCAGAAGTACTCGGCGCCCGCCTCCGCCGCCGCGTCGATGAGCGGCAGCAGCTTCTCCGTGGTCGGGTCGCCCATCAGCGTGTTCATGTAGTCGTTGAAGATCACCGGCAGCCGGGTGTGGTCCGGGTGGGGGCGGCGTACGGCTCGGCGGTAGGAGGTCAGGGCCGCCAGGGCGCCGTCGAAGCGGGTGCCGAGGGCGAGGGCCGCCCACTCCGTCGTGAAGTCGGCGCCCGGTTCCAGCACCGCGCGCCACCGGTGCTCGTCGTACGTCGGGCCGCCGAGCGCCAGATACGCCCCGCCCGCCGACTCGCCGGCCTCCCAGACCCAGCTGGACGCCGACTCGATCTGCCACAGCCAGGTGCGGTCGTCGTTGCGGTGCCGGAGTGCGCCCATCGCGAGATGCCCGTCGGTGGGCCAGCTGCCGCGCCCGGCCAGGCGTGCCGCCGCGTGTCCGTTGCCGCCGTGCACCCGGTGGTCGATGTCGGGCACGGAGTCCCGCAGCGGCTCGGTGTACCAACGGCACTCCGCGAGCCAGTCGTTGCGTGCCCGCAGGACGGACAGCTCGTCGGGGGAGGGGAGCCCGCCGAGGAGGAGACTGCCGACGGAGCGCACGGTGACCGTCCCGGCGCCGTCGTTGCGCAGCCGGACCCGGGAACGCAGCACGGGGACGCCGTCCGGCGAGGCGTACTCGACGAAGGCGGTCAACCCGCTGACCGGGTCATGCAGTTCGAACGTCAGCCGGTGCCAGCCGTCACTCTCGCCTGATCCGGAACCGGAACCGGACCCTGATCCGGACCCAGACCCGGCATCAGACCCGGACCCGGCATCAGCCCCAGACCCGGCATCAGACCCGGAATCAGACCCGGACCCGGACCCGGCACCAGCCCCGGACCCGGCAGCGGACCCTGACGCGGCTGTGGGCGCCGCCGCGTCGAGCCCGGCCCCGTACGTCGAGTGGTGTGCCCGGTACCGCAGACGCCCCCCGATCGCCGTCCCCGTGAAGCGGGGTCTCGCCCAGCCCGTGCCCTCGCCGAGCAGAACCAGGTCCACCAGGGGCAGCGAGCGGTCGGTCCCGGCCTCCTCGGGGCCCGGTTCGGGTTCGCCGGGCCGGCGTACGCGCAGCAGCCGGGGCGTGTCACCGCTCAGGTCGAACTCGGCGGTCAGCGCGGAGTGCCCCCAGCGGTAGGAGAGGCTCCACGGGAACGAGTCGGTCCAGCGGTGACTGTCGTGCTCCGGCATGCGATCCCCCCGGGTCGGCTGTACTCCCGTGCGGTCACGGCGAGCTGCGCCTGCGCCGTCCCCACCATGGTGATGCGTCGGGACAACCACACGGGATCAACATAAGGGAAAGCGTGAACGTTCAAGCGCCATCAGCCCGACCCCGGGCGTGACCTCACTCGCCCACGGTCTCCACCCGCACGGCGCACGTCTTGAACTCCGGCATGCGGGAGGTGGGGTCGAGGGCCGGGTTGGTGAGGGTGTTGGCACGACCCTCGCCCGGCCAGTGGAACGGCATGAAGACCGTGTCGGGGCGGATGGCGGTCGTGATGCGCGCCGGGGCCACCGCCCGGCCCCGGCGGGAGACCACGGCCAGCGGGGCACCCTCCACCGCGCCGAGCCGCTCGGCCAGCCGGGGGTGCAGCTCCACGAACGGGCCGGGCGCGGCGGCGTTCAGCTCGTCGACCCGCCGGGTCTGGGCGCCCGACTGGTACTGGGCGACCACGCGCCCGGTGGTGAGCAGCACCGGGTACTCGGCGTCCGGCTCCTCGGCCGCCGCCCGGTGCGAGACGGGCACGAACCGGGCCCGGCCGTCATCCGTGGCGAACCGGTCGAGGAACAGCCGCGGGGTGCCGGGGTGCGCCTCGGCACCCGGAACGGCGGGCAGGTCGCCGGCGGGCAGATCGCCGACGGGCAGGTCGCCGACGGGCGCGGGGCAGGGCCAGAACACCCCGTTCTCCTCCGCCAGCCGGCGGTAGGTGATCCCCGAGTAGTCGGCGGGGCCACCCGCGCTGGCCCGCCGCAGCTCCTCGAAGACCTCCTCGGGATCGGTCGCGAAGCCCTTCTCCACGCCCAGCCGGTCGGCCAGCGCGTGCATGACCTCCAGGTCGCTGCGGACCCCGTCGGGCGGGCTGATCGCGCGCCGCCGCAGCAGCACCCGACCCTCCAGATTGGTCGTCGTGCCGGTCTCCTCCGCCCACTGCGTCACCGGTAGCACGACGTCCGCGAGCGCCGCCGTCTCCGACAGCACCACATCGCACACGGCCAGGAAGTCCAGCGACCTGATCCGGTCCTCGATGTGCGCGGCACGCGGCGCCGACACCACCGGGTTGGAGCCCATCAGCAACAGGGACTTGATGTCGCCGCCGAGCGCGTCGAGCAGTTCGTACGCGCTGCGGCCCGGTCCGGGCAGGCTGTCGGGGTCCACGCCCCACACCTCGGCGACGTGCCGCCGGGCCTCGGGGTCGACGAGCTTGCGGTAGCCGGGCAGCTGGTCGGCCTTCTGGCCGTGTTCGCGCCCGCCCTGCCCGTTGCCCTGCCCGGTGAGGCAGCCGTACCCGGACAGCGGCCGGCCGGCCCGGCCCGTCGCCAGCGTGAGGTTGATCCACGCGCCGACGGTGTCCGTGCCCTTGGACTGCTGCTCGGGGCCGCGCGCGGTGAGCACCATCGCGTGCTCCGGCTCGCAGAACAGCCGTACCGCCTCGCGGAGTTCGGGAACGGACACCCCCGTGATCCGTTCCACGTACTCCGGCCAGTGCGCCATGGCCGCCGCACGGGCCTCCTCCCACCCGCTCGTCCGCTCGCGGATGTACTCCTCGTCCGTGCGCCCCTCCGCCACGATCAGGTGCAACAGGCCGAGGGCCAGGGCCAGATCGGTGCCGGGACGCGGGGACAGATGCAGGTCGGCCTGTTCGGCCGTACGGGTGCGGCGCGGATCGATGACGATCAACGTGCCGCCGTTGTCGCGCAGTTCCGTCAGATACCGCAGCGCCGGCGGCATGGTCTCCGCGAGATTGGAGCCGACGAGGATCACACACCCCGTCCTCGGGATGTCCTCCAGCGGGAACGGCAGCCCCCGGTCGAGCCCGAACGCCTTCATCCCCGCGGCCGCCGCCGAGGACATGCAGAACCGGCCGTTGTAGTCGATCTGCGAGGTGCCGAGCACCACTCGCGCGAACTTGCCGAGCGCGTAGGCCTTCTCGTTCGTCAGCCCGCCGCCGCCGAACACTCCGCACGCGTCCGGGCCATGTTCCGTCCGCGTGCGGGTGAGCCCCTCGGCGATCCGGTCGAGTGCCTCGTCCCAGGTGGCGGGCTCCAGGACGCCCGCCCTTCTGACCAAGGGACTGGTCAGCCTGACCCGGGACGAGAGCACCGCCGGCGCCGTACGGCCCTTGCCGCACAGCGCTCCCCGGTTCACCGGGAAGTCCGCGCGCTCCGTGACCACTACGACCCCTTCGGTCCCGTCCGCACCGGGCGTCAGGTTCATTCCGCACTGCAGGGCGCAGTACGGGCAGTGGGTGGGCGTCGCGGAGTTCGGCATACCGCCCAGCGTGCGGCGGACGTGTTACGCGCCGGGACGCTCCCCGTTACGCCACCGGCACGGGGACCTCCCGGCGCGCCCGCGCCCGGCGTGAGGAGCCGGTCGGCGCCGTCGCGGCGCGAGGGGTGAACGACGGGTGTGTCGATGTCCCGGTTCTGTCACCGTAGGCGGCCGGGCAAGCGCTTACCGTCCACGTGTTCGGCCCGTGCGTGCTAAGAACTACAGGCGCCACCGACGACGGGGACCGAACGGGGACCGAGCCGCGAGCCCCGGTGTGGCGTACGTCCTGTCACATGGCCCGTGCGAGGGCCGTAGGGGGAAGAGGAAACACCGTGAACCGTATGCGCACCACCGTCGCCGTCCTGGGGGCCGCCGGTGCTCTCACCGCCGCCCAGCTGGGCCTCGCCGGTGCGGCGTCCGCCGCGTCCACCGGGTCGCAGCCCACCGTCCAGACGCAGGCCGCCGCGAGCTGCCCGATCAAGATCACCTACCTGAAGAAGTTCTACGTGGACAACAACAACTGGGTGACCAACGGCGGTCTCCGGTTCGGTCTCACGAACTCCAGCAAGAAGGTGACCTTCAAGGACGTCAGCCTCAAGGTGACCAACACCAAGAGCCTGCGCTTCGGCAAGGCGACGGTCACGACCAAGGGCGCCAAGATCACGCAGAAGACCAACCAGATCGTCAAGGTCGCCGCCAAGACGCTGAAGCCCGGCAAGAGCGCCGCCTTCAAGGTGAGCACCCGCATGCTGCGCACCGACCTCTACGAGGTGAAGTTCGCCGTCTACGGCAAGACCACGGACGGCAAGAAGTGGGGCTGCGCCGTGGACCAGGGCACCTGGGGCACCGTCCAGCACTGACGGCGCGCTCACCGGCCCGCTGACGCCAGCGCCTTCGAGACCCCCGTTTCCTCAGGACCGAGGAAGCGGGGGTCCGGCTCGAACAGCGCGTCCAGGGAGGCCTTGCCCGCCGCGAACAGCTCACGGGTGGCCCCGTAGTACCAGGTCGCGTCGTGCCGGTCCTGCACGCCGACGCCGTACGACTCGACGCCCGCCTCCTGGCACAGCGCGACCGCCCGGCGGATGTGGAAGCCCTGGCTGATGAGCACCGCGCGGTCCACGCCGAAGATCTTCCTGGCCCGGACGCAGGAGTCCCAGGTGTCGAACCCGGCGTAGTCGCTGACGATGCGGTCGTCGGGCACGCCGTGCTCGGTGAGATAGCCGCGCATCGCGTCCGGCTCGTCGTACTCCACGCGGCTGTTGTCCCCGGTGACCAGCACCACCTTGATCCGCCCCGACCGGTACAGCTCGGCCGCCGCGTCCAGCCGGCGCGCGAGGTACGGGGACGGCTCGCCCTGCCACAGCCCCGCGCCGAAGACCATCGCGACCTCGGTGCGCGGCACGTCGGCCGTGCTCCGCAGCCGGTCGCCGGCCGCCGTGAACATCCATGTCGAGGGCAGCAGTGCCAGCACGCACAGCAGCATCACCACCTGCACGGCCCGCCGCCGGCCCGTCCGCGTACGCGGCAGCCGCACCACCCGCCCGACACGCCTCACGGCGGCCCACCCCCGTCTCCCGGACCCCGTAGGCGTCCGGCGAATGTGTCCTGGTTGTTTCCGACGGGCCCCACCGCGCCCGTCCTTCCGACCAACGAAGACGTCATCCGTGTCGCTCCGGTTCACCGCCAGGCGTGACAAGCTTCACTCGGACGAGTGGAAACGCCAGGTCACGCGGGTTCACACACCCGCATCCCGCGCGGTGAACCGCTGGAAAACACCCGTGACCACCGTGCAACGGGCAGGCAACCTCCCCCCGGCACCATGGATCCATGACGGCGACGACGAGCAAGTCGAACGCGGACCTCGACAGTACGGCGCACATCATGAACCTGATCACCGACCAGCTGGCCGCCCAGCTCAGCCGCGTCTCCCGCGACGGAACCCGGCGTCCGGCACCGCCCGCCCTGGTCCTCGTGGCCCACGGCAGTCGCGACCCGCGCGCCCTGGCGACCGTGCGCACCCTCATGGAGCGCGTCCGCGAGCGGCGCCCCGGCCTCGCCGTGCACCTCGGCCACATCGAGCTGAACGAGCCCCTCCTCCCCGACACCCTCGCCGCCCTCGGCGACCGGGCAGCGGTCCTCGTCCCTCTGCTCCTCAGCCGCGGCTACCACGTCAAGCAGGACATCCCCGAGATGGCGGCCGCCGCCGAGGCCCGCACCCGGCTGGCCGCCCCCCTCGGCCCGCACCCCCTCCTCGTGGAGACCCTGCACGCCCGTCTCGTCGAGGCCGGCTGGCGCACCCGGATGAGCGCCGCCACCCGCCGCACCAGCGCGGTGGTGCTCGCCGCCGCCGGCTCCCGCGACCCCGAGGCCGCCGAGGACACCGGCCGCACGGCCCGCCTCCTCGCCGACCGCCTCGGCGTCCCCGTCCTCCCCGCCTACGCCTCCGCCGCGGCCCCCACCGTCCCCGAAGCCGTCCGCTGCCTCACCGCCCGAGGCCGCACCCGCATAGCCGTGGCCTCCTACTTCACCGCCCCCGGCCGCTTCGCCAGGGAATGCGCCGAAGCGGCCCCCTGGATCACCGCGGCCCCCCTGGGCGCCCACCCCACCATGGCCAAGCTGATCCTCCACCGCTACGACGAGTCCCTGACGAGCAGGGCGAGGCCACTGCCGGCGCTGGCCACGGCATAGGGGGCCGTGGAACCCCGGAACGCCCCGGAAGGGGCGCGGGGAACTGCGCGACCGGCCACGAACCGCCCCGCAGCCACCCACGCACCGGACCCGGTGGACGAGTAGGCACCCATTTGTCACACCCTCCCCGTACTGTCGAATCATGGAAGGCACCACACCCCCCAGCCACGACACCGCCGCGAGCCACGACACCCCGCCCGCCTACGACCCGCCCTCCGCGGAGCGCTACGCCCCCGAGCCCGACAAACGCCCGGGCCGCACCGCCTTCCAGCGCGACCGCGCCCGCGTCCTGCACTCCGCCGCCCTGCGCAGACTCGCCGGCAAGACCCAGGTCGTCACCCCCGGCACCCGCAACCTCGCCTGGGACGCCAGCCCCCGCACCCGCCTGACCCACTCCCTGGAGTGCGCCCAGGTCGGCCGCGAGCTGGGCGCCGCCCTCGGCTGCGACCCGGACCTCGTCGAGGCGGCCTGCCTCTCCCACGACCTCGGCCACCCGCCGTTCGGCCACAACGGCGAACAGGCGCTGAACGAGTTCGCCGAGGACTGCGGCGGCTTCGAGGGCAACGCCCAGTCCCTGCGCCTGCTGACGAGGATCGAACCCAAGCGCTTCGTGCCCTCGGACACCACCGGTGAACTCGTCAGCGTCGGCCTCAACCTCACCCGCGCCGCCCTGGACGCCGCCACCAAGTACCCCTGGCCGCGCGGCGCCCACCCCACCGACCCGCGGTCCTCCAAGTTCGGCGTCTACGACGACGACCGCCCGGTGTTCGACTGGGTCCGCAAGGACGCCCCCGGCACCAGCACGACCTTCGAGGCCCAGGTCATGGACTGGTCCGACGACGTGGCGTACTCCGTCCACGACGTCGAGGACGGCCTCCACGCGGGCCACATCGACCCCAACTGCCTGCACGCCGAGCCCGAACGGCAGGCGGTGTTCGAGGTCGCGCGCGGCCGGTACGCACCCGCCGACACCGACCCGGCCGAACTCGCCGCGGCCCTCGACCGCCTCCTCGACCAGGAGTGGTGGCCGCACGGCTACGACGGGACGGCCGTCGCCCAGGCCCGGTTGAAGGACGCCACCAGCCAGCTCATCGGCCGCTTCTGCCTCGCCGCCGAGGGCGCCACCCGGCAGGCGTACGGCAGCGGCCCCCTCACCCGGTACGCCGCCGAACTGGTCGTCCCGCGCGGGACACGCCTGGAGTGCGCGGTCCTCAAGGCCGTCGCCGACCGGTACGTGATGCAGCGCGCCGAGCAGGAACGGCTCCGCGCCGACCAGCGGATCGTCGTCGCCGAGCTGGCGCAGGCGCTCACCGCCCGCGCACCGGAGGGACTCGAACCCCAGTTCCGCGCACTGTTCGACGAGGCGCGGGACGACCGTGCCCGCAAGCGGGTGATCGTCGACCAGATCGCCTCGCTCACCGACCCCTCCGCCCGCACGTTGCACGCGAGACTGACGGGGCGGACGGGACAGGGGTATACGGGGATATGACTGACACGTGACCCTCCGTGGCCTGATCGGGTCACTCCCTCTTCCCGCATCACGCTGTGTGCGGGACGCTCGCATGTGGACGCAACCTCAAGAGGAGGCATCAAGTGGTCGACGCGGATCAGACATTCGTCATCGTCGGTGGTGGTCTCGCCGGCGCGAAGGCGGCCGAGACGCTCCGAGCGGAGGGCTTCACCGGCCGCGTGATACTGATCTGCGACGAACGGGACCACCCCTACGAGCGCCCGCCGCTGTCGAAGGGCTACCTCCTCGGCAAGGCCGAGCGCGACAGCGTCTTCGTCCACGAACCGTCCTGGTACGCCCGCCACGACATCGAGCTGCACCTCGGCCAGACCGTCGACGCGATCGACCGTACGGCCAAGACCGTCCGCTTCGGCGACGACGGCACCCTCGTCCAGTACGACACCCTCCTGCTGGCGACCGGCGCCGAGCCCCGCCGCCTGGACATCCCGGGCACCGACCTCGCGGGCGTCCACCATCTGCGCCGTCTCGCCCACGCCGAACGCCTCAAGGGCGTCCTCGCCGCGCTCGGCCGGGACAACGGCCACCTCGTGATCGCGGGCGCCGGCTGGATCGGGCTGGAGGTGGCGGCCGCGGCCCGCGAGTACGGCGCGGAGGTCACCGTCGTGGAGCCGGGACCCACCCCGCTGCACGGCGTGCTCGGCCCCGAGCTGGGCAACCTCTTCGCCGAACTGCACCGCGAGCACGGCGTCCGCTTCCGCTTCGGCGCGCGGCTCACCGAGATCGTCGGCCAGGACGGCATGGTCCTCGCGGCCCGCACGGACACGGGCGAGGAGCACCCGGCGCACGACGTCCTCGCGGCCATCGGAGCGGCACCCCGGGTCGGCCTCGCCGAGGCCGCCGGACTGGAGCTGGCGGACCGGTCCC
Organism: Streptomyces sp. NPDC002324; assembly: GCF_053593335.1. Lineage (NCBI taxonomy): Bacteria > Bacillati > Actinomycetota > Actinomycetes > Kitasatosporales > Streptomycetaceae > Streptomyces > Streptomyces sp. NPDC002324. Next base: position 109,629 of record NZ_JBSFCF010000014.1, read on the forward strand.
AGGGCGGGGGCATCGCGGTGGACGCCCGGCTCCGTACGTCCGACCCCTCCATCTACGCCGCCGGTGACGTCGTCTCCTTCCCGCACGCCCTGTTCGACACCCGGCTGCGGGTCGAACACTGGGCCAACGCGCTCAACGGCGGCCCGGCCGCCGCGCGCGCGATGCTCGGCAAGGACGTCACCTACGACCGGGTGCCCTACTTCTTCTCCGACCAGTACGACCTGGGGATGGAGTACTCGGGATGGGCGCCGCCCGGGTCGTACGACCAGGTGCTGATCCGCGGGGACGCCGGCAAGCGGGAGTTCATCGCGTTCTGGGTGAAGGAGGGGCGGGTGCTCGCCGGGATGAACGTGAACGTGTGGGATGTCACCGAGCCGATCCAGAAGCTGATCCGGTCCCGGGCCGCCGTGGACGTCGAGACGCTCGCGAACCCCCAGGTACCGCTGGAGAGCCTGATCGCCTAGCCGACCGCCGGAGGGGGCCGGGGCGGCCGCGGACCGTGTGCGACCGGCCGCGCGGGTCCCCGCGCCCCTTCCGCAGCACATCCGTGTCAGTGGGCCACCGTAGAATCACCGCGTGGCAGGACGGATCAACGACGAGGACGTGAAGGCGGTTCGGGACGCGGTCCCGATCGACGCCGTGGTGTCCGAGTACCTCCAGCTGCGGAACGCGGGCGGCGGAAACCTCAAGGGCCTCTGCCCCTTCCACGACGAGAAGTCGCCGTCGTTCCAGGTCAGCCCGAGCAAGGGACTGTTCCACTGCTTCGGCTGCCAGGAGGGCGGCGACACCATCACGTTCGTGATGAAGGTCGACCACCTCTCCTTCTCGGAGGCCGTCGAGCGCCTCGCCGCCCAGGCCGGCATCACCCTGCGCTACGAGGAGGGCGGGTACAACCCCTCCCACCAGCGCGGAGAGCGCATCCGCCTGGTCGAGGCCCACAAGATCGCCGCCGAGTGGTACGCGGAACAGCTCGCCACCGGCCCCGAGGCCGACACCGGCCGGATCTTCCTCGCCGAGCGCGGCTTCGACCAGGCCGCCGCCGTCCACTTCGGCGTCGGCTACAGCCCCCAGGGCTGGGACCACCTCACCCGCTTCCTGCGCGGCAAGGGCTTCGCCGACAAGGAACTGCTGCTGTCCGGGCTGTCCCAGGAGGGCCGCCGGGGCCCCATCGACCGCTTCCGGGGCCGGCTGATGTGGCCCATCCGCGACATCGGCGGCGACGTGGTCGGCTTCGGCGCCCGCAAGCTCTACGAGTCGGACAACGGCCCGAAGTACCTGAACACGCCGGACACGGCGATCTACCGCAAGTCCCAGGTCCTCTACGGCATCGACCTGGCCAAGAAGGACATCGCCAAGGCCAGCCGGGCCGTCGTGGTCGAGGGCTACACGGACGTGATGGCCTGCCACCTCGCCGGGGTGACCACGGCCATCGCCACCTGCGGCACGGCCTTCGGCGGCGACCACATCAAGATCCTCCGCCGGCTGCTCATGGACAACGGCTCGGCCCGTGTGATCTTCACCTTCGACGGCGACGCGGCCGGCCAGAAGGCCGCCCTGCGCGCCTTCGAGGACGACCAGAAGTTCGCCGCCGAGACCTACATCGCCATCGCCCCGGACGGCATGGACCCCTGCGAGCTGCGCCTGGCCAAGGGCGACGACGCGGTGGTCGAGCTGACCGAACCCCGCACCCCGCTCTTCGAGTTCGCGCTCCGCCAGATCGTCGCCCGCTACGACCTGGAGACCCCGGCGGGCCGTGCCTCCGCCCTCGACGAGGCGGCGCCCGTCGTGGCCCGCATCAAGAACAGCGGCGCGCAGCACGAGGTCGCCGTGCAGCTCGCCGGCATGCTCGGCATCCTCGACACCCAGTTCGTCGTCAAGCGCGTCGCCCAGCTCGCCCGCTGGGCCCGCGACCGGGGCGGCCAGGGCCCCGCCCCCACCGCACAGCGCTCGGCCCAGCCGTACGAGTCCACCATCCGGCCCCCCTCCGGACCGGCCCTCACCCTGCGCAACCCGGTCTACGCCACCGAGCGTGAACTCCTCAAACTCGCCCTCCAGCGCCCGGAGCTGGTCGCCCCCGCCTTCGACGCGTACGGGGTCGACGAGTTCACCGCCGCCCCCTACGCGGCCGTCCGCGTGGCGATCATCGAGGCCGGCGGCGTCGAATACGGCGCCGAGGACCCGCAGGAGTATCTGGTCCGGGTCCGCGAGGCGGCGCCCGACGACACGGTGCGGGCCATGGTGACCGAGCTGGCGGTCGAGGCGATCATGCGCAAGACGGTCGACGAGGTGTACGCGGGCGCGCAGTTGGTCACCGTGCGCCGTCGGGCCGTGGAGCGCCGGGTGCGCGACGTCCAGGGCAGCCTGGCGAGGGCGGCCGCCCAGGGCGACCCGGCCCAGCTGGCCGCCGTACAGAACGAGTTGTGGGTCCTCCAGCAGTACGACCAGGCGTTGCGGGAGAGGGGCGCGGAGGCGCTCTGAGCCCATGCCGGCACGCGCCCCCCGCCGTGCACGTCCCCGGAGCACATGCCAATCCGCGCCGGAGCCACCCCGTTCCCTGAGGCCCGCGAGCGGTGTACGGCCCTCCCAGCAGCGCACTCGTACGGCTCGGTAACCGTGCGGTCACGGGCCGGACGCAAAAAGTCACCGCACGCCCCTCGTGGCGGCTGTGTGTCGTACTCCACACTGGGGTCCGGTGCCTGAGTCCTCGGAGCGCGGCCGACCCGTCCCCCATGGGTCCGAGACCCCCGCGGTTCCGCTCGATGAGTACGGGATGGACGGCGGAGAGGCCGCCCGCGCCATCCCAGACGTACCGCTGCCGCACGCCCGGGCAGCGACATTCCTGGAGGTCGCCCCCGTGCAGACCCAGACCCTCGTACAGAACGACACCGGTACGGCCATCGGCGGCGACGTCGCGGAGCCGGACACGCCGACCGATGTCATCGGCGCGGTGCCCGCCCAGAGCCGTGCCACGCACCACCCCGAGGCGGCCCCGGACGACCCGCCCGAACTCGACGGGCCGGCCGAACCCCCCGAGTCCGAACCCGTGGAACTGCCGCGCGTCCGCACGGACACCAGTGGCCCGTCCTCCGACCTGTTCCGGCAGTACCTGCGCGAGATCGGCCGCATCCCCCTCCTGACGGCCGTGGAGGAGGTCGAGCTGGCCCGCCGCGTCGAGGCCGGCCTCTTCGCCGAGGAGCGGCTCGGCAACGCCTCCGACCTCGACACCCGGCTCGCCCTCGACCTCGACAAGCTGGTCGTCATGGGCCGCATGGCCAAGCGCCGCCTCATCGAGGCGAACCTGCGGCTCGTGGTATCGGTGGCGAAGCGTTACGTCGGCCGCGGCCTGACCATGCTCGACCTGGTCCAGGAGGGGAACCTGGGCCTCATCCGGGCCGTCGAGAAGTTCGACTACGCCCGCGGCTACAAGTTCTCGACGTACGCGACCTGGTGGATCCGTCAGGCCATGTCCCGCGCCCTCGCCGACCAGGCCCGCACGATCCGTGTCCCCGTCCACGTGGTCGAGCTGATCAACCGGGTCGTCCGCGTCCAGCGCCGCATGCTCCAGGAGCGCGGTTACGAGCCCACGCCGGACGAGGTGGCCGCCCATCTCGACCTCGCCCCCGAACGCGTCAGCGAGGTGCTCCGCCTCGCCCAGGAACCGGTCTCCCTGCACGCCCCCGTGGGCGAGGAGGACGACGTGGCCCTCGGCGACCTCATCGAGGACGGCGACGCGGCGAGCCCCGTGGAGTCGGCGGCGTTCCTCCTCCTGCGCGAGCACCTGGAGGCGGTCCTCTCCACCCTCGGCGAACGCGAACGCAAGGTCGTCCAACTCCGCTACGGCCTCGCCGACGGCCGCCCCCGCACGCTGGAGGAGATAGGCCGCATCTTCGGCGTCACCCGCGAACGCATCCGCCAGATAGAGTCCAAAACCCTCAACAAACTCCGCGACCACGCCTTCGCGGACCAGCTGCGGGGCTACCTGGACTGAGGGGGTTCGTAGGCGGGTGCGGGTGCGTGGGCCTGTGGCGGGCCTGGAAAGCAGTGGGCGCAGCCCCTGTTTTTCCAGGGGCGCGGGGAACTGCGCGACCAGCCCCCACGCACCCGCACCCGACACCGCACCCCTCAGCCCACCCCCTCAGCCCACCCCTCAGTCCACCTCAGCCACAGCCTCGACGAACTGCGCCTTGTACAACCGCGCATACGCCCCGTCCGCCGCCAACAACTCCTCGTGCGCCCCCTGCTCCACGATGGACCCGTTCTCCATCACCAAAATCGTGTCCGCATCCCGAATCGTCGACAGCCGGTGCGCGATCACGAACGACGTACGCCCGTGCGCCAACTTGGCCATGGCCTTCTGGATCAACACCTCCGTACGCGTGTCCACCGAAGACGTCGCCTCGTCCAGCACCAGGATCACCGGATCCGACAGGAACGCCCGGGCGATCGTGATGAGCTGCTTCTCACCCGCGCTCACCCCGCTCCCCTCGTCGTCGATCACGGTGTCGTACCCCTCGGGCAGCGTCCGCACGAACCGATCCGCGTGCGCGGCCCGAGCCGCCTCCTCGATCTCCCCGCGCGTCACCTTCCGCGAGGCGGACGCCCCGTACGCGATGTTCTCCGCGATGGTCCCCCCGAACAGCCAGGTGTCCTGGAGCACCATCCCTATGCCGTCCCGCAGTTCGTCCCGCGACATGGACGCGACATCGACCCCGTCCAGGGTGATACGCCCGCCCGTGACCTCGTAGAACCGCATCAACAGGTTCACCAGGGTCGTCTTCCCGGCCCCGGTCGGCCCCACGATCGCCACGGTGTGCCCGGGCTCGACCACCAGCGACAGGTCCTCGATCAGCGGCTTGTCGGCCTCGTACCGGAAGGAGACGTTCTCCAGCGCGACCCGCCCCCGCAGCTCCTCCGGCCGCACGCCGGGCACCGCGTCGGCCTCCTGCTCCTCCGCGTCGAGCAGCTCGAAGATCCGCTCGGCGGAGGCGACCCCGGACTGCACCAGGTTCGCCATCGAGGCGACCTGCGTCAGCGGCATCGAGAACTGCCGCGAGTACTGGATGAAGGCCTGCACGTCACCGATGGACAGCGCCCCGGACGCGACCCGCAGTCCGCCCACCACCGCGACCAGCACGTAGTTGATGTTCGACACGAAGAACATCAGCGGCTGCATGATCCCGCTGTTGAACTGGGCCTTGAACCCGGCCTCGTACAGCCGCTCGTTCTCCTCGGCGAACTGTTTCGCCGACTCCTCCTGCCGCCCGAACACCTTCACGAGCGTGTGCCCGGTGTACATCTCCTCGATGTGCGCGTTGAGCTTCCCGGTGACCCGCCACTGCGCCACGAAATGGGGCTGCGACCGCTTGCCGACGCGGGTGGCGACCACGAACGACACCGGCACGGTCACCAGCGCGACCAGCGCCAGCAACGGCGACACCCAGAACATCATCACCAGCACACCGATGATGGTGAGCAGCGAGTTGACCAGCTGCCCCATGGACTGCTGGAGCGTCTGGCCGATGTTGTCGATGTCGTTGGTCGCCCGGCTCAGCACCTCACCGCGCTGCCGCCGGTCGAAGTACGACAGCGGTAGCCGCGACAGCTTCGCCTGCAGCTCCTCGCGCATGTGGTAGACGGTCCGGTTGATGGCCCGGTTGGAGAGCCGGGTCGCCGCCGCCATCAGCAGCCCCGCGACCAGGAAGATGCCGAGGGCAACCAGCAGCACCGTGCCGACGGCGTCGAAATCGATGCCCTTGCCCGGGGTGAAGTCCGTGCCCGACAGCATGTCGGCGACCGCGCCGTCCCCGCGCTCGCGCATGGAGGCCAGGACCTCGGCCTTCGTGGCACCCGCCGGCATCTCCCGCCCGACGACCCCCGCGAACACCAGGTCGGTCGCCCTGCCGAGGATGTACGGCCCCAGCACCGAGAGACCGACGCTGAGCACCGCGCACACGATCATCGCGTACATCGTGTACCGCTCGGGCCTGAACTGCGCGAGCAGCCGTTTCCCGGACCCCTTGAAGTCCATGGAGTGCTGATCGGGGGCCCCGGCCCCCGCCATCCGTGCCAACGGCCCGGCCATCAGGCTGCCTCCGCTTCCGTGAGCTGGGAGAGGACGATCTCCCGGTAGGTCTCGTTCTCCGCCATCAGCTCGTGGTGGCGTCCGGTGCCGACGACCCGGCCCTCGTCGAGGACGACGATCCGGTCGGCGTCCCGGATGGTCGCCACCCGTTGGGCCACGATCACCACGGTCGCGTCGGCGGTCTCCCGCCCCAGCGCCGCGCGCAGGGCGGCGTCGGTCGCGTAGTCCAGCGCCGAGAAGGAGTCGTCGAACAGATAGATCTCCGGCCGCTGCACCAGCGTCCGTGCGATCGCGAGCCGCTGCCGCTGCCCGCCGGACACGTTCGTCCCGCCCTGTGCGATGGGCGAGTCCAGCCCGTTCTCCAGCCGCTCCACGAACTCCCTGGCCTGCGCCACCTCCAGCGCGTGCCACAACTCCTCGTCGGTGGCGTCGGGATTGCCGTACCGCAGGTTCGTCGCCACGGTCCCCGAGAAGAGGTACGGCTTCTGCGGCACCAGCCCCACGGTCCTGGCCAGCAGCTGCGGATCGAGCGTCCGTACGTCGACGCCGTCCACCAGCACCTCGCCCTCGGTGACGTCGAACAGCCGGGGGACGAGCCCCAGCAGCGTGGACTTCCCGCTGCCCGTGGACCCGATGACGGCGGTCGTCTCACCGGGCCGCGCGACGACCTCGATCGACCGGAGGACCGGCTCCTCGGCGCCCGGATAACGGAAGCCCGCGCCCCGCACCTCCAGGAACCCGTGCCGCCGCAGCTCCCGGACGGGCGCGACCGGCGGCACCACACTGCTGTCGGTGTCGAGCACCTCCTGGATGCGCTCGGCGCACACCTCCGCGCGCGGCATCATCATGAACATGAAGGTGGCCATCATCACCGCCATCACGATCTGCATCAGATAGGCGAGAAACGCGGTGAGCGCGCCGATCTCCATCCCGCCGCTGTCGATGCGATGGGCACCGAACCAGACCACCGCGACCGACGACAGGTTGATGACGGTCATCACGATCGGGAACATCAGGGCGAGCATCCGCCCGGTGCCCAGGGACACCTCCGTCAGCTCGGCGTTCGCCTTGCGGAACCGATCCTTCTCGTAGTCGTCCCGTACGAAGGCGCGGATCACCCGGTTGCCGGTGATCTGCTCCCGCAGCACCCGGTTCACCGTGTCCAGCCGCTCCTGCATGGCCCGGAACAGGGGGCGCAGCCGGCGCACGATCAGACTGACGGAGACGCCGAGCACCGGTACGACGGCGAGGAGCACCCCCGACAGGGGCACGTCCAGCCCGAGCGCCAGCACGATGCCGCCGACGCACATGATCGGCGCCGACACCACCAGCGTGAACGTCATGAGCACCAGCATCTGCACCTGCTGCACATCGTTCGTCGTCCGTGTGATCAGCGACGGCGCTCCGAAGTGACCGACCTCACGCGCCGAGAACGACTGCACCCGGTCGAACACGGCCGCCCGGATGTCCCGGCCGACCGCCGAGGCCGTGCGGGCGCCGTAGTACACGGCCCCGATGTTGCAGACGACCTGCACCAGCGAGATGCCGATCATCAGCGCGCCGAAGGACAGGATGTAGCCCGTGTCCCCCTCCACGACGCCCTTGTCGATGATGTCCGCGTTCAGTGTGGGCAGGTAGAGCGTGGCGCACGTCTGCACGAACTGCAGCAGCACCAGCAGGGTGATCGGTGTCCGGTACGGACGAAGATGGCTTCTCAGCAATCGTATGAGCACGCGAGATCTCTCGGAGTCGAGGACGGGGTTCGGGACGCACCACCCCCCATCGTCGAACACTCCCCCCGCGTTACCTCAACCGAATTAACCCGACGGTGGGGCTCCGATGACCGAACCTTGCAGCCGGGACCCGGTCCTCAGGCCCGGAACGCCCCGGGATGAGTCTGCTCACGCACCGCCACGTACTGCTGCCGTACCGCCTGCCCCACCGCCAGCTCGTCCCCGGGGTCCAGCACCTGCGCCGCCGCCCCCGGCCACATCGGTGGTGTGCGCGGATCGAGCGCCCCCTGCGAGACCCCGAGCGCCCACGCGGCCTGCCGCGCGGCACCCACCGCCGCGTAGTCCGCCGGCTGCGGCACCACCACCTGCACCCCGAACAGCGCCGGCGCCGCCGCCTGCACCGCCGGCAGCTCCGCCGCCGCGCCCAGCAGGAAGATCCGCCGCACGTCGACACCCCGGCCGCGCAGCACGTCCAGCGCGTCCGCGAGACCGCACAGCATGCCCTCGAACGCGGCCCGCGCGAAGTGCTCCGGCTTCATCGACTCCCGCCGCAGCCCGGCCAGCGTCCCCGCCGTGTGCGGCAGGTTCGGTGTCCGCTCGCCCTCCAGATACGGCAGCATCACCAGCCCGTGCGACCCCGGCGTCGACTTCATCGCCAGGTCGGACAGCGCCTCCAGATCGGGCACGCCCAGCAGTTCGACGGCCCCGCGCAACGTCCGTACGGCGTTCAGCGTGGTGACGACCGGCAGATGCATCCCCGTGGCGTCGGCCAGCGAGGTGATCATCCCGGAGGAGTCGACGAGCGCCGTCGTGTGCACGGCCATGACCGACCCGGAGGCCCCCAGCGACACGACCGCGTCCCCGAGCCCGATACCGAGCCCGAACGCGGCGGCCATGGTCTCCCCGGTGCCGGCGGAGATGAGGAGCCCCTCCGGCGTCGTCCCGGCGGCGTCCGAGGGGCCGAGCACCTCCGGCAGCATGACCTGGTGCCCGAGCGCCATCTCGACGAGATCCGTGCGGTACTGCCCGGTCGCCGCGTTCCAGTACCCGGTCCCGGACGCCCCGCCCCGGTCCGTGGTCCTTCTGACCGGCCGCCCCAGCAACTGCCAGACCAGCCAGTCGTGCGCCTGCAGCAGCACGGCCGTCCGCATCGCCGCATCCGGTTCCGTACGGCTCATCCAGCGCAGCTTCGTCACCGGCTGAGCGGCTCCCGGTACGCAGCCGACGGCTTCCGCCCACGCCCCGCGCCCTCCGAGCGCGTCGACGAGGTCGGCCGCCGCGACCTGGGTCCGCTTGTCGCCGCCGACCATCGCCGGACGCACGCTGTTGCCCTGTGCGTCCAGCGCGATCAGCCCGTTCTGCTGGGACGAGACCCCGATCGCCTGCACACCCTCCAGCAGCCCACCGGTAGCCGCCTCGCCCAGGGACAGCAGCCAGGCCTGGGGGTCGACGTCCGCGGGACGCCCCCCGCCCTCCGCCGGCTCCAGCGGGTGCGGGGCATACCCCTGCCTGAGCACGGCCCCTGTGTCCGAGTCACAGACGACAATGCGCGTAAAATCGGGCGAACTGTCCAGCCCGGCGACTATCCCCATGGCAGAAATTCTGCCGCACCGGAAGGGGTGGGGGCGCCGCGCGTCGGTCCGGCCGACCCGATGTGGTCCCTAGGTATTGCTCGTGCCCCAGTCGTCCGCGGCGGAGCCGTTCGCGTTGCGTTCACGCAGTGAGCGGACCCGCTCGGCGACCAGGTCGGGCACACGGTCCCCGACCTTCTCGCTGACCACGTGGTACGCCTTGCCCGCGTAGACGCGCCCCTGCTGGGCGGCCGACTCGGCGGTGTTGCGCACAGCGGGGTTCTGCGCGACCTGTCGCGCGGACTTCTTCAACTGCTCGTAGCGTTCGCGTCCGGCCTTCGTCCCGAGTACGTAGCCCAGGGCCAGTCCGGCAAAGAACGTGAGCCGATAGCGCATGGCGGCCACCCTTCCCTTACGTCTGCGTCGGTCCCTTGCGTGCCCTGCGCGCGCGACGGGCGCGGGGGATACCGATTGGCGGAGCACCCCCCTGCTTGCGCTAATGTATGTGTCGCAGCGAGCGCACGCCCCCTGGCGAATACCCAGGGAGGTACGTTCGATGCACCGAGGCAATCCTCCGTAGCTCAATTGGCAGAGCAGCCGGCTGTTAACCGGCAGGTTACTGGTTCGAGTCCAGTCGGGGGAGCTTCGATCTTCCGTAGCTCAATTGGCAGAGCAGCCGGCTGTTAACCGGCAGGTTACTGGTTCGAGTCCAGTCGGGAGAGCAGTGAGGAAGGACCCCGTCGGGGTCCTTTTTCATGTCCCGGGGAACCGCGTGCGCGCCGCCGAAGTCCTCAAGGTCAAGAAGCGCATGCGAAGGCCGACCATCCGAAGCAGGAGATCGTATGAGCGGCTATGCTGCGGCAGACGGCGCGCACACATGTACGCGACACGCCGTACGGGGCGGTAGCTCAGCCGGTTAGAGCAGCGGACTCATAATCCGTCGGCCGTGGGTTCGAGTCCCACCCGCCCCACCACTCGCTACGCGAGAAGAACCGTTCTGACCAGCACTTTCGCTGGTCGGGGCGAGGGTGTGAGGGTCCTGGCGACCCTGTCGTGATCATGGTTTCATGATCGGCAGGGCAAATTCGGGACGCAGGTCACGCGGCGCGAAGACGAGCCCTGTTCTTCCTGCTGTTGCCGCCGAGAGGCGAGGGGCGGGCGGAGTCCCAGCCGGCGATGCTCGGAGTCTCCGCCCGGGCGATCGTGAAGCGGAGGAGGACGAACTCCTGGCGCTGATCCCCCTGGTACTGGTCGTTGAAGTTTTCGATCCGGACCAGCTCCAGGCCGTTCGTGGTGCAGTGATCACGCATCCACTTCACGGCGGCGTTGGCGGCGTCGTCCGGGCCCCGGCCGCCGAGCGTGATCAGGCCGAGAAGATCCGAGTCAGGTCGAGTCCTGGCCCCTACGGACCAGTCGTCGCCCGACTTCCGGGCTCCGTGGGCGAAGAAGACGGCGAGGTCGCCCTGCCAGACCGGCTCGGGAACCTCCAAGGGCGTGTGCACCTTGAAGGGGACCTCGCGCGGGACCACGGCGATGACCGACTCGGCCTCGGCCCGCATCATCTCGGGCAGGACGCCGGTGTAAGTGTCGGAGGTGATCTGGCGCGAGGAGTGCCCCAGCTTCTCCTGGACCACTTTGATGTCGTTTCCGGCGAGCAGGGAGAGCGTGGCCGCCAGGTGGCGTAGGTCGTGGAGGCGGACCGGCGGCAGGCCGGACAGCTCTACAAGCCGGGTGAAGCGTCTGGAGATCCAGTCCGGGTGCAGCGCCTCACCGTTCTCGTGCGTCCACACGCGACCGGTCTCGACGTAAGCGTCGCCCCACTCCTGGCGCTTCTGCTCCTGTTTCGCGCGGAAGCTCACCAGGTTGTCGGCGGACTCCAGGCTCAGCGCGAGCGGAGGTGAACCGTCGCCGAATCAGGCAAGTTCACCACGGGAGGACTGCTCTCGGCGCGAGCGGAGGTGAACCGGAGAGCCGCTCGTCCACCTTCTGACCTCGGGCGGGGGCCATCCGGGACATGTGTCCTGGCAGGGCAGGTCCTCGGTCGCTCGCTGCCCTCCAACCGGATCGAGTCCCTGTGTGTCCACTCGCTCGAAAAGCACCCGGAATCAGCCCCGGGGCAAGGGGCTGGACACCGAGGTCCGGGCCAGGGCCATCAGCTGGTCGTAGAGCCGCACGACCATGCCCCGGCCGGTGGCGTCCGCTGTCGGACTGGAACGGCACAGCTCCGAGCGGTACACCGCCCGGAGACTGCCGTCCGCTTACCCCTTGGGTCATGCCCGGTCGGTCCTGAGGGGGGGGAGAGGCAGACCAGTGCCCGTACCCCCGAACGATCAGGGCTGACCGAGGAGCGTGGCGACCCCGGGCGTCAGCCAGCGCAGGCGGTCGGGGATCCCTGCCTGGGTGAAGGCCTCGACGATGCCCTCGCGCCCTTGGGTGAAGTGGTCCCAGGCGTCGTAGTGGATGGGTACGACCGTTGTGGCTCCCAGCGACTTTGCCAGCGCCGCCCCCTGAGCGCCGTCCATGGTGATGAAGTCGTCGCCGAACCACTCGACGACAGCGGCGCCGAAGTGGAGCAGGGCGGTACCGACCGGGAAGCGTCGGCCGATCTCGTCGAGTTCGTCGTAGTAGACGGTGTCGCCGGATATGTACAGGGCTTCGTCCTGGCCGGGCGTCTGGATGACGAAGCCGATCACGTCGCCGGCGTGTCGTCCGGGAGTGGCGGTGATGCGCACGCTCCCACCGTCGGAGTCGAGTTCGTATGCCGTCCAAGGTGCGAGACCGACGGCCTTGCCGCCCAGCCGTTCCGCGCCGCTGACGGTGGTGAGCACGGTCCGGCCGGCGAGCAGCGCCCGACCTGCCTCGTCCAGGTTGTCGGGGTGTTCGTCGTGGCTGAGCAGTACCGCGTCGATGGCGGGCAGGTCGCCGGGCGCGACGGCGGCACCGGTCAGGCTTCGCAGGGTGACCGGTCCCTTCGGGTACTCCGCCGGGGCCGGGTCGAACGCGGGATCGGTCAGCAGTCGTAATCCGCCGACTTCGAGCAGTACGGTCGCGGTGCCGATGTAGGTCGCGGTGGTCTTCATGGTTCTCCCCTTCTGGCAGCCCGTCCCGGCGGTGCCGGTCGGGCAGCACGGACATGTCCCCGCCCGAGGTGTGGCGTCAGCGGCCTCCGGGCGGGGCGGCGCCGAGCGCCTTCGAGGCGGCCCGCCCCTGGTGACAGCGTTCAGGATCGGGCGGGTGTCGGTCATCGGTCAGATGACTCCACGGGCCGCTGAGTGCTCCGCGCGCGGGCGTCAAAGGGTCGATAGGTTGTGCGAAGGGGTGTGCCGTGGCGTTGGCCGATCGGCAGTCGCATGACGAGGGGGAGACGTGGGGCGTGAGTTCGAGGTGGGCCGGGCGGGGCGGGGGATCGTCGGGCGGGACGGCGAACTGGCCCGGATCGGAGAGTTATTGGTCGGCGGGACGGGCGCCGGCCGCCCGCTGATCGCGGTCGGGGAGCCGGGAGCGGGCAAGAGCACGTTGCTGGACGCCGCGGCCGAGGAGGCTGGGCGGTGCGGCCTGCGCGTGCTCAGGGTCCGGGGCGACGAGGGCGAGGCGGAGCTGGCCTTCGCGGGACTTCACCAGTTGCTGCGACCGGTGCTGGACGGTGCCCGGGAGCTGCCGGACCGTCAGCGTGCGGCGTTGCTGGGCGCTTTCGGGCTCGCGACAGCCGGTCCGGACTCCTCCGAGGAGCGTCCCGAGCCGCTGCTGATCCATCTGGCCACGCTGACCTTGCTGTCCGACGCGGCGTACCGGCAGCCGCTGTTCGTCGTGGTCGACGACGCCCAGTGGCTCGACGGCGGCTCGCTGGACACGCTCGCCTTCGTTTCGCGGCGGCTGGCCGAGGAGCCCGTGGCCGTCCTGGTAGGTGCCCGCAAGGGGTCCGTGCCTGCCCAGTTCGGTGCGGAATTCGGCCGGTTGACGATACCGCCGTTGCCCGAGGAGGCCGCCGACCGGTTGCTGGACCTCCAGCCGGAACCGCCTGCCGGGCATGTGCGGGCGCAGATCCTGGAGCAGGCGGGGGGCAATCCGCTGGCCCTGGTCGAGCTGGCCCGAGCGACGGCCGGCGTACCCGGAAGGCCGGGAGGACCGGGCGTACGCCATGCGTTGCCGGACTGGTCCCTCGGCGTGCTGCCGCTGACAGCCCGATTGGAGCAGATCTTCGCCGTACGCCTGTCGGAGCTGCCGGAGGCCACCCGGCGTACCCTGCTGCTCGTTGCCGCCGCGGGCGACCCTGATCTGCCCGCCGCCCTCGTCGCCGCATCCGCCACCGTGCCGGACGGCGGTCTGGATGTGTGGCTGCCGGCCGAGGCGGCCGGACTGATCCGGTTGGACAGCGGCTACATCAGCTTCCGTCACCCGCTGGTGCGCTCCGCCGTGTACCAGGCAGCGCCCTTCGCAGCCCGCAGAGAGGCCCATCTGGCCTTGGCCGAGGCGCTTGCCGGCAGCCCCGACCGCCGGGCCTGGCACCTGGCGGCCGCCACCCTCGTGCCGGACGAGGAGATCGCCACGGCACTGGTGGCCACCGCCGACCGGGCCCGGCGGCGTGGGGGGTACCACGCTGCGGCGGCAGCCCTCGAACGGGCCGCCCAGCTCAGCCCGGCCCCCGAGGTGCAGGCCCGGCGGCTCGTCGACGCCGCGACCATGGCCATGTTCGCGGGCCGGCCACGGTGGGTCGAGGAGATCACCGCCAGGGCCGCAGCGGCCACCGACGACGCGGGCCTGCTCGTCGAGGCCTCACTGCGGGCGGGGTGGGCACTGGCCGTCACCACTCGGCACGCGGCCTCCCTGGGCTACCTGCTGCCGATCGCCGAATCCACCGTGAGAACCGACCCCGACCGGGCCATCGACGCCCTCAGCACCGCAACGAACGTCATCTACAACTCGGGTGATGACATGTACCGCCAGGCGGCGTTGCGGATAGCCGCATCGATAGGGACAGAGGCCGGCACCGAGGGTGACCGGCTCTGGGCGTGGGTCGGGTCCGATCCGTTCGGCAGCCGCGACGAACGTCTCCGTCTTCTCCGGCAGGCCGCCGCCGTACCGGATCGTCCACTGACCGAACTGGTCGTCCTCGGGGCGGCCGCCTGGGCGCTGGACGAGACCGACACCGCTGTCCGGTTGTGGGGCGAGGCCCTGGACCATCTGCGTCGTTCCACGACGGCCGGTACCAACGCCACGGTGGCGCAGGCGATGGCTCTGGCTCAGTACGAGACCGGTGCGTGGGAAGCCGCGAGGTCGATGGCCGAGGACGCCCGTCGGGTCGCGGTCGAGAACGGGTTGGAGTTACCCGCCGCCGCGTCCGGCTGCGTCCGCGCCACGCTGTTCGCGATGCGGGGGGACACCGACCGGGCGCGCGGCACACTCGCGCAGGTGCTGGCCGGCATCGACCTGTCCAGGAGCGGCGGTCTGGACGCCCGGGCGCGGATCATCCTGGGCGCTGCTGCGGTGGTCGACGGCAACTATGCGGCGGCGTATGAGGAGTTGCGCGGTCTGTTCACCGCAGGCGCCGACCCGCTTCCCCTGCACTACCACATCTCCTACTACGGCATCGCCGACCTGGCGGCGGCAGCTGTACGCGCGCACCGGCAGGACGACGCACGCCCGGTGGTGGACGCGGTGGTGCGTCAGTTGTCCGGCCGGATGTCGGTACGGCTCACAGCGTTGCTGCACCGGGCGCGGGCGTTGCTGTCGGCGCCCTCGGACGCCGAGCGGCACTTCCTGGCCGCACTGGCCGACCCGGCAGGTGACCAGTGGCCCTTCGAACGCGCGCAGACCCGGCTCGACCACGCCGAGTGGCTGCGGCGGCAGCGCAGGACGGGGGAGGCCCGGTCGGTGCTGCCCCAGGCGCTGGCGGTGTTCGAACGGCTCGGTGCCCGGCCCTGGATCACCCGAACCGCGTCCGAGCTGCGTGCCTGCGGGGTGAGCGCGCCGCATGCCGAACGGGCGATGAGCGGCAGTGGGGAGCTGACCGCGCAGCAGCTCCAGATCGCCCGGCTCGCTGCCGCGGGACTCACCAACCGGGAGATCGGCGAACGTCTCCTGCTGTCGCCCCGCACCATCGGATTCCATCTGTACCAGGCCTTTCCGAAGCTGGGAGTCAGCACCCGTTCCCAGCTTCGGGAGGCCCTCGACGGCATCGGCGACGGATAGCCCCGGCCGGGCCGGTCACGGACACGGCCAGATGCCCAGTCAAATGACCTAAGTACCGGCGTACGGACCGTTGGACGATTACGGAGGCCGAACCAGGGGGGTACGGGCATGCGTGCCGATCGCCGAGGTCCACCGGGGAGACGTCAGTCCTTATCCCGCCAGGAACGCGAGGACGGCCTCGTTCCACTGTTGGGGGTGGGTCAGTGGTGCGCCGTGCGGCGCGTGCGGGATGGTCACGGTCCGGCTGTCCGGTATGGCCCGGGCCACGGGCCGGCCAGTGGTCTCGTACGGCATGAAGGCGTCGTCTTCTCCGTGGACGACCAGTGCGGGTACGTCCACGCGGGCCAGGTCCTCGGGCCGGTTGGCGGTCGGCCAGGCGCTGATCGAGTCGGCGGCGCCTTTGGGCGAGGCGGACACGGCGGTGTGCAGATGGTAGAGCCGGGTCGGTTCGTCCAGGGCGCTGTCACCGTTGACGGAGAAGAACCTGGTGAGCAGGTCGTCCAGCATGGGGACGCGGTGTCGGCGGGCGGCGGCGAGCAGGTCGGCGGTCATCTCGCCGGCGGATGCCGTGGCGGTCCCGGCGCGTGTGGAACCACCGATGAGGATGGGGCTGGCCAGCACCAGTTTGGAGATGCGGTGGGTGCTGTGGCCGGCGACGTAGCGGGTGGCGTCGCCGCTGCCGGAGGAGAAACCGACCAGCGACCAGGCGGTGAGATCCAGGTGTTCCACGAGGGTGTGGAGGTCGGCGGCGAGGGTGTCGTAGTCGTAGCCGGTCCAGGTGCGGGTGGAGCGGCCGGATCCGCGCCGGTCGTAGGTGATGACCCGGTGGCCGGCTTCGACGAAGGCACCCACCTGGGGCTCCCAGGAGTCCTGGGTGAGTGGCCAGCCGTGGACGAGGACGACGGGGTCGCCGGTGCCGAAGTCCTCGTAGTAGAGGCTGACTTCGGCGCTGTTCTCCGTTCCCACCATGATGCGCGGCATGGCCACTCCTTTGCTGGTGGGCCCCAGTGTCGTCCGGCGCCCGTGCCGGGCCATCGGTCAAATGACTGCAGTTGCTGACCTCTTCACAGAGCAGGGGAATGTGCGACGTGGACATCATCGGACGGGCTCATGAACTGGGCGCGCTTGAAGACGTGGTGAACCGGGTTCCGGGCGCCTTGCCGAATCTGGTGCTGCACGGGGATCCGGGAGTGGGCAAGACGGTGTTGCTGCGGGCGTGTGTGGGTCATGCGCGGCAGCGGGGCCTGCGGGTGCTGGGCGGGGCGGGATACGAGAGCGAGGCGCAGTTGGCCTTCGCCGGCCTGCATCAGCTGTTCGCGCCGGTGATGGAGTACCTGGAGCGGATCGATCCGTTTCACCGGGACGTGTTGCGGCGGGTCCTGGGCATGCAGGCCGGGCCCCCGCCGGACCGGTTGGCGATCTCGGTGGCCACGGTGGCGGCACTGGCCGCGGTGGCCGAGGACGGGCCGGTGCTGATCGCGGTGGAGGACGCGCACTGGGTGGATGTGGCCACCCGGGAGGTGATGATGTTCTTGCTGCTGAGGCTGGAGCCGTACGACATCCGGGCGGTGTTCGCCCGGCGGTCGTTGACCGCGACCGAGCGGGTGACTCCGGGGATCCAGATGCTGGAGGTGCAGCCGCTCGCGGAGGAAGCGGCGGGGGAACTCCTGGGCCTGCTCCACCCCGGGCTGCCCGAGGCCGTACGCCGGCGGGTGCTGCAGGAGGCGGCGGGCAATCCGCTGGCGCTGGCGGAGTTACCCCAGGCGTTCGGCACCGATGCCGCCACCGGCCTGGAGAGGCTGCCCGACGGGGCGCCCGTACGTACCCGGCTGGAGTCGGGTTACGCGGGCCGTGTGCTGTCGCTGCCGAACGCCTTGCGTACCGCGTTGCTACTGACAGCCTTGGACGGGGACCGGCTGGAGCACCGCGCGGACCCGGTGCGTCCGACGGCTCTGCCGGCCCACGACATCATCGCGGTGGAGCGGGTCGGGCTGATCACGCGGGACTCCACGCCCTCAGGTGTGCGGTTCCGTCATCCGCTGGTGCGGTCGGCCATCGTCAACACCGCCTCACCCGATGAACTACGGGCCGCACACACCGCTCTGGCCGAGCAGTACCGGGCGGACCCCGAACGCCGGATGTGGCATCTGGCCGCCGCCGCGGTGGAGCCGAGCGAGGAGGTGGCCGCCGAGATCGACCAGGCCGCGCGCGCGGTCAGTGTGCGTGGCGGCACCGGTCTGGCCGTCAGCGCCCTGCGGCGGGCCGCCGCCCTCAGCCCGGACCCCGGCGACGCGGGCCGGCGGCTGCACCGAGCCGCTGAGCTGGCCGGTGAAGCCGGTCAGCTGCGGCTGTCCCAGAAGCTTCTGGACCAGGCGCGAGAGCACGTGGACGACCCGGCCCGCCTGGGGCACGGCATGACCACCAAGGCACGGATCCTGCTGCTGCGCGACGGGGATCTGGCGGCCGTCCGGCGGCTGCTGGCCCGGGCCGTCACCTCCGACGACCGCACCGTGCTGGCCCGGGTGGTGGCCGCCTCGTACACGCAGGATCCGGCCGAGTGGCAGGAGCTGGGGGAGGTGGTCACCGGGCGCGGGGATCAGCTGGGTCGCCATGTGCTTCTGCTGCACGACGTGCTGTGTGATGTCCCGCGCACCGGTCATGGTGCCGCGCCCCGTCTGCGGGCGGCCTTCGACGGCCTGTCGGGGAGCGCGCCGCCTGGGTTGGTCGCGGAGTTGTGCCGGTCCGCGGCGTGGCTGGACCTGCTGCATGACTACCGTACGCATGTCCGGGACCTGATCACGCAGGAGAACGGGCAGGGAGCGGTGACCTATGCCGCCAGCGGCTACTGGTTCGCCGCCCACGACCACTACCTGTCCGGGGAATGGGAGGCCGCCGAGAAGGCCGCCACCGTGGGCCTGGACCTGTGCATCCGCCACGACCTGGAGTTGCTCGCGCATGATCTGCGGTGCAACCTGGGCTGGCTGGCCGCCGCACGCGGTGACAGTGACAGCACCCGCGCCTACAGCCAGACCATCGAGCAGTGGGCCGCGCCCCGGGGCAGCACCCTGCATCTGACACTGTCGGCCCGCAACCTGGCACTGGCCGCACTGTCGGAGTGCGACTACGACACCGCCTACGCCCAGTGCCTCAGGGTCAGCCCGGCCGGCACCCTGGCCCCGCATCGCGCCTACGCGCCGTGGATGGTCTTCGATCTGGTCGAAGCCGCGGTGCACACCGGACGCACCCAGGAGGCGGCCGCTCATCTCGCCGCCGCAGACCGGGCCGCCCTGGCTGATCTGACCCCGCGGCTGCGGCTGCAGATCTTCGCCGCCCGCGCCATGACCGCCCCCGACGAGGACGCGGTACCCCTGTTCAAGGCGGCCCTCGCGCTGCCCCACATCGAGCGGTGGCCCTTCGACCACGCCCGGGTACGGCTGGCTCTGGGCGAACTCCACCGCCGCCGACACCGTCCTGGGGACGCCCGCCCCGAACTACGCCGCGCCGCCGACATCTTCGCCCGCGTCGGCGCCACCGCCTGGCGCCGCCGCGCCGAGCAAGAACTGCGCGCCACCGGCGTGGCCGCCGTGCGCGAGGCCGCCTCGCACATGGCGGCGGACCCCGCCACCGTCGCTCTCACGGCCCAGCAACGGGAGGTCGCGCAGCTGGCGGCGTCGGGGCTCAGCAACAAGGAGATCGGCGAGCGGCTGTATCTCTCCCCGCGTACCGTCAGCGCCCACCTCTACCGGATCTTCCCCAAGCTGGGCATCACCTCGCGCTCCGCCCTGCGCGACGCACTGGCGCACCTCTAAGGGCAAGGCCCCGCGGCAGGCGGGTCCACCGCGGTACCTCGGATGCCCGGACACGGTCCACGTACGGCAGGCCCGCCACAGGCATGCAGTCATCTGACCGATTGCTGATGCCGCTGTGCGACCTAGCGTCAAGTCGTCCCGATGCGACGGTGCGCCAAGGCCGGGCAGGCCGACGCAGCGGGAGCGTACTCATCCAGGCACACGCCCACCGGAACTTCTTGCTGGTCGCGAGGCGACGAAAGGACGAGTCTTGAGCACCATCACCACCACCGACGGCACCGAGATCTTCTACAAGGACTGGGGCTCGGGGCAGCCGGTCGTGTTCAGCCACGGCTGGCCGCTGAACGCAGACGCCTGGGACGAGCAGCTGCACCTGGTCGCCTCCAACGGCTACCGGGCCGTCGCCCATGACCGGCGCGGGCACGGCCGCTCCAGCCAGCCGTGGAACGGCAACGACATGGACACCTACGCCGACGACCTCGCCGCGCTGCTCGACGCCCTCGACCTGCGCGACGTCGTCCTGGTCGGGCACTCCACCGGTGGCGGCGAGGTCGCCCGCTACATCGGACGGCACGGGACGTCACGGGTGGCGAAGGCGGTTCTGCTGGGCGCGGTACCGCCGCTGATGCTGAAGACCGACGCCAGCCCGCAGGGCCTGCCGATCGAAGTGTTCGACGAGATCCGGGCGGGTGTCTCGGGCGGCCGCTCGCAGTTCTACGCCGATCTCAGCGTGCCGTTCTACGGGTTCGACCGGGAAGGCGCGCAGGTGTCGCAGGGCGTGTCGGACGCGTTCTGGCTGCAGTCCATGCAGGTCGGTATGAAGGGCGCGCTCGACTGCATCCGGGCGTTCTCCGAGACCGACTTCACCGAGGACCTCAAGCGGTTCGACATCCCCACACTCATCGCGCACGGCGACGACGATCAGATCGTCCCCCTCGTCGCCTCGGGCCTTGAGTCGGTGAAGCTCGTGAAGGACGCCACCCTCAAGATCTACCCCGGCCGGCCGCACGGCCTGTACGGGGAGTTCAGGGACGAGTTCAACGCCGACCTGCTCGCCTTCCTCGCCTCCTGAAAGGACGTACGGTCATGCGCACCCCTTCCCTGAGGCGGCTGCCGGCCGCCGTCGCCGTCGCCGTCCTCATCGCCACGGGGGCCGTCTCCGCCCAGGCGCAGACGAAGGAGACCGGCGCTCCGAAGCCGACCGTCGTGCTCGTGCACGGTGCGTTCGCCGACGCCTCCGGCTTCAACGGCGTCATCTCCCGGCTGCAGAAGGCGGGCTTCCCCGTCATCGCCCCGGCCAACCCGCTGCGGGACACCGCCGACGACGCCGCTTACATCTCCAGCGTCCTCGACACCCTGCCCGGGCCGGTCATCCTCGCGGCCCACTCCTACGGCGGCATCGTCACCAGCAACGCCGCCCGCGGGCACGCCAACGTCAAGGCGCTGGTGTACCTGGGCGCGTTCGCCCCCGACAAGGGGGAAAGCGCGCTGCAGCTGGCGCAGCAGTTCCCCGGCAGCGAACTGGGCTCCGCCCTCGTCCAGCGCCCCTACCCGCCGCTGCCCGACGGTCGCCCCACGATCGACGGTTACATCGACCCCGCCAAGTTCCGCGCGGTGTTCGCCGCCGACCTGCCCGCGTCGCAGACCCGGCTGATGGCCGCCGCCCAGCGGCCCGGCAGCGTCAACGGCCTCGCGGGCCCCAGCGGCGCCCCGGCGTGGAAGTCCATCCCGTCCTGGTACCTCATCCCGACCGGGGACAAGGTCATCCCGCCGGCCGCCCAGCGGTTCATGGCCAAGCGCGCCGGCAGCAAGGTCACCGAAGTCAAGTCGTCCCATGTTGTCATGATTTCGCACCCCGACGCCGCCACGGCCGTCATCCTCAAGGCCTACGCCGCCACCCGCTGAGGGAGAAAACCGTCACCATGAGCGAGAAACCCGACACCATCGTCCTGGTCCATGGCTTCTGGGTCACTCCCCGCAGCTGGGAGAACTGGGTCACCTACTACGAGGCCAAGGGCTTCCGGGTCCTCACCCCCGCCTACCCGGGCTTCGAGACCGAGGTCGAGGCGCTCAACGCCGACCCGAGCCCGATCGAACACCTGAAGGTCCCGGAGATCGTCTCCTCGATCGAGAAACTCATCGACGGCCTCGACCGGCAGCCGATCATCATGGGCCACTCCGCGGGAGGGGTGTTCACCCAGATCCTGCTCGACCACGGCTACGGCACAGCCGGCGTGGCGATCAACTCCGCACCCACCGAAGGCGTCGCGGTTATCCCGCTGTCCCAGCTGAAGGCCACCTTCCCGGTCCTGAAGAACCCCGCCAACCGCCACAAAGCCATCGGCTTCACCTACGACCAGTGGCGCTACGCCTTCACCAACACCTTCCCCGAGGACCAGGCCCGCGCCACCTACGAGCGCTATCACATCCCCGCATCCGGCCACGTGTTCTGGGGCAGTGCCCTGGCCAACATCCACCCCGGGCACGCCGACAGCTGGGTCGACTACCACAACGACGACCGCGCCCCGCTCCTGTTCATCGCAGGCGAGAACGACAACCTCATGCCGCCGAAGATCCAGCGTTCCAATGCCAGGCACTACAAGTCCAACGCCCTCACCGAAGTGATCGAATTCCCCGGGCGCTCCCACCTCATGCCCGCCCAGCACGGCTGGGAGGAAGTGGCCGACGCCGCCCTCACCTGGGCACTCGACCACAGCTGACCGGCCGACGGCAGACAGGGGCACCTCGAATGACGGAAGTCAGGTTCACCCACATCGGCGGTCCTACCGGTCCTCATCGAGTTCGACGGCTGGAGCCTGCTGACGGACCCGACTTTCGACGCCCCCGGCCGGACCTACGCGTTCGGCTGGGGGACCTCCTCCCGCAAGGTGGCCGGACCGGCCCTCGCCGCCGAGGACCTGCCACCGATCGACGCGGTGCTCCTCACCCACGACCACCACGGCGACAGCCTCGACGACGCCGGACGCGCGTTACTCCGTCGGCCGGCGTCGTCGTCACCACGGTGCCCGGCGCGAAGCGCCTGGGCGGCAACGCCCGCGGGCTCGAGCCATGGGCCGTCACCCGGCTCGAGGCCGCGGGCGGGCCGCCGATCGAGATCACCGCCACACCGGCCCGCCACGGCCCACCGCTGAGCCGCCCGCTCGTCGGCGAAGCGACCGGCTTCGCACTGCGCTGGGACGGCCAGCGGCACGGAGCCCTGTGGATCTCAGGTGACACCGTGCTCCACCGCGGTGTACGAGGAGTCGCGGAGCGTTTGCGGGTCGGCACCATGCTCCTGCATATGGGGGGCGTGCGCTTCCCGGTCACCGGGCCCGTGCGCTACAGCATGACGGCACAGGACGCTGTCGAGGTGTGCCGCCTCGTCCGCCCGCACACGGCCATGCCGGTGCACTACGAGGGATGGAGGCACTTTCGGCAAGGGCGCGACGTCGTCGAACGGGAGTTCGCCAAGGCGCCGCAGGACATCCATGGGCGCGTGCAGTGGCTGGCCATCGGAGCCGGAGCCCACGTCACTGCGTGAACACCGTCATCCCGCCCGGTCCACGGCCGGAGGCAGCCGAGTCCGTATCCCCGCGGCCCCACACCCCACGGCGAGAGGAGTATGCCCAGCCATGACCTTCGTCAGGAGCCCGCTCTCCGACAGTGACCGCCAGATCACCGGCGCCCTGGCCGACCTGTTCGACCTGCCCCTGGTCGCCGAACAGGCACATTGGAACCTCTACGGCCCGCGCTTCCGCTCTGTCCACCTCCAAGTCGACGGAAGTGGTCACCACCGCCCGCGCGTTCGCCGACGAGGGGCGGAGTCTCCCCCTGTGGAAGGGGAATCCGCTGCGCGCGGGTTCGAGGCTCTTTCATGGGCCGGTGCAACCGGCTCTGCGTCGGCCGAGCCTGTCCATCCGGGACGCGTGCAGGACGAGTTCGGGACGCAAGGATGGGAACAGGCCGACAAGGACAGAGGAACGCCGACGTGGCTAACCCCCTCTGACCAGCCATAACGTCATGGATGAGCGTTGATCGGCAAGGACCGCCAAGATCCTCAAAGGACTCATAATCCGTCGGCCGTGGGTTCGAGTCCCACCCGCCCCACCTGTGCAGGCTTCTGAACTGCGGAAACGATCATTTTGTCCTGTCGGGTCGTCGACTTCGGCTGAACGGACCGAATCCGCTGCGCGCGAGTTCGGCCTCGTTGCCGGTGTCGGTAGTGTGGATGCCTCTGACCAGCATGGATGTTCCAGTTCGCGGCGGTTGAATGCGGTACATGGCTCCTGTGGCTGGTTGGGCACTGGACGCTGGCTGGACGCGAGGAAACCGGAAGTGGTAGCTCCGGTGCCGAGTCATCCACTCTGGCCAGGGGTGTAGCGGAGTCGGCGCGGTGTGGTGGCAACTGGGCTCGCCCGGATCGTGCCGTTGCCGACGTGGCCGGTCGGAGTGGGGGAGAAACGGCCCGTACTGAAAACGGCCCCAGATCGCACCACGGAGTCGCCCCCCGTGCCTCACGGTTTCGGCGGGGCATGTAAGCCGAGGGTTGCCGGCGTACCCCGTTCGGTTGCTCGGACTACGGACTGCCGGGAGCTGACCTTGTTCCGATGCCCGTTCACCGCCCGCGGGAGGCGTGCTCCGGCGACTTTGCTTGGCGAGGGAGTGTGTCTCAGGTGGCGATGGACAGGGGGTCTGATGCAGGTTCGGGTGACAGGTGTGGTCACGCGGCTTGGGGGGCCGGGTGGTCATGACGGTCTCGAATGCGACGGGGGTGAGCCGGCCGAGTTCGGCTTGTCTGCGGCGGCGGTGGTAGGTCCGTTCGATTCAGGTCACGATCGCGATCCGCAGTTCCTCGCGGGTGGTCCAGCAAGACGGCGCAGCCGTGTCCAGGTCGAGGGGTTCCCCGGCGAGTTCTTCACGGAGCCGGTCCCGTCGTACAGGCGCGCCGCGGTGACACGACGACGGTGCCTGGGCGTCATCGGAGTCTGCGGCTGGTGACTCGTCTGCGTTCGTTCCAGGGCGTTCGACGTGCTGACCGTCGGAGGACGGGGCCCGCCCGCGGAGATGGCTCAGGTGGTCCTCGGCTCGTCGTGGCCGGGTGGGTCGTTGTCAGATCTTGATGACGGTGACACGTCCTCCGCGCAGCGCGGTGAGGTCCTCCGGGTCGGAGGTGAGCCGGGCCGGTCGCTGGCGCCGCTGCCGCCCGTTGGTCGCTCTGGGGGCAGGGCGGTTGATTGGCGAGGGTGTCGCCAGGTGCGCCACCAACGCCCTCAGGTGACCAACGCTCCCCAGCTGACCATCGCCACCTGCGGCGACAGCGGCCGGACCTGCCCATGGCCGGCCCGGGACGTCGCCTGCCGCGCCACGCCGTTGCTGCGCTCGCCTACGCCCGCTGCTTGTCCGGGTCGGTGCGTCGCCGGCTCTGGCGCGGGTAGCGTCAGGCACGTTCCCGCGTAGCCCGGAGATCGGTTGACATGACTGTTCATGTCACCCGGAAAGCGTCGGCAGGAGTACGCGGGACACCGCGCCGGTGTCGTGGTGAATGGTGTGCGTGCAGGGCCGCAACTCGGTTCCGGTGCCGGGCAGTTCACCGGTGCCCTCGTTGCGTGCGTACCGTGGGTGGGAGCCGCCGGCGATCAGCAGGCGTATCTGGTGTCCGGCCTTGACCTCGTGTGCGCAGGAATCCAGCCGCACGCGTACGGTCTGGACCTGGTCGAGGGGCGAGGCGGGGTCCAGCCGGACGAGTCCTTCGGCGAAGTTACGGGACACGCCTTCGAGGTCGACGTCACAGAGTCGTACGAAGACGTCGGCGTGGGGGTTGCTCCTGGTGTGCGCCAGTTCGACTACCGGTGCTCCCATGATCTCGAGCGGCGCGGTCAGGGGGTCGGTGGTGAATATGAGTACATCGGAGCGGCTCTCCAGTTTCGCGTTGTCCTTGCTTCCGGCGTCGAGGGTGAGCAGGGGGCCACCGAGGGTCGGTGTGGGGTTCGCCGGGTCGTAGACGTACGTCGACGGCGCGCCGCCGCTCGGCTCGTCGGCCAGAAGCCTCCCGCCCGGCTGCAGGTAGCGCACGGTCTCACCCGCCGCCGGCGGCCACTCGGCCAGGTGTCGCCAGGCGCCCTGTCCGGTGACGTACACCTCGACGGGGGGTGCGGACCGTGGGTGTTCCGGCGCTTCGCCGGCGAGGTGTGTCTCCAGCCATTCGAGATTGCCGCGAAGCAGGCGCCCCATGCCTTTCTGACCGAGTTCGTTGTGGGTCCAGGGGCCGACGGTGAGTGAGACGTCGACCCCACGGGCACGCAGCGACCGGTACTGGTGCAGGGTCTGGTCGACAAAGAGGTCCTGCCAGCCGGCGGTGAGCCGCACCGGGACGGTCGCCCGCTGAAGAGCCTCGTCGAGCTTGAGCCGATCCCATGCCGGATCGTTGGAGCCGGGCGTCGTCAGCCATTCCCGGAGCCACTGCGCGCGGTGCTCGGTCGCCGCGTCTGCCGCCTCGGCCAACGGGAGGGCGTCGAAGACCGGGGCCAGCCGTCGCTTCATCGTCAGGGCCCGGGCCACAGCCCGCAGCCCGGTGTATCGCTCCTGGTTGATCATCATCGCTGCCCATTGCAGGAAGTCGCCCAGTTGGAACGCTCCGCCTCCGTAGACCGCCTCGTACATGTTGTGCGGGGCGACGGCGATCAGGCACGTACGCAGCTCGGGGGGCGAATCCATCAGCAGCGCCCACTGGGTCCAGCCCACGTAGGAACCCCCGGCGGTCGCGAGCCGTCCGTCGAACCAGGGCTGGGTCCGCAGCCAGGCCACCGCGTCCTGGGCGTCGTCGGCCTCGTTCGCCATCGGGTAGAACTCTCCCGTGGAGCCGAACGTGCCGCGGCAGCTCTGCAGCACGACGTGATACCCGTGGCCCGCGTAGACCCTCGCCTCCACGTCGCCGGGAAAGCCGCGTCCGTACGGTGTGCGCAGGAGGACGGTGCCTCTCGGCTGGTCGGTGACGGGGGCGTAGTGGTCCGTCATCAGAATGGCGCCGTCGCGCGTGGCCGCCGGGAGGTTCCGCTCGACCCGGTAGTGGTTTTGCGCGGCCGGCAACGCCAGCAGGCGCGCCATGACCCGGTCGGTTACGCGAGCGGCCAGACTCGGCGGTGCAGCATTGGTGTGCGGCGGAAGCGCGGTGGTCATTGCCTGATTTCCGGTTCTTTCGGTGGACGGGTTCGGAACGTGACTCGTCGGCGCGAGGTTCGCGGGCAGGGGCGCAGGTACCGAGAGGCCGTCGGCGCGCTGTGGATGACGATCGCCGGCGCCGGCCGGAGAGCGGCCAGGCAGTAGGTGCCCCGGCTGTGGAAGGTGGTGAGGGAGTCCGCTTCGTACCGACGCTTCGTACGGATTCGTACCGACGCTTCGTACGGACGCTTCGAACCGACCGCGCGTCGATCATCGGCCGTCGGCAGCGGATCCCGGCCTTCCGGCTGCGCCCGCAGGCCATTGATCCTCATCGGGTCGAAGGGCCCTTCAGAGGGTACGGCGGAGCGCGTCGAGGATGTCCAGGGC
Organism: Streptomyces sp. NPDC002324; assembly: GCF_053593335.1. Taxonomy (NCBI): domain Bacteria; kingdom Bacillati; phylum Actinomycetota; class Actinomycetes; order Kitasatosporales; family Streptomycetaceae; genus Streptomyces; species Streptomyces sp. NPDC002324. The sequence continues at coordinate 136,558 of NZ_JBSFCF010000014.1, forward strand.
TCGGGTGTCCCCTGCTCCCTGCGCGTCGTTGGTGACGAAGCCGAAACCGATTCCATGGGTCGGGTCGGCGAACGCGAGCTGGCCGCCCATGCCGTCATGGCCGAAGGACGACGAGGTCAGGAACGGGCGGGCGGGGCTGTCGACCATGAAGCCCGTTCCCCAGCTGGGCTGAGGGATGCCCTGGAGGCCCAGGAGCTGTTGCCCGGAGGACCGGACGCGCACCATGTCCGCCACCACGTGCTTCGGGAGAGGCTGGGTCGCGCTCGTGGGCAGGATCGTCGAGGACCAGATCTCGGCGAGTGCCCGCGCGGTCGCGACCGCCCCACCGCCGGGGACTTCGGCGGCCTGGATGGCCGGATCGTTCAGGCCCGTGCCATTCCCGGCAACAGTGCCGGGGAAAGCACCGCCGAGGGTGATGGCCCTTTTCACAGGGGCGAGCTCCGGTGAAAGCGGCAACGCGTCGACGTCGAGGTCGGGGGCCATCGCGAGAACCGCCACCGACGCGAGCTCCTCCTGCGGTGCGCCGAACCACGCCCGCGCGCCGAGCGGCCCGGTGACCAGTTCCGCGAACGCCTCACCCACGCTCTGGCCGGTGACGCGGCGGACCACCTCGCCGACCAGCCAGCCGTAGGTGAAGGCGTGGTAGCCGTGACCGGTGCCGGGCTCCCACAGTGGCGCCTGGGCGGCGAGCTTGTCCACGACGGGATGCCATGCGAGGACGTCGGCCTTCGTGATGTCCTCGGTCGGACAGGACAGGCCGGCCTGGTGCGAGAGCAGCCACCGTACGGGGATGGTCTCCTTGCCGGTCTGGCCGAACTCGGGCCAGTAGGTGCTGGTCGGCAGGTCGAGGTCGATCTTTCCGGCTTCCACGAGCCGGGCGACGAGGACGGCGAGGAGCCCTTTGCTGCAGGAGAACGTCACGCTGGGTGTGTCCTGGTTCCAGGCGCGGCCGTCTCGGGCGTCAGCGGCCCCGCCCCACACGTCGATCACCTTCTGACCGCCGACCATGACCGTCAGTGCCCCGCCGCCGCGCGTGCTGCGCGCCAGTGCCGTGGTGAAGGCGTCGGCGACTGTGCCGTAGCCGGCGGCCACCAGGCCGTCCACGGGTGGGGAAGGCACCGGCGCCGGGCTCATCGCCGCACCTCATGCCACCGACCGGCCCGGTGGTGATGAGCGTCCATGGCATTCCTCCTCAGGATCTCTCGGGTCACGTTTCCGCAGGATGCACCTTGCTGAATGGATTCAGCAAGGTGCGACACTGAGGCCGTCTTCGGGTGTGTAGCGGACAGGGATCGGGTCGGACAGCCCACCCGCGAACAGCCCGTCGCGCTCTTCGACGAAGCCCATGAGATTCCAGCCCCCGGCCGCGTCCTGCACCAGGCGTGGTGCGTAAAGGTTCTCCACCAGCACGGGCCGCGCCCGTGCCATGTCCCAGGGGCCGGTGAGGGAAGGGCCGGGCACCACCCAGATCTGATGGGCGAGGGGCCGTTCGGCGTAGTTGCTGCAGAACAGCAGGAGCGGCTGGCCGTCGACGACGGCCGCCTGGGGGACTTCCAGGTGGCCGAATCCGGCCGGTTCCGTCAGCGGCGGCCGGACCTGCCAGGTGAGCAGATCCGGTGACCAGGCATGTCCGATCACTCCACCGCCGTGGGCGGGGCGCTGCTTGGCATAGGCGGTGATGAGCATGTGCCAGCCGTCGCCCGACGGGTCGGGGAAGACGAAGGGATCGCGCCACGCCTCGCCCGGCCACGCGGAGCGGTCACAGTCCTCGTACCAGGTCGGGTCGGGCTCTACGACGGGCTTGTCGCCGTGGCGCTGCCAGACGTTCAGGTCGTCCGACACGGCCACGCCTATGCGCTGCACATGGCGGTCGGGGGCCTGGGTGAGGCCGGTGTAGAAGAGGTACCACCGCCGGTCCGGGCCTCGTACCACGCTGCCGGTCCAGGTGGCGAGGTCGTCCCAGGCGGGCGCGTCGGCGGCCACGAGGGCATCGGCACGGAGTTCCCATGTGTGCAGGTCGGTGGAGACGGCGTGCCCGATCGATGCCCTTCGGTGACGGCGTTCGGGATCGTGCAGGGCGCGGGAGGCGCGGAGGAAGAAGGCGTGGTGACGGCCTTCGTCGTCCTGCGCGTACCAGCTGTCCCAGACCCAGTGGTCGGCCAGAAGCAGCATGCTGTGGTCTCCTTGCTCAATCGATTTAGCATCATGGTGTGCGGTACGGCTCCCACGCAAGGGCCAGTTCGTCGCGCTTTCCGGACCGGTGATGTCGGTCAGCGCGAGGGGGCGCCGATGGAACCGCGCTCCCGCAGGGGCATCGGCACCCAGCGCACTCCCGGACCGGGATTTTCGTCGAGCAGCAGCCGGACGGCCAGTCGCCCCATGTCCTCGTGGGGCAGGGCGGCGGTGGTGAGCCCGGGGCGGAGCCAGGTGGCGATGGGATCGTCGTCGAAGGAGACGACCGAGATGTCGCTCGGGATGCTCAGCCCTGCCTCGGCCACGGCCTGGTAGGCGCCGAGAGCCAGCCGGTCGTTCATGCAGATGACCCCCGAGGGCGGGTTGGCCCGCCCCAGTAGCGCGGTCATGGCCTCATGCCCGTGCGAAGGCTCCCATTCGGCGGTGTACTCGGCGCCGACGAGCCGTAGACGGCGATCGGCGAGGGCCCGCCGTATGCCCCGCAGTCGTGGGCCGACGGCAAGGGACTTCCACGGGTCGCGCTCCTTTTCCGCCGAGCGTCCGATGACGGCGATCCGGCGGTGTCCATGGTCGAGGAGCGCGGTGGCCACGGTGTGTCCCGCCTCCTCGTCGGCGGGCAGTACGGAGGGCAGCCGGTCGTCCGAGGTGGCGTTGAGCAGGACCGTGGGCCGGCTCAGGATTTCCTGGGGGACCGCGATCCTGCGGCTGTACATGGCCGCGTAGACGATGCCGTCGACCTGGCGGTCCAGCATCGCCTCGATCGCCTCCCGCTCGAGATCGGCGTTGCCCTGGGTCTCGGCGATGAGCAGCACATGTCCCGCTTCCCGTGCCGCGTCGAGAGCGCCCCGGATCATGTCCCCGGCGAAACGCGTGGTGGCGACCGTGTCCGACACGAAGGCGACGGTGGCGCTCTTGCGGGTACGGAGACTGCGCGCAGCGGCGTTGGGACGGTAGCCCAGTTCCTCGGCGGCGGCGAGGACGCGTTGCTGCGCGTCCTCGGACAGCCGGGTGCCCGGCCGCTTGTTCAGTACCAGCGAGGCCGCGGTCGTGGACAGTCCCGCGCGCCGGGCCACGTCGGCCAGTGTCACCCGCCGCTGAGGCATGGGCTCCTCCATCGGTGGTTCGCGTCGTCCGGTACCTGGGCTCGGGAAGCATAGAACGGGGTCTTGACGAGGCGCCCAGGCGGGCGCATCCTGCTAAAACCTTTGAGCAAGGTACATCGAGATCTCGCCACCGCGGGACACCTGTAGTTCGTGGAGCCGCGAACGAGCCTCCTGCCTCATCAGGCGGGCCTTCCCGAACATCCTGACGCCAACAGCCAAACGAACCGGCACACCTGGTAGCCGAGTTCTCGCTTGCTAAATCGATAAACTCCCAGAGTCGCCGGAGATGAACGTGTCCTTTCGCCTGTCTCACCGCAGATTCCAGGCACCCCGACCGCGCAGCAGCGCGGCGGTCGCCGCAGTTGTCGCCACCGCCCTGGCCCTCACCGCCTGTTCGGCGGGCACAAGCTCCAAGGGCGCTGCCGGGAGCGTGGGCGACGACCTCACCTTCGGCTCTCCGCTGTCGCCGCCGAGTCTGAACCCGGCGGTCGGTGACCCCTCCTACGGCTCCTTCTACCAGTGGGCGTACGACCCGCTGATGGTCATGCAGCCCGACGGCAAGTTCGGCCCCGGCCTCGCGGTCAAGTGGGGCTACGTCGGGAAGGGCAACCGCGCCTACGAGCTGACCCTGCGCAAGGACGTCAAGTTCAGCGACGGCACGGCGCTCGACGCCCAGGCGGTGAAGACGTACCTGGACTACGAGAGATCCCAGAAGACCGGCGGCGTGGCCGGCCTGCTGGCCAACGTGGAGACCATCGAGGCCACCGGACCCCTCACCGTGCGGCTCGAACTGCGCGTGTCCGACCCCAACCTGACGTTCGCCTTCGCCCAGGCGTTCGGCGCGGGCAACATCGCCAGCCCGAAGGCGGTGGGCAAGCCCGCGTCGCTGGACAACGGCACGGCCGGCGCCGGGCCGTACATGCTGGACGCGAGCCGGACCGTCGCCTCGGACCACTACACCTTCGTCCCCAACCCGCACTACTGGAACAAGGACCGGCAGCACTGGAAGAAGGTGACGATCCGCGTCATCCCCAACTCGTCGTCGATGATCCAGGCGATGCGGGCCGGCCAGGTCCAGGCGGCGCTGGGCGACGGCACCACACTCAAGGCGGCCGCGGGCGCCGGACTCACCGTACTGGCCCCGCAGCAGGCGATGACCGGGCTCAACCTCGCGGACCGCAAGGGCAAGGTGAGCAAGCCGCTGCGCGACGTCCGCGTGCGACAGGCACTGAACTACGCCGTCGACCGCAAGGCCATCGCCAAGGCGCTGTACGGCGACGAGAAGCTGGCGCTCGCCCAGTACGCACTCCCCGGACAGGCCGGGTACAGGGCCTCCTACGACGCCACCTATCCCTACGACCCGGCGCGGGCCAAGCGGCTCCTCGCCGAGGCCGGATACCCGGACGGGTTCACACTGCCCGTGCTCGACACCACGGTCGTCGGACTCGACAAGATGGCGCAGGCGGTGTCCGGCCAGCTGTCGAAGGTCGGCGTCAAACTCAAGATCACCACGAAGCCGACCGCGAACGACTACTTCGTAGCGATGACCTCGGGGAAGTATCCGGCCCCCGTGATCGCCTACGGCCTGGCCAACATGGCCACGCTGCACGTCGGTGTCGTCAATCCGCAGGGGCCGTTCAACCCCTTCCACACGTCCGACCCGCACCTCGACGCGCTGTACAAGCAGTACTTCGCGGCCGACGAGAAGGACAGCGCCGCGGTGCAGAAGCAGATCAACGCCTACCTCATGAAGCAGGCATGGGTACTTCCCGTCGTCGGCGCACCGCTGAGCTACTACCTCGCCAAGGGCCTCACCGGTCTGGAGGCCACGACGGCCAACTCCGGGGTTCCCACGTTCGCCGATCTGCGCCCGGCGAGCTGATGAGCACGCCCGTGAGCAGAGGTGACCGATGCTGAGGCTCGTCCTGCGTCGGCTGGCCTGGGCCGTCCCGCTGGCACTCGTGGCCTCGGCGGTCTCCTTCGTCCTCGTGGCGCTCCTGCCGGGCGACGCCGCCCGCTCCCTGCTGGGGCAGAACGCCACCGAGGCACAACTGGACACCGCACGCCATGAACTGGGCCTGGACCAACCCCTGTGGGTCCAGTACTGGCGGTGGCTGTCCAAGGCGCTGCAGGGTGACTTCGGCACCTCACTGATCAACCGGCAGCCGGTCGCCGCCCAACTGGGCGACCGACTCGGGCCGTCGTTGTCGCTGATCATCGGCGCCACCCTCCTCGCCGCCGTCGTCGGGGTCCTCCTCGGAGTCCGGGGAGCCCGGCGAGGCGCCCTGGGCCAGGCGGTCAAGTCGGGATCCGTCATCGGCCTCGCCGTTCCCGACTTCTGGCTGGGGCTCGTCCTGGTCGTCCTCTTCGCGGTGCAGCTGCCCTTCTTCCCGCCCACGGGCTATGTGGCACTGCCCGAGGACCCGGCGGCGTGGTTCAACTCCCTGGTCCTGCCGGTCGTCACCCTGGCGGTCCCGGCCACCGCCGTGATCGCCAAGCAGAGCCGCGACGCCGTGGCGACCGCGCTCGACCAGCCCTTCGTCCGCACACTGCGGGCGGCCGGGGTGCCGGAACGGTCCGTGATCTACCGGCACGCCCTGAAGAACGCCGCGGTCCCGGTCCTCACCGTGATCGGCACGGTGTTCGTCGGCGCCCTCGGCGGGACCGTGGCCGTGGAGTTCATCTTCGCCATCCCCGGCCTGGGAAGCACCGCCGTCCAGGCGACCGCCTCCCACGACCTGCCACTGATCGAAGGAGTCGTCGTGTACTTCACGTTGATCGTCATCGCGGTGAACCTCCTCGTCGATGTGGCCTACCACGTCGTCAACCCGAGGGTGCGCACCTCATGACGACGAATGCCATGAACCGAGAGGTCTCCCAGGCATCCTCACCGACAGTGAAGCCGGCCCTCGAACCCCGCGGGCTGCGCCGCGCCCTCGGCCGGCAGCCACTGGGCGCTGTGGCGACGGCCTACCTGGCCCTGCTGGTACTGGCCGGGCTGCTCGCCCCCGCCATCGCCCCCTATTCCCCCGATGAGCAGGACCTGAGCACCGTACTCAGCGGCCCATCCGGTGCGCACTGGCTGGGTACGGACACGGTGGGCCGAGACGTGCTCAGTCGCCTGCTGTACGGAATCAACCCCGGGCTCGTGAACACGCTCACCGCGCTGGTGGTGTTCCTGCTGCTGGGTGTGCCGCTGGGCATCCTCGCCGGCTACCGGGGCGGCTGGCTCGACACCGCGATCAGCCGTACGGCCGAACTGGTCCTCGGCGTCCCCGCGATCATCATCGTCCTGGTGGTGCTCGGTGTCTTCTCCTCCAGCCCCACCGCGGCCATGATCACCCTGGGCCTGCTCGGCGCACCGGGACTGGTCCGGCTCGTGCGGGGCGCCACGCTCGTGGTCCGCGAGGAACTGTTCGTCACCGCCGCCCGGGTCGCCGGTGTACGCCCTCTGCGGATCATGAGCGGCCATGTGCTGCGCCGGGTGCTCGGCCCGATTCTGGCCCAGGCGTCGGTGTTCGCGGGCGTCGGCCTCGGATTCCAGGCCGTGCTCGCCTTCCTCGGCGTCATGTCCGCGGGCGAGCGGCCGAGCTGGGGAGAGATGATCAGCCAGGCGTCCACCGTCGTCACCTCCGACGGGTGGCTGCTCGTTCCTCCCGGGGTGACGATCGCCCTCACCGTGCTCGCGTTCGGTGTGCTCGGCGACGCCATCCGCGAGCAGACGGATGTCGAACACAGGACAGCCGCACCGCGCGGGCGCCGGGCGGGACACGGCCGCAGGACGAACACGGCACAGCGGGCGAGGGCAGTGACGTCGCCGGGCACACCGGATGACGGCCTGCTCCACGTGCGGGGACTCACCGTGACGGCGAGCACGTCCGGCGAGGACACCACCCTGGTCAGCGACGTGACGTTCAGCATCGGTGCCGGAGAGACGGTCGCCGTCGTCGGAGAATCCGGCTGCGGCAAGAGCATGACCGCCCTCGCGGTGCTGGGGCTGCTGCCGGACGGTGTCGACGTCACCGGCGGCGAGGTCGTCCATCGCGGTACGGACCTCGTGGCCGGCGGTCCCAGCGCGTACCGAGCCGTCCGCGGCTCCGGCATCGCGTACATCGCCCAGGACGCACTCGGCAGCCTCGACCCCACGCACACGGTCGGCAGCCACCTCAAGGAGGTCATCCGCCGTCACGAGCGGCTCTCCGGACCCGCGACGCGCGCACGAGCCGCCGAACTGCTCCACCAGGTCAAGCTGCACAACGTCGACCGAGTGCTCGCCTCGTACCCGCACGAGATCTCCGGCGGCATGGCCCAGCGCGTCAACATCGCCCTCGCGCTCGCCGGCCGGCCGAAACTCGTGATCGCCGACGAACCCACGACCGCGCTGGACGTCACCGTGCAGGCCGAGATCCTCGCTCTGCTGCGCGAGCTGCAGCAGAGCACCGGCATGGCGATCCTCCTGATCACCCATGACTGGGGCGTCGTCGCGGACATCGCCGACCGGGCCGTGGTCATGTACGCCGGGGAGGTCGTCGAACAGGCCCCTGCCCGGAGTCTGTTCCACGCGCCCCGCTTCCCGTACACCGCGGCGCTGCTGGCCGCCGATCCGAGCACCGCGGAGGAGGGGGCGCGACTGCCCACGCTGCCCGGGCGGGTGCCGCCCCCCGGGGCCTGGCCCACCGGATGCCGGTTCGCCGGCCGGTGCGTCCACGCGCGCGAGCAGTGCACCGGCGGGCCCATCCCCCTCCTGCCGGTCGGCCCCGACACGGCTGCCCGCTGCATCCGCACCGAGGATCTCGTCCGTGAAGGAGCACTACCGCTATGACCGAGGAGCAGTCACCCGTTCTGGAGGTCCGTAACGTCAGTGTGGGATTCAGACGCCGACGGCGGGAACCGCTGTTCCAGGCACTCGACGACGTCAGTCTGACCATTCCGCGTGGTACGACCATGGGGCTCGTCGGAGAGTCGGGATCGGGCAAGTCCACGCTCGCCAAGGCGGTACTGGGCCTCGCGCCCACCCAATCCGGCAGCGTGCGGCTGCTCGGCGCGGACACGACCCACCTGAGACCTGCGGAAAGAAGGAAGCTCGGCAGCTCGCTGCAAGCCGTCTTCCAGGACCCGAACAGCTCCCTCAACCCCTCCTACACCGTGGGCCGCAGCCTGGCGGAGCCGATGCTGGCCCAGGGCATCCGGTCCCGGGAGACCATCGCGCGCCGGACGGCGAGGATGCTCGAGGACGTGGGACTGGACCCGGCCTCTGCCGCCAGGTACCCGCGCGACTTCTCAGGAGGCCAACGCCAGCGCATCTCCATCGCCCGTGCCCTGATGACCGAGCCCCAACTGGTGATCTGCGACGAGTCGGTCAGCGCGTTGGACCTGTCGGTCAAGGCTCAGATCCTCAATCTCCTGGCGGACCTCCAGGACGGCCATGGAGTCGGCTACCTGTTCATCTCGCACGACATGTCCGTCGTACGGCACATCTGCCACGACGTCACCGTCCTGTACCGGGGGCAGGTGATGGAGGCCGGACCGACCCGCCTGGTCACACGGGAACCCGCCCACCCGTACACCCGCGCACTCCTGCTGGCCGCCCCGGTCGCCGACCCCGTTGCCCAACGGAAGCGCCGTGCGATCGCCGCGGCCGGTGAACTCGCGAACGGCGACCCGCAGCCGGGGAGCGGATGTCCGTTCGCCGCCCGATGCCCGGTCGCTCAGGAACGCTGCCGGCAGACCCGACCGGAGGCCCGGACGACGGCCGACGGCCGGACGGTCGCCTGCCATCGCTACCCCGAGTGGCAGAGCGAAGTCACCACCGACACGTCCCGGTAACCCGTGCAGTGGCCCAACGTCGGTGACATCCCCTCAGTACGTTCCGAACCGACTCAGCCCGAAGGATCTGTATGAGTCTGCTTCGCCTTTGCGCCCGCACCAGCGGCATCCGTGCCGCGCTGATCGCCCTGTGTGTCTCCGCGGGCATGGTCACCGGCCTCGCGCCGGGATCGGCATCGGCCGCGATCGGGGACCTGCCGCCGATGCCGGGAACCGTGCCGGTCGCCGGCGCGACGATCACCGGAGAGCAGTGGGTCACCCAGCGCACCGTGTCGCTGACCGTCGCGACACCGTCGTTCACCACACCGGCCAAGGTCGAGGTCACGCTGCCTACCGGCTACGCAGCCGCCCCGACCCGCCGGTGGCCGGTGACGTACTTCCTGGTCGGGACCAACGGTGACCAGACGATGTTCCGTACCACGGCGGACGGTGAGAGCCTCACCTCCTCCTACCCGTCGATCGTCGTCTCACCGAGCGCGAGCCCGCTCCAGGGAGTCGTCGACACCGGTGACACCATCCCTGGCGGCAACTCCGGGTACTGGAGCGACTGGTACAACAACGGCGCGGGTGGCCCGCCGATGTACGAGACCTTCGTGACCAAGCAGCTCATCCCGCTGATCGAAGCGAACTTCCGCACCATCGCCGATCGCGCCCACCGCGTGATCCTCGGTGCCTCGATGGGCGGCTACGGCGCCCTCATGCTCGCCGCCAGGCACCCGGATCTGTTCGCCGCGACCTCAAGCCTGTCCGGAGCGGCCGACAGCAACTGGGTTCCCGGAGCCGCGGTCCTCTCGCTCAGCCCTGTTCTGAACCTCGCCCCTCCGGACTCGATCTACGGGCCCCGCGTGACCAACGAGATCCGCTGGCGGGGGCACAACCCGACCGACCTGGCGGGGAACCTGGGCAGTGTCGACGTGCAGCTCTACACCGGAAACGGACTTCCGGGAGCCGCTGAGGTGAGCGATCTCACCAGTTCGACCGGCTGCGTTCTGGAGTCCGGCATCGTCAGCCCGGAGACGCACAGCCTGCACACCCGGCTCCTTGCGCTCGGCATCCCGCACACGTTCAGGGCGTACGACTGGGGATGTCACACGCCCGCCCTGTTCAAGCAGGAGATCACCGAAAGCCTCGGCCGGTTCGCGGCCCGGTTCTCCCAGAGCACATCGGAGCCGGCGATCTTCGACTACCGGTCCATCGAGCCGGAGTTCTCAGTGTTCGGCTGGTCGGTCACGGCTGACCCGAACCGCGCTCTGGAGTTCTTGGACCTGCACAACGTAAGTGCCGGTGGGTTCACCGTCACGGGCAGTGGATCGACCCGCGTCACGACGCCGCCCCTGTTCCACGGTGCCAGAGCCGTCACGGTCGTGATCAACGGCATGCCCAGCAGCGTCGTACCGGATGCCGACGGACGTCTCACTGTCGTCGTCGATCTCGGCCCCGCTGACCGAGACCCGCAATACTCGATCGGCGGCACCACCGAGGTGAGGTCGGGGTTGTGGAGCCGGTCGGCGAGGTGGGCCTTGGCCCGCTGAAGGTCACGCCGGTGGACGGTCGCACTCGCCTTCCCGGAGATATCCGGGCCGATCGCGTGACAGGCGGTGGCCAGGAGATCGAGAAGGTTGCTCATGAACGAGGCGGCGGTGGTCTCGTCAAGGTCATGACCTTGCTGGGCCAGGGCGCGCAGGACGGGACTGACGAAGGCACCCGTGCGCGGTACGGAACGGTACGGCGGTGATGTGCTCGGCTGCGGCGCAGCGGGAGGTGAGCATCGCGCGGGGTATCTGCAGGACCACCGAGCGGAACGGGCGGTCGAAGCGGAACACGGAGGGTGGGCGCTGTCCACGAGGGTGAAGTCGCCGGGACCCACCTCGGCGTCGCGGTCGCCCTGCTGGAGTCTGGCCGACCCTTCGGTGAGCAGCGTGAGGAAGAAGTCCTCCCCTGCCGCTCGCTTGATCAGATCAGGCGTACGGGCGGCCTCGTGCGGATCCGCCCGCATGAGCCCGACGCGCAAGCCCTGATCGCCGGGGACCTGCTCAACCACCACTCGCACTGCTACATGGCGGACACCAACAACCCCGCGTCATGGCTCACCGCGCTGGACAAGGTCCAGGCCCTGGGAGAACGCCGGATCGTGGTCCCGGGCCATGGCCCGGTGGGCGGGGAAGCGGTGATCGACGACACCTGCGCCTGGCTGGAGGACTACCAGGAGGTGGCCAAACCACGGGTACCCGTCGCTGACATCGCAGTAGAGTCCCGGCGACATGCCGAGGTGCGCTGCCGCCTGCCGCCTGCCGCCTGCCGCCTGCCGCCTGCCGCCTGCCGCCTGCCGCCTGCCGCCTGCCGCATGAACGGCAACGCGGCGGTCTTCGCCGCTCCCAGCGGCAGGAATACCAGGGTCAGGACGACTGCGAGGGTGATCTGTGCGGTTCTCACGTCGACCGGTCCCGGCGTTCGGCGCCCAGGCGGGCGAAGTGATCGACGAGGCCGGGCGCGTCCACGGCTGCGGGGTTGACGACCTGCTCGACCGGGGCGCCCTGGAGGAGGCGTTTGACGGGGACTTCGAGTTTCTTGCCGGTGCGGGTGTGCGGGATGCCCGGCACTTCGATGATCTCGTCGGGAACGTGGCGGGGTGAGGCCCCGGTCCGGATGGTCTCCTTGATCTTCTCGCGCAGCGGGTCGTCCAGGGTCTCCCCGGCGGCGAGGACGACGAACAGCGGCATCCAGTAGCCGCCGTCGGGTTCCTCCGCGCCGATGACGAGGGCCTCGGTGATCTCGGGGAGGCGTTCGACGACGTCGTGGATGTCGGCGCTGCCCAGGCGTACGCCGTTGCGGTTCAAGGTGCTGTCGGAGCGGCCGTGGACGATCACCGAGCCGTGGCCCGTTACTGTGATCCAGTCGCCGTGCCGCCACACGCCCGGGTAGGGGGAGAAGTAGGCGTCGCGGTAGCGGGTGCCGTCCGGATCGTTCCAGAAGTACAGCGGCATGGACGGCATCGGGCGGGTCACGACCAGTTCGCCGACCTGGTCCACGACCGGGAAGCCCTCAGCGTCGTACGCGGCCAGCGCCACGCCCAGGTGGGGTGCCGACAACTCTCCTGCCCAGACGGGAGTGTTGGGTGCGCTGCCGGCGAAGCCGGAGACGACGTCCGTGCCGCCGCTGATGGACGTGAGCAGGACGTGGTCGCCGACGTGGTCGCGGACCCAGGGGTATGCGGAGGCCGGCAGTGCGGAGCCGGTGCAGCCGACCACACGGATCGAGGACAGGTCGTGCGCCGAGGGGTCGATGCCGAACTTGGCCATGCCCAGCAGGTACTGGGGGCTGGTGCCGAAGACGGTCACCCGGTGGCGCGCGGCCAGTTCCCACAGGACGTCGAGCTTGGCGAAGGGCGCCGGGCTGCCGTCGTACGTGCACGTGGTGGCGCCGGTCAGCAGCGTGGAGGCGACCAGGTTCCACATCATCCAGTGGGTGGTGGTGTACCACAGCAGGCGGTCGCCTGGTCCCAGGTCGGAGTGCAGGCCGAGGGTCTTCAGATGCTCCAGCAGGACACCGCCGTGGCCGTGGACGATGCCCTTGGGCAGGCCGGTGGTACCGGAGGAGAAGACGACCCACAGGGGGTGGTCGAACGGCACCGGGGTGCAGGTGAGTTCCTCGGTGCGGGTGGCGGCGCTCTCCCACGGGACGACCAGCGACGGGTACGCCTGCGACGGCCACGGGAGGCCCACGTGGTCCACCAGGAGCGTGGCCTTCAACGTCGGCAGCGCGCCGGCGAGTTCGAGGGTGGCGTCGCGGCGGTCGTGGGTGGTGCCGTTGAAGAGGTAGCCGTCGGCGCCGATCAGGACGGTGGGTTCGAGCTGGGCGAAGCGGTCGGCGGCGGCCTTGGGGGCGTAGTCCTGCCCGCAGACCGACCACACGGCGCCCAGGGTAGCGGCAGCGAGGAACGCGACGATCGCGCACGGGGTGTTGGGCAGGTATCCCACCACGCGGTCGCCCTTGCCGACGCCCAGGTCGCGCAGGGTGGCGGCGACGGAGGCGACCTGGGCACGCAGCCGGCCTCCGGCCACCTCGTAGCAGGAGCCGGTCTCGTCGAGGGCGATGATCGCCACGGCGTCGTCGGCGAGGTTGCGCAGGGCGTGGTGGACGTAGTTGAGGGTGGCGCCGGGGAACCAGCGGGCGCCGGGCATCCGCTCCTGCGCCAGCACCTGCTCGTACGGAGTGTCCGCGTCGATGTCGAAGTACTCCCACACCGCGCCCCAGAAGCCCTCCAGGTCGGTGACCGACCAGCGGTGCAGGGCGGCATAGTCGGAGCCGGCCATGCCGACGTGGCGGGCGAAGTCCGTGATGTGGCTGTTCGCGACGGCCTGCGGGTCGGGCGCCGTGAAAGGCTCGGGCACGGTCATCGGGTGGCGCTCCTCTGCAGGCTGTTCTGGACGGTCCGTTGGGGTGCCAGGGGGCTGTGCGTGGTGTGCAGAAGGGAGGCCCAGGTGGCGGTGTCGGTGAAGGCGTAGGCCCCGGCCGGGACGACGTCCATGACGACGCGGTCGGGGCGCAACAGGACGGCGTCGGCCCGGCCGGCGCGCAGCCAGGCGGTGAGCGTGCCGTCGTCGCCGAGGCCGGTCACCGGGATCGCCCGGCCGCCGATCGCGTGGGCGAGGGCGTTGAGCGAGGGCCAGGGTTCTGCGGCGGTCAGAACGGTGAAGGAGTCGCCCAGCACCTCGTCGAGGCGCATGCGCCGTCCCTCGGCGGTGATCCACGGTTGCGGGCAGTGGGTGCCCACCAGGCTCCTGCGCATGCGGCGTCGGACGAGGGGCCCGGCGGTCAGGGGCGGGCTGAGGTCGCGGCCGGCCATCGCGGTCAGGCCGGGTATGCGGCAGGCCGCGGCCAGGAGTCTTCGGCGGATCACGGCGGCGCCGTCCTGGTCGCCGGTCATGGCCCGGCCCATGGCGACCGCGAGCTTGATCACATGCCGGGCGTGCGGCTTGCGCTCGCTCTCGTAGGTGTCCAGGAGCCGTTCGTCGCCGCCGTGCTGGACGACGCGGGCGAGCTTCCACGTGAGGTTGTAGGCGTCCCGCAGCCCCGAACACAGTCCCTGCCCGATGAACGGCGGGGTGAGGTGGGCGGCGTCACCGAGGAGGAAGACCCGTCCGCTGCGCCATCGGTCGGCGACGCGCGCACGGAAGGTGTACTGCGCCTCGCGGATGATCTCGAAGTCCCCGTCGCAGGAGGGCGGCAGCCATGGCGCGACCAGCTCGCCGACCGGCTCCTTGGCGTCCCCGAGCCGGAACTCCCAGCGGTAGCGGTCCTCACCGACGCGCATGAAGGTCGCCGGGCGACGCGGGTCACAGACCTGGTCGACGCCCTCCCAGCAGCGGACGTCGGCCTTCGTGCGGACGTCGATGACAGTCCAGCGTTCCTCGAAGCGCAGGTCCTCCCAGACGGCGCCGATGGCGTCACGGGTGAGGCCGTTGGCACCGTCACAGCCGAGGACCGCCTCGGCCCACAGCTCGTGTTCGCCGTCGTCGTCGCGATAGGTCACACACACGGGGCCGGCGGTGTCCGGGCCGACGCCGGTGACCTCCACACCGCCGCGCAGTTCGCACTCCGGGCGCCGGGCGAGGGTGTCGCGCAGCAACTGCTCCAGCTCGGGCTGGTCGAACATGCTGGTCTGCGGGTACCCGTGATGGCCGTGCTCGGTGCGGCGGAACTCGGCCATCACCCGGTGCCGGGCGTCCAGCAGCCGCAGCCCGTTCGCCGGGCGGGCGATCGCGGTGAACTCCTCCTCCACACCCGCGGCCTGGAGGATCCTGCGGACCTCGTCGTCGGTGGCGACGGCGCGCGGGAGCGGGTAGACGTCCTGGTGGCGTTCCAGAACGACGGTGCGGACTCCGTGCCGGGCGAGGAGGAGGGCGGCGGTCACGCCCACCGGTCCGGCGCCGATGATCACGACGGGTACGTCGGCCCCGTTGGGTTGGACGGTCATGTGCGGCTCACTTCGGGGTCTCATGGGTGTCCGTGACGGAGGTTCGCTGCTCGCCGAGGTCGATCCGGCCGTCCGGGGTCGCGATCGTCGCTGTCATCACGTCACCCGCGTGCAGATAGTGCGGGTTCTTCGCCTGGGACTTGAAGAAGGCCTTCCACTTCACCGCGGGCGGCAGCAGCGCGCCGATCTTCTCCACCGGCTTCGGCGGGGCCTTCAGCGCCGTACCGCCGGGCGTGCCGGTCAGCAGCAGGTCGCCGGGGTCGAGAGTCTGGAAGCGGGCCAGCAGGGTCAGGGCCTGCGCCGGGCGGACGATCATGTCGGCGAGGGTTCGGTCCTGGCGCAGGTCGCCGTTGACGGACAACTTCAGGCGCAGATCGAGGAGATGGGCGAAGTCCTCCGGCTCCAGCAGCGCCAGGTACGGGCCGGTCGGCGTGAAGGTCGGGTACGACTTGCTCTCGTAGAACTGCGTCTTGGTCAGCTGGACATCGCGGGCGCTGATGTCGTTGGTGATCACCAGCCCGGCGACGTACGACGGCAGGTCCCGCTCCTCGACCACGGTGCCGACGGGCAGGGCTGCGCCCATGACGAGCCCGAGTTCGATCTCGTAGTCGAGGAACTTCACGTGGGAGGGCCGCACGACGGCGTCGCCGGGTCCGCTGACCGAGCCGGACGCCTTGCGGAAGAAGGTGGGCGGGATGTCGTCGGTGAAGCCTGAATCGCGGGCGTGGCTACGGTAGTTGACCATCTGGGCAACGACCCGGCAGGGGGTGGTGACCGGCGAGAGGGCGACCAGGTCGGCGACGGGCGTGCCCGCGTCGGCCGACAGCGCCGCAACCCGTACGGCGTCACGGTCGGCGATCAGCTCGGCGGTGGTGACGGCCTTGGTGTCGACGGGGACGGCCCGGTCGATGGAAGTCCCCCCTGCTCGAGCGGAGTCGAGAGCTTGGGGGAGGACCACCCACCAGCCGTCGGCGGTGCGCAGGACGTTGGTGCTCATGTCAGTACCTTCGTGAGGGAATCGGGGAGGTCAGGACTTGGCGGCCTTGAGCAGGCCCAGCAGGCGCGCCGGGTCCATCTCGTTGTTGCCGCGCAGGGCCTGGATGACATCGCGGACGCGCTGGGGGGAGGGGCTGGCGCCGAGGAAGTCGCGGGTGGCCGGCGGTCCCCACTGGGCGAGGCCGGTGGTCGACAGGGGCGCCCAGCCGGGCTCGACGTCGCAGGAGAACAGGTCGCCGTCGGCGAAGTGCTCCAGCATGAAGCGGTCGGGATCGCGCCAGTAGTCGAAGAGCTGGCTGCCCTGGACGTGCCGGCCGATCCCCCAACTGCGCTGGTAGCCACGCTCCTTGAGGTACTCGCCGCCGGCGGCGATCGAGTCCAGGTCGGTGACCTGGTAGGCCGAGTGGACATAGCCGGTGCCCGGGCCCAGGTGCATGGCCAGCGTGTGATGGTCGGCCGGCACACTGCCGAGGTCGCAGCGGATGAAAGCCATGACCGGGCCGCGCTCGCGCTGCCCGTCCAGGAACTGGAAGTCGGACACGATCATCCCCAGCGTGTCCAGGTACCAGTCCAGGGCCCGGTTGAACACGCGGGTCTCCAGGACGACATGTCCCAGTCGCTGGATGCGGGACGGCTCGCGCGGCGGGCGCTGCGTGGTGTTCGTACGGCGGTGATCGGTGCCGAAGTTGAGCAGCAGCGGGCGTTGCTCGGGCAGCGCCGGGAGCTGCTCGCCGCAGTGCACCACCCGCACCGGGAAGCCCGAGGGATCGAGCAGGCCGACCTCCTTGCCGCCGCCCGGCACGTCCGCGTCCCGCACGTCGGAGCCGGTGGCGCGCGCCAGCCGGTCCAGATCGGCCCGCTCCGCCGCGTGGAACGCCGGTCCGATGAAACGGGACGTCCGCCCGCGCCGGATCACCATGCACGGCGTGCCGGCGAAGGTGCCCCGCAGCCACAACTCGCTCTCCGTGCGCGCGGCGACCTGGAAGCCGAAGTCCCGGGCGAAGGCCTCGGCCCGATCCAGGTCCGGCTTCTCGAACTCCAGCCAGGCCAGGTCCGCCACCTTGATCACGGGATTACGGGAGCGGCCGGGATGCTCCCCGCGCAGGGCGCCCTGTTCGCTGTGCAGGTCCTGGTGGGCCGTCTTGACATCGGGCCCGTGGACGCGGGTTTCAGGCATGGTGCCCTCCGAGCGACATTGTCGTGATGATGAAATCATCAAGTTTGATGGTCTCGTCGTCAAGACGTTCGCGGCAGGAAATGATGAATTCATCAGACCTGCTGGGGTCATCGCCCTCGCGGTTAGACTCTGCGCATGTCTACGTCAGCCCCGCCCAGCAACCGGTTCGAGCGGCGCCGCACCGAGACCCGTCGCGCGCTCATTCGCGCCGCGAGGCAGATACTCGCCGAGACAGGGGACACAAGCGCGAGCATCCAGGCGATCGCGGAGCGCGCGGACGTTGGCTTCGGCTCCTTCTACAACCACTTCGAGTCGAAGACGGAGCTGTTCGAGGCGGCGGTGGTGGACGCCCTGGAGGAGTACGGCCAGAGCTTCGACGAGCGCCTGGCCGGGATCGACGACCCGGCGGAGCTCGTCGCGGCCGGCTTCCGTCTCAGCGCCCGCATGGCCGACTCCCACCCGGAGCTGATGCAGGTCCTGCGCCGTCGCGGCCTTGGCCACATCCACTCGCACAACGGCCTGGCCCGGCGGGCACTTCGCGACCTCGAGGTCGGCATGGCCTCGGGCCGCTTCACCGCCGTCGACCCGGCGGTCGCTCTGTCCGCACTGGGCGGCACCCTACTGTCCCTGGTGGAGCTGAGGTTCGCCCGCCCCGACCTGGACGGCGACGAGGCCGCGCTGAACCTGGCCGAGATGGTCCTGCGCATGCTGGGCGTGCCACCGGACGACGCCCACGAGGTCGCCCGGCGCCCCCTCCCCGACTCCGCCTGAGCGCCACCCCCTGCACGCGCCTCCGGTACGTGCGCCGGGGGGCCGACGCCCTCACCATCGACCCCTTCCTGCCGCCGCAACTGCCGGGCGTCGACATCACCGGGGTGAAACGGCAGGGTCGCACGTTCGTCACCGGCTGCCACCAGCCGCTGAGGGTCCGGCCCACGTAGCGGGGCGAAGCCTCGGCGCAAGGCTGACAGCCCTGATCGCCGCCTCACTTCAACAGGGTGCTGACCAAGGCGACGGCCACTCCCAAGAGCGCGTCAGTACCGCCGATCCTGACGGCTCGGCCCCACGTACGGCCTGCGGCCCGGGAGGCGAGCAGGCCCCAGCCCAGGAGCAGGACGGTGTTGATTCCGAAGGCGACGTACTCGATGCCTGTGGAGTGCCACCAGCCGAGGCCCGCCCCGCACAGCAGCAGTGTGGTGGGCAGCGCCGCCACCACCAGCGGCCATTCGGCGAGGACTGCGCGCACCACACCCCGTACGCCGGGATGGCCCTGCGCGTCACGGTGGGCGATCTGGTGGGCGTATCCATGAGCCAGGGCCGAGGCAAGGGCGGTGAACAGGACCCACACGGCGTCGTCCATGCGCGCCGCCCGAGTCACCTCGCCGAACTGCGTGAGCGCGGCGACGGCCGAACTCGACACCAGGAGCCCGTACACGCCGCCGAACAGCGCGGTCGGCTGGGCCAGCCAGTCCCATAGCCCACGTCCGCGACGGATGGCGGACTCGGTGCGCATAGGGGGCCTTTCGCGGTCTTGGTTTCCGTGGGTGCCGGTGCGTGGGGTTGTCCGGCCGGGACCGGGGCAGTGGGCGACCGGACAGCCCCGCGTGGGGTGGGTCATCGCGCGGGTGTCAGGAGCTGGGTGGCCGCCAGCCGCGCGTACAGCCGGTCCTGGCCCACCAGTTGCTCATGGGTGCCCACCGCCCGGACCCGGCCGGCGTCCATGACGACGATCCGGTCGGCGCCTGTCACCGTCGACAGGCGGTGGGCCACCACCAGCACAGTGGTCTCCCGAGCCACGTCCGCGATGACGTCCCGCAGCGCGAGCTCGTTGACGGCGTCGAGTTGCGAGGTCGCCTCGTCCAACAGCAGCAGGCGGGGCTTGCGCAGTACGGCGCGGGCGATGGCGATGCGCTGCCGCTCACCGCCCGACAGCTTCGAGCCGCGGTGGCCGACCGGGGTGTCCAGGCCGTGGGGCAGACGCTCGACGAGGGTGTCGAGCTTCGTGCGGGCCAGGACGTCGCGGAGGGCGTCGTCCGTCGCATCGGGCGCGGCGAAGACGAGGTTCTCGCGGAGCGTGCCGGCCAGCACCGGGGCGTCCTGCTCGACGTATCCGATGGCGGACCGCAGTTGGGGCAGCGGCCAGTGCCGTACGTCCTTGCCGTCGACCAGCACCCGGCCACCGGTGGCCTCGTGGAACCGCTCGATGAGCGCGAAGATCGTCGACTTGCCCGCACCCGAGGGGCCCACGAAGGCCGTCATCCCGGCACCCGGTACCTCGAAACGCACCCGCTGATGGACGTACGGCAGGCCCGGACGGTAGCGGAAGGACACGTCCTCGAAACGGACCGACGCCGGACCCGGCGCGGCTGTCCCCTGCCGGGGCAGGGCGTCCGTCCGCCGAGCGGGCGGTTCCGTCGAGAGGCGTTCCACGGCCGCGATGCGGGAGATCGCGGCTGCCCCCTCCTGATAGGAGGTCACGGCGTCGACCAGCTTGGACACCGGCTCGATCAGATAGAAGAGGTACAGCAGGAAGGCGATGAGGGTGGACACGGGGATCTCCCCGGACGCCACCCGCGCCCCGCCGACCGCGAGCACCGCGAGAAAGGCCAGCTGTACGGCGAGTTCGTCCGTCGAGCCTGCCACGGCCTCCCACTTCGCGCTCTTCACGCCGTGCCGCCACGCCCGCCGCGCCGCCGCCACCACCCGAGCGGTCTCCCGCTCCTCGGCACCGGACGCCTTCACCGTGCGAAACGCCCCGAGAGACCGCTCCAATCCGACGGAGATCTCCCCGACCGCCTCCTGCGACCGCTCGGTGGCCCGCGCGATCTGCGGCATCACCAGCGCGGCGGCCCCACCGACCGACACGATCACACCGAGCGTCACACCCAGCAGCACGACGTCCAGGAACGCCATCACCACGACCGCCGCGACGAAGGCCACCGCGCCGGTGGCCGCGGAGACGACCGCCTGGGTGCTGACCGCCCGCAGCAGAGTGGTGTCCGAGGTGACCCTCGACATCAGATCGCCCGGCGGGATCCGCTCCCACTCCGCGATCCGCAACCGCAACAGCCGCCCCACAAGGGTGCGCCGCGCGGCCAGGACCACCGACTCCGCCGTCCGCTCCAGCACGTACGCGCCGAACGCCTCGACGGCCGTACCCAGCACCACCAGCACGGTGAGCGCGATCAGGATCCCGGCGATGGTCTCACCGGAGGCCAGCCGGTCCACCAGCGCCTTCGTGGCCAGCGGCTGCAGCAGTCCTCCGGCGGCCCCGACCAGGGAGCACAACAGACCGAGGGCGACCGCCCACCGGTGCGGCCGCACATACGCGCCCAGTGCCTTGATCGTCTCCCGGGCGGACAGGGACGGCTCATCCGTCGGGGACGGCTCATCCGTCGTCGGAGCGGATGCGGTGTTCACGAAGTTCCTTTCTTCTGCGGTGTCGCGGCGTCACCACCCGGTATGCGGGCCGAAGTTGCCGGGACAGTCCTCGCGCTCCTTGTGCCGGCGCGGTCTGTCATGCCTCCAGTCTTCGAGCCCGGCCGACACGGGCCCATCCGGCAACCGTCGGGTCCACCCCCGCCAAGTGGCCGAACAACACCGCCCGTCCGGTCGCACCGGACCGACCGGTCAGGACGAGACTCCGCCTGTCGGCAGGGCGGTACCCGCCGATCGGCGGGGGAGAGCCCGAAGACTGCCGGATGGTCCGCCCCCGGACGCCCACGCGAGATTCTCCGTATGACACAGACACAGCCGCCGCAGGAGACGTCAGCTCCGCGGGAGACGTCAGCTCCGCAGGAGAACTCGCCTCCGCCGCCCCGGACCTCCCCCGAGTCCCCGGCCTCGCCAGGTCCCTCGATGGGACGCCTCGTCGGGGTGGACCTGGCCCGCGCGCTGGCGGTGTTCGGCATGTACGTCGTGCACATCGGCCCCCCACTGTCCGCCACGAGCGGCGTGGCGAGCTGGATCCGCTACATGGCGGATGGCCACTCGTCGGTCCTGTTCGCCACTCTCGCCGGGTTCTCGCTGATGCTGATCGCCGGCCGCCGCGAGCCGAAGACGGGCCTGGCGGGCCGGCAGGCGAGGGCCCGCATCGCGATCCGCGCCGTGATCCTGCTGGTGCTGGGCACCGTGCTGACGATGGAGTACGGGGGAGTGATCATCCTCGGCTTCTACGGGGTCTACTTCCTCCTCGCCCTGCCCCTGGTGCGACTGAGCGCCAGGACCCTCGCGATCATCGCGGCCGCGTTCGCCCTCGTCACGCCGCAGCTGGCGTTCGTCCTCACCTCGCTGCTGACTTCGTCGGTCCAGGAGAGCATCAACGCCTACGACCCGCTCCGCCGCCTCAGCGAGGTGGGCGTCCTCGATCTGCTGCTCACCGGCTTCTACCCGGCGCTCACGTGGATGTCGTTCGTGATCGCGGGCATGGCGCTGGGCCGCCTCGACCTGTCCTCCACCACCGTCCAGAAGCGCCTGGCCGCGTTCGGCGCCGCCCTCATCACGGCCGCCTACGGCATGTCCCTGCTGCTCGCCGGCTCAGGTGCGTTGCGGAGCACGGCGGAAGACGGGCCGTCGTCCAGCGGCTCCGGTTCGATGCCACTCGACAGCGCCTCGATGCCGTCTGGTGGCGGCTCGTTCCCCGACCTGCCGGCGTCGGCGCTGCTGACGGCCGGGCCGCACAGCGGCACCACGTTCGACATCATCGGCAGCGTCGGTGTCGCCATCCTCGTGGTCGTGGGCGCGACGGTGCTGATGGACCGCATGCCGCGACTGCGCCGTCTGGCGAAACCGGTCATCGCCGTGGGCACCATGTCCCTGACCGCCTACGTCGGCCACTTCCTCGCACAGACCGCGTTCTCCACGCCCGCCGGAACCGGCACCCAGCAGTCCTGGCTGCCCCTGATCCTTTACGTCCTCGGAGCCATCCTGTTCGCCGCGATCTGGTCCCGCTTCTTCCGCCGCGGCCCCCTGGAGTACCTGCTCAACGCCGCCACCAAGCCGGCGAAGCACATCCGATGAGACCCGGCCGGGGTGTGAACCTCCGCACTCCACCCCGGCCCGGGCCGCTCATGGATCCAGCATCTGCCGCCGCACCAGGGGCATGTACAGCTCGCGCCTGCCCCTCACGCTGAGGTCCGTTCAGCACGGGCTCAGTGAGCCGAGTGTGCTGCAGCACTGTCCACTTCGCGGGAACGCGGGAAACGATTCGTACTCCGGGCCGGAACCGGGGTGCACCCGAAGGGAGTTACTCGGACCCTCCCGCCGCAACGTCCCGGCTGCTGATCGCGTCGGCGATGGCGTAGGCGGTGCGGACGAAGGACTCCGCCTGCTGCGCGGACAGGTTCCGCGCGGAGGTCTCCTCCAGGGCCCGCCACATGGCAGCGATGGGCTCGCGCATGGCACGGCCCTTGTCGGTGAGGTGGACGACCATCACGCGCCGGTCGTGCTCGGCCGGCTCGCGCACGAGCAGGCCGGCGTCCTGCATGCGGCGCAGGGACTTGGAGACGGTGGAGTGGTCCAGGCCGACGCTTTCGAGCAGTTCGGACTGGGTCTGGCCGTCCCGGTCGAGAAGTTGCATGAGCAGCAGTTCCTGTCCGGGATGCAGGTCCATTTCGCGGAGCATGGCGGCGGCGCGGGCCCGGTGGGCGCGGGCGAGCTGGAAGATCGCGTAGCTCATCGGCCCCTCGCCGGCCGTGGAGGGGGTGCGGTGTGTGGGGGTGGGCATCGGTTCCTCAGACGGTGTGGGTGGGGTAGTCGGTGTAGCCGGCCACTCCGCCGCCGTAGAAGGTCGCCGGGTCGGGGGTGTTCAGCGGCGCGTCAGAGCGTAGCCGCTCGACCAGGTCCGGGTTGGCGAGCGCGAGGGCGCCGACGGAGACGAGGTCGGCCGTGCCGTTGTCGACGTCCCTGGCGCGGGTCGGCAGGTCGGTGCCCGCCCGGTTGAGGATCAGCGTGGTCGGCCACAGCGCGCGCAGGGTGCCCAGCAGCTCCTCGTCGCCCGCGTGGAGGATGTGGAGGTAGGCGAGGCCGAGCGGGCTGAGGGCGCGCAGGAGCGCCGGATACAGCTCGGCGGTGTCGGACTCGGCGATGTCGTTGTAGGGGTTGCCGGGGGAGATGCGCAGGCCGGTGCGGTCGGCGCCGATCTCGTCGGCCACGGCAGCGGCGACCTCGACGGCGAAGCGGATGCGGTTGTCGAGGGAGCCGCCGTAGCGGTCGGTGCGCTGGTTGGTGTTGTCGGCGAGGAACTGGTGCAGGAGGTAGCCGTTGGCGCCGTGGATCTCCACGCCGTCGGCGCCTGCCGCGACGGCGGCCGCCGCGGCGCGGCGGAAGTCGTCGACGGTGGCCACGACCTCCTGCGTCGACAGCGCACGGGGCGTCGGCATCTCCTGGGGCCCGGACGCGGTGAACATCGCGCCCTGCGGCTGGATCGCCGATGGGGCGACCGGCTGACGGCCGTGAGGGGTGTTGTCAGGGTGGGAGATGCGTCCGGTGTGCATCAGCTGGATGACGATCCGGCCGTCGGCCGCGTGCACGGCGTCGGTGACCTTGCGCCACCCGGCGATCTGATCGTCATTGTGGATGCCGGGGGTGAGGAGGTAGCCCTGGCCGTCGGCGTTGGGCTGGGTGCCCTCGGTGATGATGAGCGCGTGCGAGGCCCGCTGGGCGTAGTACTCGGCGTTCAGCTCGGTCGGTATGCCTTCGGGGGTGGAGCGGTCACGGGTCATGGGGGCCATGACCAGGCGGTGCGGGAGGGAGATGTCGCCGACGGTGGTCGGCGCCCAGAGGGCGTTCAGCATGAGTGGTCCTTCGGTGCGGTGATGGCCAGGTGATGATCGGAACAAGGGGGCATGGCGGGCGTGATCAGCCGAGGGTGAGGACGAGCTTGCCCCGGACATGCCCGGCGTCGCTGATCTGCTGGGCCGTGGCGGCCTGGTCGAGCGGGTAGGCGGTGACGGTGGTGACGAGCTTGCCGGTCGCGGCGTCCTGCGCCAGCGCGGCAAGGCGGGCGGCCGAGCGTTCCTGGCCACCGCTGGAGAAGGTGATGCCGAGCTGGTGCGCGCGGAAGTCGGCGATGGTGACGATGCGCTCGGTGCCGCCGCGCAGGGTGATGGAGTCCTCGAGGGCTCCCTTGCCGGCCAGGTCGAACACCGCGTCCACGCCGTCGGGGGCGAGCGCCCGGACCCGGTCGACCAGGCCCTCGCCGTAGAGGGTCGCGGTGGCGCCGAGCGAGGTGAGGTAGTCCTGGTTGGCGGGGCCGGCGGTGGCGATGACGCGCGCTCCGCGGGCCGTGGCGAGCTGGACCGCGAGGGTGCCGACCGCTCCGGCCGCGCCGTGCATCAGTACGGTTTCCCCGGCGGTGACGCCGAGCAGGTCCAGGACCCGCTCGGCGGTCTCGCCCGCCACCGGCAGCGCGACCGCGTGCTGCCAGTCGAGGCCGGCGGGCTTGGGGGCCACGACGGTGGCCAGCGCGTATCGGGCGTACGAGCCGGTGTCCGACCAGCCCAGCACCTCGTCACCCACCTGCACATTCCGCACGCCCTCACCCAGGGCGTCCACCACGCCGGCCAGCTCGTGACCGGGGACGGAGGGCAGCGGCGTGGGGAACACGGCCTCCATCGCCCCGGAGCGGATCTTGCCGTCCAGCGCGTTCAGCCCGGCTGCCTCGACGCGGACGCGGACCTGTCCGGGGCCGGGCTGCGGGACCTCGATGTCCGCCTCGTGCAGCACTGCGGTATCGCCGAAACGGTCGAACAGGATGGCTTTCATGAGGGCTCCTCTCATGCCGCCACCCATTTAGGTGGCTGGACACATAATCAACGTAACAGAGAACATGTGGCTAGCCAAGTATTTGCCGTCGCTCGACTGCGCAAGATCGGCCGCGGTCGCGTCGGCCTCCTCGGGGCGGCGGTCGAAGCGGGAGGCGCTCCACCGGAGCGCGGCTCCGCGGCCAAGGGCTACGTCGACTGGAAGCTGGACGACCGGGCCGGCCGGCACCTGGCGGTGCGCGGCTTCCTTCTGGTCCGTGCCGGGGCGGCTCGCCGTTGGCCGCCCGGGCAGCCTCCGGCTCCGCGTCCCTCTCCTCCAGCCGCGCCGACAGTTCGGTGTTCGCCTGTTCCGGGCGGGAGACCTGACGCTCGTACGGCCTGATCCAGTGCGGGGCCCCTGTCGGCGCGGGTCAAGCCATGGGATCTGACTTTCGGTTCCCGGATGCGTAGTGGAGAAACCTGGAAATCGACAGCGTGTTCCCGTATTCGCGGGGCACGAGGAGGGACGGAGGTTGATAACAATGGTTCCCCTGCTTCTCGTTCTTCTGCTGGCTCTGATCCTCTTCGGCGCGGGTTTCGCGTTGAAGGCACTGTGGTGGATCGCCGTCGTCGTACTGGTCGTATGGCTGCTCGGCTTCGTCATGCGCTCCGCGGACACAGGCGGCCGCAAGGGACGCTGGTATCGCTGGTAATCCGTCAAGCGGTGACAATGCCTGTGGGCCCCCGAATGCAGGGGGCCCACAGGCATGTCCCGGATGGAAACATCCGCCCGAAAAGCCGGTGTGGTCAGCTACCGACTTCGACGATGCGTCGCACGCTGTCGACGTCCCCGCAGCCTGCCTTCAACCGGCGCGCGCGCTCTTCCGTGAACGCCTCGCCCAGCTCCTCCCGGCGTTCCATGGCCACGTTCTCGCGCGCTCCGTTGAGAATGGTGCGCTCCTCCTCGTCGGCGTGGTGGGTGACGGCCCGCACGAGCTCTTCCAGCTTCTCGTCCCACTCCTGGGAGCCGACCTCGTCGACCTCCAGGAGTTCCAGAAGTGCCTTGTTGCCCTCCTCGTGCTCCTCCTCGCCGTGTTCCACCTCTTCGTCGTCGATGTTCTTGTAGCGCCTGAGGGCGGGATAGACCTTGGCCTCTTCCGCCAGCGCGTGCGCGATCAGCAGATCGGAGAATTCCCGGAGAGCGGCGGCCCGGTCGGCTTCGACGCTGCGCATCTGACGAAAGAGATCCTCCATCTTTCGGTGGTCCTGGAGAATGAGTTCAACGACGTCTCGAGTCTGTGCCATGGGGCTGGGCATCACTTTCTTGCTGGGAACCTTGCCGGCAACCTTGCTGGGAACTTTGCTGGGAAATCCTGCGGGGAATTCTTGCCGGACCCCCGGCATCCTGTTACCCCGTCCTGCGCTGTTCAGCGGGACGAGCTGACCATGGACGAGAGGTGCTCTGATGCGGTGTCGTTCTGATGCGGCGTCGGGGCGAGACGCGGGCGCGGGTCGGAAGTCGTGGGCATGACCACCGGGCCAGGGGGTACACGCGGCAGCGGTGAGCTGACATGGCCGGAGTCGGCAGGGCCGACAGGGGAGGGACACATGATCACGGATACGGCAGCGACGATGGATGCGCACCGCGGTGCACTGCCGGAGGTGGCCGACCCGTCGAAGGTCGCTCCCAAGGACGCGCGTGCTTTGACCCGCGTGTTCTTCCAACGGCTTGCCGGTCTGGAGGAGGGCACGCCGGAGTACCAGTACGCGCGCAACACGTTGATCGAGATGAACATCTCCCTGGTCCGCTACGCGGCCTCCCGGTTCCGCAGCCGGGACGCGGAGGAGATGGAGGACATCGTCCAGGTCGGTGTGATCGGTCTGATCAAGGCCATCGACCGGTTCGAGCTCTCCCGTGAGGTGGAGTTCACCTCCTTCTCGATCCCCTACATCGTGGGAGAGATCAAGCGGTTCTTCCGTGACACCACCTGGGCCGTGCACGTCCCCCGCCGCCTGCAGGAGGCCCGCGTCCAACTGGCGCGTGCCACCGAGGAGCTGAGCAGCCGCCTGGGCCGTACCCCGACCGTGGCGGAGCTGGCCCAGCTGATGAACCTGGAGGAAGACGAGGTCATCGAGGCGCGGCTGGCCTCCAACGGCTACCGCTCCTCCTCCCTGGACGCGGCCATCAACAACAGTGAGGACGGCGAGACGGCACTGGCCGACTTCATCGGCGACGAGGACGGCGCGCTGGAACTGGTGGAGGACTTCCACGCACTCGCTCCGATGATCGCCGGTCTCGATGAGCGGTCGCGCAAGCTCCTGCACTGGAGGTTCGTCGAGGAAGAGACCCAGGCCCAGATCGGCGAGCGTCTCGGCGTCTCCCAGATGCATGTGTCCCGGCTGCTGTCACGCACCCTGGCCCAGCTCCGCGAGGGCATGCTCACCACCCACTGACACCGCCCGGCAGGACGGCGCCTTCGCGGTGGTGGAGTGGTGTACCGCCTCCGTCCGGGCTGTCTCGCCGGGACTCGTCGATCAGTGCTGCCTGAACGCGGGACACGTGGGCGGCTGCCCGGACAGGGGCAGCCGCCCACGCGTGCGCTTGCAGGCTGAGGGAGCGCGCCGTCGTACCGTCGTCGCCGGTGTGCACTGGCGAGGTATGCGATGCCGCCACCGCGAGGCACACCTGGGCGGGCGCCATATCCGGGATGGGCACATGGACGACGTTCGGATGTGAGGAGAACACGGACGCCGAACGGGCCAGGAACGAGATGCCCCGGCCGGCCGCGACATGTTCGAGCGTCTCGTCCACCCCGCGCTACGGCAGGCCCCGCGTCGGCGTGACCGCAGGGGTGGTCGCGGGCCTGGGCCTCCGGTGAGTGAGCCCAGGAGACCTGCTCGAAATCGGTCGCATAGGCTGGTCCCACGGTCGCCGGTGAAGAGGCGCAGGCCGCGGCGGCGTACGCTCGCCGTCCGTCCGAGGGAGGCGTTCGAGTGGCAGCGGCTGGTGGCCGGTCGACGAAGCGGCTCCAACGGGGAACCCTCTCCCAGGGGCTCATCGTGGCGACCGCGCTGCGGATCCTCGACGAGGACGGGCCGGACGCGCTGACCTTCCAGCGGCTCGGCAAGGAACTGTCCGCCTCCGCCACCGCCGTCTACCGGCACTTCGCGAGTCGCGACCACATCATGGTCGCCGTCGCGGAGGAGCTCGACCGGCTCTCCCTCGACGGGTACGAGCCGCACGAGTCGTGGACCGAGTCGCTGCGGGACCTGGCGATCCGTGCCTGGAACACCGCCCTGGACCACCCGGCCGCCGCCGCGCTGTGCATGGGGAGAGTCACCCGGGGCGTGCACGAACTGCGCGCCGTCGACGCCATCCTGGAAGCGTTCCACCGCGGCGGCTGGCGCGGCCGGGCGGCCGTCCTGCACTACCAGGCGTTCTCGAACTTCGCCCTCGCCGTGGCGAGCAACTACGCCTGGCAGCTCGTCAGCCAGCGCTTCGGCGCCGAGGTGAACTGGGTGCAGGAGTACCAGCCGGCGAACCCAGCCACCTACCCCTACGCCGAGGCGGCGAAGGAGCATCTGCGCAACCTCGACATGACCGACGTCTTCCACCGGCAGATGGACATCCTCCTCGCGGCCCTCCAGGCGGAGGCGGCGGCGCTCCCGCGCGACTGACGGCGCACCCTGCGCCGGGCTTCGCCGCTCCGGTGCGGCAGCAGCCGGGCTTCGCCACTCCCGTGCGGCTGCGTTCCAGGCCTCACCCCTCCTCCCGTATCGCAACGTTCCGGCCAGGCGCGGGCAAAGATAGTTAACGCTATTGACTACGTCGTTCACTTGGCTGCATCCTCTCCCCACCGAGTGCTCCACGGTTCGCTCCCACGCAGCGTCCGCCGAGCGCCGCGCGCACCGCCTCCGCCCCGAACTGCTCGCGCTCGTCCCGCTCGATCCCGTGCGACCCGCGCAGAGCGCGACACCCTCTTCAGGAGCACCCATGCGCCACACCCGTACCCGCGCGGTCCCGGTGACCGCGGCCGTAGCCATGACGGCCGTACTCGCCGGCTGTACCACCACGGGCTCGACGTCCGGAGATCCGGGCGGCGGCGATGCCGCGGCCACGACGAGGATCCGGACGACGATCGACGTACCGGCAGGCTTCGACCCGGCGAAGGCCCTGTCCCTGCCGGACTACCAGCTCGCCCGGAACAGTTACGACACCCTCGTGCGCAAGGACGACGGCGGGCTCGTCGGCGGGCTGGCCACCGCATGGAAGAACACGCCGACCTCGGCGACGTTCACCCTGCGCACCGACGCCACGTGCGCCGACGGGGCGCCGATCACGCCGACGATCGTCAAGGCCTCCCTCGACCGCTTCGCCGACCCGAAGACGGCGGCGCCCGACCTCCCCACGGTCTTCGGCCCCGGCAACACGGTGAAGGTGACCGCCGACGACGCCGCGCACACCGTGAAGATCGCGCTGACCAGGCCGTGGGGCGACATGGTCACCGGCCTGTCGATCGCGAGCACGGGCATCGTCTGCCCGGCCGGACTCAAGGACCTCAAGGCACTCGCCGCCGGAAAGGCGAAGGGCTCGCAGTCCGGCCCCTACCTTCTCGGGAAGTCCCAGTCGGGCGTCTCGTACTCCTACACGCTCCGCCCGGAGTACAAGGCATGGCCGGCCTGGCGCACGAAGATCCCCGGCAAGGTCGCCGCGACGATGGAGTACCTCGTCTCACCCGACCCGACCGCGACCGGCAACCTCGTGACCAGCGGCCAGCTCGACATCGGCAAGATCGACGCCTCGGGCATCCCGCGCTTCGACGGCGTGGACGGCCGCAGCGTCAGCATCAGCCGGTTCTCCGACTTCTACCTGCTCTTCAACGAACGCCCCGGCACGGTCTTCGCGGACGTCGACACCCGCCGGGCCGTCGCCCAGGCCGTCGACCGCGCCGCCTTCACCAAGGTCGTCTCCAAGGACACGGGGGAGCCGTCGACGATGTTCGTGCAGAAGGACATCCCCTGCAACGACCCCGGCTCCTCGTTCCTCGTACCGAAGGACGAGGACGCGGCGGCCGCCGTGCTCAAGGGCAAGAAGATCCGCCTCGTCGGCCCCCAGGTCGTCGGGCCCGCCGGCGCCGGCAACCAGTACGTCCAGGAGGCGCTGCGGGCCGCGGGCGCGGACGTCACCCTCGCCAACGTCGACGTCGGCGCCTGGGTCGGGACCGTGTTCGGCAAGCCCGACGCCTGGGACCTTACGGTCTTCGCCGACCTCAACTTCCTCGGCACCCTCGCCAACCCGCTCGGCCACTTCGTGGGCCCGACCGTGCCCGAGGGCGGCGGCAACCTCGGCGCGGTGAAGAACCCCGTGCTGGACAAGGCCTTCGCCCAGGGCGCCGAGGCGACGAACGAGGGCGCCCGCTGCGCCGCCTACCAGAAGGCCGCCAAGGCCCTGATCTCGCAGGTTGACGCGGTGCCGCTGGTCAACGACCCCTTTATCTACGCACTGCGCGAGGGGTTCGGCGCACAGATGCTCGGCGGCTCGCTCGACGACCCGATCCTGCGCATCACCGGCTGAGCGTCACCGGCTGAGCGTCACCGGCGGCACGTCACCGGCTGACGGACAGGCCGCCCGTACACGCGCAGGCCCACGCGGTCGGACCCGCCCGTCCCGTGCCGGGCGGCCTGTGCCGGTCGGCCCGTGCCGGTCGGCCCGTGCCGCTCCGACGCCCCGCATCCCCCGTGCCCCGTTTCCGACACAGGAGCCCCCTGGTGATCGACCCTTTCAGCACCACCCAGCAGATCGCCGACCTCATACGCACCAAGGAGGTCAGCCCGGTGGAGGTGGCCGAGACCTACCTCGACCGCATCGAGCGGATCAACCCCGCCGTCAACGCCGTCGTCTGGCTCGACGCCGACGCCGTACGCGCGGCGGCCGTCCGGGCCGAGCGGGCGGTGCTGCGCGGCGACCGGCTCGGCCCGCTGCACGGCGTCCCCGTCCCCATCAAGGACCTCAGCTCCGTCGCGGGACAGCCCAACACGATGTCCTCGCTGGCGATCCGCGACACCCCGCAGACGGTCACGGACCCCGACGTCCAGCTCCTCCTCGACGCGGGCGCGATCCCCCTCGGCCGGACCAACTCGCCGGAGTTCGGCGCGCTGACCGTCTCCGAGAACGCCCGGCACGGCAAGACGCGCAACCCGTGGAACACGGCCCACACCTCCGGCGGGTCGAGCGGCGGCGCGTCGGCGGCCGTCGCGGCCGGGCTCGCCCCGGTGGCGCACGCCGGCGACGGCGGTGGATCGATCCGGGTCCCGGCGTCCGTCACCGGCCTCATCGGACTCAAGCCGAGCCGGGGACGCGTGCCCGCCTTCGTCCGGGCCTGGGAACACTCCACGACCGAGGGCGCGATCACCCGCACCGTCGGCGACACGGCCCTCCTGCTCGACGTCATGGGGCGTAGCGACCGGCTCTCCTGGTACAGCGCGCCCGAACCGGTGCGCCCCTACCTCGACGAGGTCGGTGCCGACCCCGGGCGGCTGCGGATCGGCCTGCTCCTCGACGCGCCGACCGGGCTGCCCGTCGACGAGGAGTGCCGCACGGCGGCGCTGACGGCCGCGCAGGCGCTGCGCGACCTCGGCCACGACGTCGTCGAGGCCCGCCCCAAGATGTTCTCCTACGAGGCCATCATGGGCTTCACCTGGACGATCATCAGTGCCTCCACCTACGCCGTCGAGGTCGACGACCCCGACGCGGTGGACCCCTACATCCGGCGCCGCCGGGAGACCGCGCTGGAGGTCACCGCGGGCGACTACGCCCGGACGGCGGCGCGCCTGCAGGCCGAGTCACGCGAGGTGGTCGCCCAGTGGGGCCGGGACTTCGACGTCCTCCTCACCCCGACCACGGCGGTCGTGGCGCCGCCGGTCGGCCCCGTGTACGACGAGGCGAACTCCGACCCGGACGGCCCCCGGGCCACCGAGACCCGGATGGTCTCGTTCACGGCGTTCGTCAACATCGCCGGGCTGCCCGCGATCTCGCTGCCGGTCCACACGACCGCGGACGGGCTGCCGGTCGGTGCCCAGCTGATCGGCGCGCCCTACGACGAGGCGACGCTGCTGCGGCTGTCCGCCCAGCTCGAACCGCGGTTCCGCTGGTACGAGCGGCATCCCGACGACGCGGCGCTCGCGGGGGCGCTGTGAGCGCCGGGTCCGCGGTCCCGACGGGGCCGCTGCCCGCCGCGGCCGCCCGGCGGGTCCCCCGGCCGCGCCTCGGCGGCGGCTGGGCAGGCTTCGCCGTGCGCCGGGCGGGCGGGCTGCTGATGTCCATGCTGCTGCTCGTCGTCGTGACGTTCCTCATCGTGCCCCTGCTGCCCGGGGACCCGGCCCGCGCGATCGCCGGCACCAACACGTCCCCGGCCACGCTCGCGGCGATACGTGAACGACTGGGCCTCGACGAGCCGATGGCGACCCGGTTCGTCCACTACCTCGGCGACATCGCGTCCGGACGGCTCGGCACCTCGTTCCGGTTCGACACCCCGGTCGCGGACATCGTCGCGACCCGGCTGCCGTACACCGTCCAGCTCGTCATCCCGGCCGTCCTGCTCTCCCTGCTCATCGCCGTCCCGCTGGGCATGGCCGTCGGCGTCCTCACCCGTGACGGACGCCGCCGCCGGCTCGGCGTCGCATTCGGCACGGTCGCCGGACTCCTCGCGTCGGCCCCGGTCTACGTCGTCGCGACCCTCCTCATCGTCCTGTTCTCGATCAGCCTCGGGCTGCTGCCGTCCGGCGGCGCCACGACACCGAGCGCGCTCGTCCTGCCGATCGCCGCGCTGTGCATCGGCCCGGCCTTCGCCATCGCCCGGGTCGTCCGGCAGGAGACGGGCTCGGTGCTGGCCCAGGACTACATGAGGACGGCCCGCGGCCACCGCCTGGGATCCGTGCGCCTGCACCTCCGCCACGCGCTGCCCAACCTGGTGACGAGCGTCCTCACCCTGAGCGGACTCGTCCTCACCTCGCTGCTCGGCGGAACGATCATCCTGGAGAACGTCTTCACCTACCCGGGCCTCGGCACCGAGGTCGTCCAGGCGATCATCTACAAGGACTATCCGGTGATCCAGGGCATCATCCTCGTTGTCGGCATGCTCGCCCTGCTCGTCAACCTCCTCGTCGACGTCGTCCTCGGCATCGTCGACCCCCGCACTCTCGACGGAGGCCGGCGTGGCCACTGACACGACCGCGCGCCCATGGCGCCGCAACCCGTCGCTGCTGTCCGGCGCCGTGATCCTCGGACTGCTCCTCGTCGTGGCGCTCGTGGCCCCGCCGCTGCTGAGCGGTTCCGCCGAGACGCTCACCGACAACGCCCGGCTGGGGCCCGGTGCCGGGCACCTCCTCGGCACCGACGCCTTCGGCCGTGACGTCCTCGCCCGCGCGCTCGTCGCGACCCGGCTCACCCTGCTCATGGCCGCCGCCGCCACCGCCGCCTCGTTCGTCGTCGGCGTCGCGATCGGCGCGCTCGTCCACCTGGCCCCCGGGTGGCTGCGCGAGACCTGTCTGCGGCTCATCGACTCGGCGGTCGCCTTCCCCTCGCTCGTGCTCGCCCTGGTCATCGCGGCGGTGCTCGGCCCGGGCACGGGGTCCGCGATCGTCGCGATCGCCGTCGCCGGCGTCCCCGGGTTCGCCCGGCTGACGGCGAATCTCGCCGCGACCGTCGCGGACAAGGACTACGTGCTCACCGCGCGGCTGCTCGGCGTTCCCGGCCCGCGCATCCTGGGCCGCCACGTCCTGCCGAACATCAGCGGGCCGCTGCTGGTGCTCCTCAGCTCGAGCTTCACCCTGTCCCTGCTCGACATCAGCAGCCTGTCCTTCGTCGGCCTCGGTGTGCAGAGCCCGCAGTACGACTGGGGCCGGCTGCTCAACGAGGCGCTGCCGTCGATCTTCGCCCAGCCGTCGGTCGTCCTCGCCCCGTCGATCATGCTCATCGTCACCGGTGTGGGCGCCATGCTCCTCGGCGACGGCGTGGCCTCACTCCTCGACCCGCGCACCCGCGGCACGGCGCCCGCTCCGGCCGGGACGGCGGACGCGGCGGGACCGGCCGGCCAGGCCGGCCAGGCCGAGGCGTCTCGCGCGCTTCGGGCGTCGGGCGGTGCGAGGACGGTGGCCGAAGCGGAGCAGGACGGGCTGCTGACCGTCGCCGGGCTGACCGTGCGGGCCGGTGACCGGACACTCGTCGACGACGTGTCGTTCACCATCGGGGCCGGCCGGATCGTCGGCCTCGTGGGGGAATCGGGGTCGGGCAAGTCCACCATCGCCATGGCGGTCGCGGGGCTGCTCCCCGAGGGCGTACGGGCGCACGCCTCGCGCCTCGCCCTCGGCGACCTCGACCTGCTCGGCACACCGCCGGAGCGACGCCTCGCGACCGAGATCGGCATCGTCTACCAGGACCCGATCGGCACGTTCAACCCGGCGCTGCGGCTCGGTACCCAGCTCACCGAGGTGGCCAGGGCGCATCTGGGGACGCCCCGGCGCCAGGCCACGCGGGACATGGTCCGCGCCCTCGCCGACATCCACGTCACCGAGCCCGAGCGGCGGCTGCGCCAGCACCCGCACGAGCTGAGCGGCGGCATGCTCCAGCGCGCCTCGATCGCCTCCGCGATGACGACGAACCCGCGGCTGCTCATCGCCGACGAGCCGACGACGGCACTGGACGTCACCGTCCAGGCGGAGGTGCTGCGGCAGTTCCGCCGCATCAACCGTGAGCACGGCACGGCGATGCTGTTCATCTCGCACGACATCGGCGTGGTCGGCGTGCTCTGCGACACCGTCCTGGTGCTCCACGGCGGCCGGGTCGTGGACCGTACGACGGGCCGTGACCTGCGACAGGGGACCGTCACCCACCCGTACACCCGCGCGCTGCTCGCGGCGACGCCCACCGCGGTCGAGGCGGGCGGGACGCTCAGCGCGGTCCGGTGGACGGCCGACGCGCCGTCGGTTGATGCGCCTGCGGTCGACGTGCCTTCGGCGGATGTGTTGGCGGTCGACGTGCCTTTGGCTGACGTGTCTTCGGCGGATGTGTTGGCGGTCGATGCGCCTTTGGCCGACGTGCCTTCGGCAGATGCGCTGGCGGTCGATGCGCTGTCGGCCGACCTGCTGGCGGCCGACGCGTCCTCGGCTCCCACGAACCGGAAGCCGCCGGAGGGGGCGCCGCTGGACGGGGCGCCGCCGGACGGGGCGCCGCCGGACGTCCCATCCGACAGAGCCGCGGACCGCCCCCCGGCCGCGGAAGGGAGCCGCTGATGTCCGCCCCAGCCACCGCACCGGACCCGCGGGCGGACGCCCCGCTGCTGCGCGTCGAGGACCTCACCGTCGAGCTCGGCCACGGCGCCGCGGCCCGCAGGGTGCTCAAGGGGGTCTCCTTCGACATCCCCCGGGGCAGGACCCTCGCACTCGTCGGCGAGTCCGGGTCGGGCAAGACGACACTCGCGCGGACACTCGTCGGCGTCCACCGGCCGTCGGGGGGCCGGATCCTCGTGGACGACGCCCCGCTGCGCGCCGCACGCGGACGGGCGGGAGCCGCGACGGTCCAGATGATCCCGCAGGACCCGTACTCCTCGTTCGACCCGCGGCGCACCGTCGCGCAGTCGCTCGCCGAGGCACTCGATCCGATCCGGGCCAGGGTCGCGCCGGTCCGGCCCCGGATCGCCGAACTGCTCCGTCAGGTGAGCCTCGACCCGGACGGCATGGACCGCTACCCGCACGAGTTCTCCGGCGGCCAACGGCAGCGGCTGGCCATCGCACGGGCCCTGGCGCCGGGTCCCCGGTTCGTCATCGCCGACGAGATCACCTCGGCCCTCGACCTGACGACCCAGGCCGAGATCCTCAACCTGCTCGCCGATCTGCGCCGCCGGCTCTCGCTGACGATGCTGTTCATCTCGCACGACCTGGCCGTCGTCCGGCACGTGAGCGACACGGTCGCGGTCCTGCTGCACGGGGACCTCGTCGAACTCGGCCCGACCGGGGCCACCTTCGCCGAGCCGAACCATCCGTACACCGCTCGACTCCTCGCGTCCGTCCCGGGCGACCCGAGGTTCCGCCTCGACGACGAGCCCGCCACGGTGTGAACCGGCGGACGCGGTGCGGCCTCCGGCCCGCCGACCGGCTCTGGCCGGTCGGCGGGCCGCGGCACGTTCCGCCCGCACCGAGACCGGCGCGGCACCCCCGTCGCCCCGCACCGCCGAACACCCCACACCGGCGCCGGTCTCCGGCCGCGCGATCCACGAGATCCGCGCGATCCGCTCGGATCCCTCGCCCTTCGCTCGATTCCGTCGTCCGGACGCTTGAATCGAGCATGCGAATCCGGCATGGTGCTTGAAACAAGCACAAGGCTTGCCATTCACACGGGGGAGAGGTCCGCATGGACGACATCGACCGGGCCATCCTGAGGGAGCTGCAGGTCGACGGCCGGATCCCGTACGCCGACCTGGGGCCGAAGGTGGGGCTGTCACCCTCGGCCGCGAGACTCCGGCTGCAGCGGCTGATCGACACCAAGGCGGTCCAGGTCGTCGGAGTGACCGACCCGATGACCATGGGCCAGCAGGCGATGGCACTGCTGGGCCTGCGCGTCGACGGCGATCCCCGCGCGGTCGCCGATGAACTGTCCCGGCACGACGAGGTCGTCTACACGGTCCTGACGGCCGGCGGCTTCGACCTGTTCGCCGAGGTGGTGTGCCCCGGGCCCCGGGACCTCCTGGACTTCGTCAACGACGTCGTGCGGCCCGTCGAGGGGGTCGCGTCCGTGGAGAACTTCCCGTACTTCGCGATCCACACCCACCGCTTCCTGTGGCACGTCGACTGAGGCAGCGCGGTGTGGAGCACCGCCCGAGCCCCGTCCGTCCGAGCCACCCCGTCCGCCCGCCCGCACCAGCCGAGGAACCCCGCATGCCGCCCGACGAGCGCCGCACGATCGACTTCTTCACCGAGGGCGCCCTTCCCGCGCCCCGCCTGACCCCGGCCGAGGCCGAGCGCATCGCCGCCGGACACCTCGGCGTCACCGCTCGCGCGCAGGCGCTGGGCAGCCAGCAGGACGCCAACTTCCTGCTGCGCGCCGACGACGGGACGCCCACGGCGATCCTGAAGATCGCGAACCCCGCCTTCGGGGCGACGGAGATCGAGGCCGCGGACGCGGCCGCCGACCTGATCGCCTCGGCCTGCCCGGACCTGCGGACCGCCACGGTCCTGCGCCGCCCCGACGGCTCCCCCCGGCGCACGACGGTGGACACCGACAGCGGTCCGGCCGTCGCGCGGCTGCTGCGCCACCTGCCCGGCGGCACACTCTCCGGACCCCGGCACCTGTCTCCCGGCACCGTGGCGGCCATGGGCGCGATCGCCGGAAAGGTCAGCACCGCCCTGCGCGACTTCCGGCACCCGGGCCTCGACCGTGTGCTCCAGTGGGACCCGCGCCACGCTGATCGCGTCGTCGCCGAACTCGCCGGGCACATCGCCGAGCCCGACCGGCGCGCCGCCGTACGGGCCGCGACCACGGAGGCCTGGGCCCGGGTCGACGGGCTCGCCGCCACGCTGCCGTCGCAGGCCGTGCACCTGGACCTCACCGACGACAATCTGATCCGCTCGCCCGACAGCCGTCCGCCCCTGCCCGACGGGGTCATCGACTTCGGTGACGTGACCACGAGCTGGGCGGTCGGCGAACTCGCCGTGTCCCTGTCCTCGATGCTCCACCACGACGGCATCGAGCCCCACCACGTCCTGCCGGCCGTCCGCGCCTTCCACGCCGTCCGGCCGCTCAGCGCCGAGGAGGCCGGGGCGGTGTGGCCGCTCGTGGTCCTGCGCGCCGCCGTCCTGGTGGCCAGCGGGCGCCACCAGGCCGTCGTCGACGGGGACAACGTCTACGCCAGGGACGCGCTCGACCGCGAATGGCGCATATTCGAACAGGCCACCAGCCTGCCCCTGGCGGTGATGACCCACCTCGTCGAGGACGCGACCGGCACGGCCGGCACGCCCGCCCGGACCGCGCGCGCCGACGCGCCGGCACGTCCGCTCCTGCGGGACCTCGCCGCCGACGACATCACCGTCCTCGACCTGTCCACCGACGCCGATTCCCTGGACCACGGAGCCTGGACGGACCCCGGCACCGAGGCCCGGCTGACGACCTCCGCCCTCGCGGACGGAGCGGCGGCCGTCGCCACCCGGTACGCCCGTGCGCGCCTGACCCGGACGCCGGCGCTGTCGGCGCGGTCCGCCGCCACGGTGCCCACCGGCATCGACCTCCGGCTCGGCCGGGACGCCGTGGCGCAGGCGCCCGCCGCGGGCAGGGTCCTCGCCGCGACGCCGGGGCAGGTGGAACTCACCTACGGCACACGGGTGTTGGCGCTGTCCTTCCCCGGCGCGGTCCAGCCCGTGGTCACGGCCGGTGCGACGGTGCGGGCGGGGGAGGACATCGCCCACCTCGGCGCCGGTGCCCCGGTCCACGTCGCGCTGCGCGCCGCCGACGGCCCGGCCGTCCCGCGCCTGGTCCGTCCCGAGTACGCCGCCGGCTGGCTCGCGCTGACCGCCGACCCCGCCCCGCTCCTCGGCCTCCCGGCCGACTCCGACCGTACGGGCGCCAGGGACCTGCTCGACCGGCGCGACGCCGTGTTCGCCACCGTGCAGGGGCACTACTACGCCGACCCTCCGCGGATCGAACGCGGTTGGCGCCACCATCTGCTGTCCACCGACGGCCGGTCGTACCTCGACATCGTCAACAACGTCACACCACTGGGCCACGCCCACCCCCGCGTCGAGCGGGCGGTCTCCCGGCAGTTGCGGCGGCTCAACACCAACTCGCGTTTCCACTACGCCTCCGTCGTGGAGTTCACCGAGCGCCTCGCCGCGCTCCTGCCCGACCCGCTGGACACGGTGTTCCTCGTCAACTCCGGTTCGGAGGCGGTGGATCTGGGCCTGCGCCTGGCCATCGGGGCCTCCGGCCGGCACGACGTCGTGGCGCTGCGCGAGGCGTACCACGGCTGGACGTACGCCTCCGACGCGGTCTCCACCTCGCTCCAGGACAACCCCGAGGCCCTGGCCACCCGCCCGGGCTGGGTGCACACCGTGGACTCGCCCAACTCCTACCGCGGCCGCCACCGCGGACCGGAGGCCGTGCGCTACGCGCCCGAGGCCGTCGCGGTGTTCGACGAACTGGCCGCCGCCGGCCGCCCGGCGGGAGCGTTCATCGGCGAGACCTTCTACGGCAACGCCGGGGGAGTCGCCCTTCCCGACGGCTATCTCGCCCAGGTGTACGAGGCGGTACGGCGGCACGGCGGCCTGGCCGTCGCCGACGAGGTCCAGGTCGGATACGGCCGCCTGGGACACTGGTTCTGGGGCTTCGAACAGCAGGGGGCCGTGCCCGACATCGTCTGTGTCGCCAAGGCCATGGGCAACGGGTACCCCCTCGGCGCCGTCATCACGTCCAGGGCCGTCGCGGACCGGTACCGCGACCAGGGCTACTTCTTCTCCTCCACCGGCGGCAGCCCCGTCTCCAGCGTCGTGGGCCTCACCGTCCTGGACACCCTGCGCGACGAAGACCTCCAGGGCAACGCGGCCCGCGTCGGCGGCCGTCTGAAAGCCCGGCTGGAGGCACTGGCCGAGCGCCACGGCATCATCGGCGCCGTCCACGGCTCGGGCCTCTACCTCGGCCTCGAACTCGTCCGGGACCGCGTGAGCCTGGAACCCGCCACGGAGGAGACCGCCGAACTCTGCGACCGCGTGCTCGACCTCGGCGTGATCGTCCAGCCCACCGGGGACCACCTCAACATCCTCAAGATCAAGCCTCCGCTGTGCGTCGACTCCACCGCGGTCGACTTCTTCACCGACATGCTCGACCTGGCCCTCACCCAACTCGGCCACTCCCGCTGACGCGGCACATCCGAAGGCCCGGCGGACGGCGGGCCGTCGGCCGGTCGAGTACGTACCTGGAATACGTACTCCTACCGACGCGCCCCTGACACCCGTGCCGTTTGCTTGCGTCCATGACGACACCGGGCGGGCGGGCGCCGGTCTCTTCACCACATCAACAGGCCCTGCCACGGGGGCAGTCCGGCAGGGCCGACCGACCTCATCATGGGGGGAACCACTTGCGTACACACACTGTGGCCACCGTCGTCTCCGGCGCCGTCGTGCTCTCGGCGCTCGTTCTTCCGGGTGCCGCGCAGGCGGCGGAGCACTCCGGGGCGGCGAAGGATCTCAGAGCGGTCACCTCACAGAGCCTCCGGCCGAAGGACGCGCTGGGCGGCACCACCTTCAAGAACGGGGTCGTCAACAAGGGCAAGGACATCGTTCTCGGAGTGAAGGGCAAGAAGGCCGTCCCCGTCACGTTCACCGCCTTCGACGAGGAAGGCGTCGCCATCACCCAGGCCTTCCTGTGGCAGGGCACCGACAGTTCGAGCACGGACACCATCACCGGCGCCCTGGAGTCGGACGCCTACCCCACCTGCACGGAGACGCCGGTCCAGGGCGGCTACAGCTACAGCTGCACCACGGTCTTCACCATCGACCCCGCGGTCGCCTTCAAGGACGGAAACGGCACCGCGGGAACTTGGAAACTCTTCCTGGGCGCCTACGACCTCTACGCGAACGCCAGTTACGACGACGACGTCGCCCGGACCAGGATGAAGCGTGCCGCCGAGCTGACCGCCAACGCCTCACCGGAGCCGGTGAGAGCGGGCCGGACCATCACCGTCACCGGCAAGCTGAGCCGCGCCAACTGGAGCACGGGCAAGAACGCGGGATACGCGGCCCAGCCGGTGAAGCTGCAGTTCCGCAAGAGGGGCAGCAGCACCTACACCACCCTCAAGACGGTCAAGACCAGCGGCACGGGCACCTTGAGCACCACCACCAGGGCCGGCTCCGACGGCTACTACCGCTTCGTCTTCGCCGGCACCGGCACGACCGGCTCCGCGACGGCACCCGGCGACTACGTCGACGTCAGGTAGGCGCTCTTCCGGCCGGGCCCGCGGTGGTCGGTGCGCAGGGGCTCACCGACCACCGCCGAGGGCACCCGGAGCACGCTCAGTCCCGCTCCGCGCGGGCGTCCCCGAAACGGCTCCCGGTACGGCGGCGGGCCATCAGCCCGGCCAGGGCGGTACGCGAGGAGACCCCGGTCTTGCGGAAGGTGCGCGAGACATGGGTCTCGACGGTGCGCCGGCTGACGTAGAGCCGGTCCGCGATGGCCTGGCTGGTGAGCCCCTGCGCCACCAGCTCGGCGATCTCCAGTTCCCTGGCGGTCAGGCCGGCCAGCCGTTCGGTGACGTCGGCGCGGTCCGGGGAACGGAACGGGGCCTCGGCGCCACCACCGGGCGGACGGGTGGCGTCGGCGAGGCCGACCAGCAGGGCGCTGCCGCCCGCCTCGGCGAGCCGGCGCCCCCTGAGCCAGGCGTGCGTGCCGTCCCGGCCGCGGCCCGCCGCCGCTTCCAGCGGGGCGCCGAGCAGCAGGGAGTGGGCCTCCCAGAAGACCGCGCCGCAGCGGGCGCTCTCCGCCGCGGCCTGAGCGAACAGGTCCGCCGCCGCTGCCGTGTCGCCCTGTGCCAGCGGCAGGTGGGCGGCGCTGCGCAGCGCGGAGGCCCGCTGCATCGGCAGCCCCAGCTGTTCCGCCTCCTTACGGGCCCGCTCGGCCCAGCCACGGGCCTCCTCGGGCCTGCCCGTCACCAGCGCGGACGTGACCAGGATCTCCAGGTAGAGCGGCCGCATCGAGGGCTGGACACGCTGCAGTTCGGGGCCGCCGGCCCGGAGCATCGCGTCCCGGGCACGGACCGGATCGCCGGCCATGAGCGCGGCCCAGCCGAAGATGCACCAGGCCGTGGAGGCCCACCAGTCGACCCCGTTCCCGGCCGCGGCCACCGCCTCCTCGGCGACGGCGAGGGGGCGCGGATCGCCCGGCGGGCAGCCGGCGACGAGCGCCGCGGCCCTGCTCGCCAGGACGAACGCGAGCAACTGGTCGCTGCCGATCCCGCGGGCGATGTCCTCGGCCCGGTCGGCGAGTTCCAGCGCCGACGGGATACGGCAGGTCTGTACCCGGACATGGGACAGGCACAGCAGCAGATGGGGCACGACATAGAGCTGACCGCTGCGGCGGGCGATGTCGAGGCCGCGCTCGGCGTGCCGTTCCGCGTCCGGGTAGTGCTCCAGGAACGCCTCCGCCCAGCCGAGCCGGGCCAGTGGTTCGCACAGCGCGGTGAGGTCGTTGTCGGGCAGGGAGTCGACCAGGGCGGCGGCCTGCCGGGCGAGCCGGTGCGCCGCGCTCATGTCGCCCTCGTACGCCTCTCCCAGGGCGGCGACGGCGAGGACGCCCGCCTCCCCGACCTCGTCCCCCGTGGAGCGGGCCGCCGCGAGGGCCGCCTCGACCTCGGTGCGCACCTGGGCGTACGAGGTGGCGCTGTCCAGGGGCGCGGCCGAGCCCAGCTCCAGGCCGAGCCGGACGACATGGCCCGGCGCCGGACCGCGGGCCAGTTCGCGGCGCAACAGCGCGACGGCCTCGGTGGAGCGCCCCAGATGACGCTCCACCAGCGCGCACAGGACGACCGCGCGCACCCTGAGGCCCTGGTCCTCGCCGGTGGCCGGGTCGTCGGGCGGCGCCTGCGGGGTGGCGATCAGCTCCTGGAGCAGGGTGCGGCTCTCGCGCAGGCCCCCGCACGCGGCCAGCGCACGGGCCCGCCTCAGGACCAACTCACGCCTGCGGACGGCGTGTTCGGGAGTGTCCGGGAGATGGCGCAGGGCCACATCGAGCCAGTGGGCGCAGCTCGCCGGGGCCGTGCGGGCGGTGCGCGCGGCGGCCTCGTCGAGCACCGCCACCGCCGCCGGGTCCCAGGAGGTCAGCGACCGTTCCACATGGTGCGCCCGCTCGGCGGCCGAGGCACCCACCCGGGCCAGTTCCCGCGCGGCGAGCCGGTGGATCTCGACGCGCCTCAGGAAGGGCGTGC
Organism: Streptomyces sp. NPDC002324; assembly: GCF_053593335.1. Lineage (NCBI taxonomy): Bacteria > Bacillati > Actinomycetota > Actinomycetes > Kitasatosporales > Streptomycetaceae > Streptomyces > Streptomyces sp. NPDC002324. The sequence continues at coordinate 179,532 of NZ_JBSFCF010000014.1, forward strand.
TCTCGTGGACGAGGGTCCTCACGACCGGATGCCGCAGGGTCAACAGCCCTTGTGGGGCGGGACGCAGCAGGTCGCGGCGGGTGAGCGCGTGGACGTCGTCGACGAACGCGGTGCCGGAGCGGCCGGTCACCCGGCTCACCATCGCCGGGGTGGCGTGCTCGCCCAGGACGGCCACGGCCTCCACGATGCCGCGCCGGGCGGGGGTGAGCACGGTGAGTTCGTCCAGCAGCAGGGTGCCGAGGCCGGGCGGCTGCGTGGACCCGGGCGTCGTACCCGCGCGGTGGGCCTGGAGGAGGGTCAGGAAGTAGAACGGGTTGCCCTCGCTCGCGGCGTACAGCGCGGCGGTCTCGGCGGGCGGCAGGCCGGGGCCGGCCAGTTCGGCGCAGTCGTGTGCGCTCAGCGGTCGCAGAGCGAGTCCGACGACCGCGCCGGTGTCGCGTCCTCGGGTGAGACCGGCGGTGAGGGACTCGGGGCTCTGGCGGTCACGGCGTGTCACGGCCAGGACGACGGGTGCGTGCACGGGATGCCGTACCAGATGGTCCAGCAGCTCCAGTGACGCCGGGTCCGCCCAGTGCAGGTCGTCCAGGGCCAGCAGCAGCCCGGACGGGGCGGCGAGCCGGGCGAGCAGGGCGGCCGTGGACCGGTGCAGTGCGAAACGGTCGGCCGCGCCGCCGCGCTGCAGCAGGGGCGCCACCGCGTCGGCCTCCGGGAAGCCGTCCAGGGCGTGGGGACCGAGGTGGGCGAGCGCGTCGGTGAACACCTGGAAGGGCACCCGCCGCTCGTACTCCGTGGCCCTGCCGCGCAGGACCGTCATGCCGCGCCGGCGCGCGCGTGCGCAGACCTCGCCGAGCAGCCGGCTCTTGCCGATGCCGGCCACACCGGTGATGTCGACGAGCCGGGAACGGCCGCCGTCGGAGAATTCCCCGCCCTCCGCATTGCCGCCCGCGTCGCCCGCCGCACGGTCGAGCAGTTCGTCCAACCGGGCCAGTTCGGCGGAGCGGCCCAGCAACGGGGCCCTGTCCCCGCCGTCCCCAACTACCCCTTCGACGCCCATGGTTGCCCCCTGTCTCCACCTTCCCCCCACACATCATCGTCTCCCGCTGATCGTCGTGACCACCGCGTCGGCGCAACGGAACGGACGCATGTCACACGGCGGGCCGCCGGTCCGAGGTCCGGCGTCGTCCGGCGGGCCGCCGGTCCGGAGCCGGGCGCCGTCCGAGCGCTCAAGGGGCGCTTAAGACGCGCTCGGCACGCTCGGGACGGCCACCGGCAGTGGTGGTGGGTCCGTGTCCGGGATGGGGTGCGGACCCGCGTCGGTGCTCCCGGGGACCGGGAGGGCCGAGCGACGGGCGATTCAGTGAATGGAGACACCATGGCCACGGTTGTGAGCACCGCCGTGGGCGAGCGGACCGGACCGCTGGACCGGCTGCGCGCCCTCCATGCCGAAGGACGCCTCGCCGACGCGTACGACGAGGTGCCCGGTCTGTTGTCCGAACTGGCCGCGGCGGGAGACCCCGCCGGACCTCCGGCACCCGACCTGGCGCGAGCCGGGCAGCTGCTGTCCCGGCTGGACCGGGACGAGGTGCTGCGCGAGCACCCCGGCACCGAGACGATCACCGTCGCCGTCACCGGCGGCTCCACCCTGAGCGGGCTCACGGCCCCGCTGACCGCCGAACTCGCCCGGCACGGCCTGCTGTCGACGCTGCACGAGGGCGACTACGACTCCTGGCGCCGCGATCTGCACAACACCGGCAGCGAGATGTACGACGCCGATCTGGCGCTGTGCGTGCTGGACGCCGAGATCGTCTTCGGTGAACTCCCGCACCCCTGGCTGGTGGAGGACGTCCAGCGCGTCACCGCCGGGAAGCTGAACCTGATCGGCTCGCTGGTGGAGCGCTACGTCACGCGCGGTGGCGGCACCCTGGTCCTCAACACCGTCCCCCTGCTGCGCGGCCATCTGCGCCGCCTGGTCGACGCCCGCTCCAGGGCCCGGCTCGGGGTGATCTGGCGGGAGTTCAACGCCGGCCTGCTGCGGCTGGCCGTCGTGCACGAGCGCGTCCACGTCGTGGACCTCGAACCCCTGGTCGCGGCCGGCGGCCCGGTCAACGAGCCGCGGCTCGCCGCCTACGCCAAGGTGCAGTTCGGCGAGGAACTCCTGGCCGGGTACGCCCGGGAGATCGGCCATCTGGCCCGGGTGCTGCGCGGGCGCAGCAAGAAGGTGCTGGTGGTCGACCTGGACAACACCCTCTGGGACGGCATCCTCGGCGACGACGGCCCGGACGGCATCGCCGCCGCCACCACCTACCGGGGCGAGGCGTTCGGCCGGTTCCAGAAGACCGTCGGGCAGCTCGGCGCGCAGGGCGTGCTGCTCGCGGTGTGCAGCAAGAACGACATCGAGCCGGTCCGCGCCGTGCTGCGCGAGCACCCCGACATGGCCCTGCGGGAGACCGACTTCGTGCAGGTCACCGCCAACTGGGAGCCCAAGGACCGGAACCTGCTGGAGATCGCCCAGCGGCTCAACCTCGGCGTGGACAGCTTCGTCTTCGCCGACGACTCGCCCTTCGAGTGCGGTCTGGTCTCCCGCAGCCTGCCCGGCGTCGCCGTGGTCCGGCTCGACGAGGAACCCGCCCTGCACATCGAACGGCTGCTGGCCGACGGCTGGTTCGACGTACGGGAACTGACCGCCGAGGACCGCGCCCGCTCGACGCAGTACCGCACCGAGGTGGCCCGCCAGGACCTCCTGGAGGGCGCGGACTCCATGGAGGACTACCTCGCTGAACTGGGCGTCGAGGTCTCGCTCTCGCCCCCGCGCGACCACGAGATCCCGCGGGTGTCGCAGGTGACGCTGCGCACCAACCAGTTCAACCTCACCACCGAGCGGCTCCAGCAGGCCGATGTGCGGGCCCGCCACGAGTCCGCCGACGGGCTGGTGCTGGCGATCCGCTCGGCCGACCGGTTCGGGGACAACGGGCTGGTGGGAGCGGTCCTGGTGAGCGGCGTCGGCACGGACGCCGGGGACGGCGGGGCGGCCGGCGGCTGGCACATCGACAACGTGCTGCTGAGCTGCCGGGTGTTCGCGCGCGGCATCGAACAGGCCTGCCTGACCGCCGTGCTGCGCGAGGCCCGGGCCCGGGGGGCGGGGGCCGTGTACGCCCGCTACCGTCCCAGCGCCAAGAACCACCGGGTGCGCGGTCTGTACCCGTCGCTGGGCTTCGCCGAGACGGGCGAGGACGCCGACGGCACCGTGTCGTTCCGGCACGACCTGTCCGAGGAACACCTGCCGGCGGCGCCGGTGCACGTCCGTCTGCGGACGGACTTCACCCGGCGCTCGTCCTGAGGCGGCCGGCGTGGCCGCTTCGCCCGCCAGCGGGTGGTGGTCCGCGCGCCCGGCGGCGCGACGGATCCGGAAGGGTGTCGTCACGTTCTTCGTGGACGGCTTCGGGGCGCTCGCCGTCATCTTCGGCATGGTCCCGCCGGCCTCCGTGGAGCAGGCCAGGCAGTGGTGGCTCGACGACACGGACCCGGCCCCAGGGAGACCGGCCGGCGCGCTCCCGCTCGACGAGCCGCCGCCCGCGCACCCCGAGCGCCTGGTCGCCGATGTCCCGCTCTCCCCGCGCGAACGGGAGCTGTGGGCGCAGCTGGAGAGGCACGGACGGGTGGAGGACGGCCCCGGCCGGCGGGAGTGACGCCGGCCGCAAGAGGGGCTTTAGAGACGGACCCGACGATCGGCACGACGGGTCCGGCGGACAGTCGGTCCGACCGGGCCGACCGATGTCAACGCGATACGAGTCGCTTCGAGGCGAGGGGAAAGACGGTGGCGGAATTCGGTTCATTCGCGGAGGTCGTGCTGACGCGGTCGGACGAACGGGGTGACACGGACGCGTTCGTGTTCCTCGCGGACGGCGTACGGGGCAAGGTGCCCGAGCGACTGCCGTACCGGAACCTGGACCGTGCGGCCAAGGACATCGCGTCCTGGCTGCAGGAACGGGGTCTGGCGGGACGTCAGGTCCTGTTGCTGTACCCCTCGGGCCTGGACTTCGTGAAGGCGTTCACGGGCTGCCTCTACGCCGGGGCCGTCGCGGTGCCGGCGCCGCTGCCCTCCGAGCAGGGCCAGCACTTCCGCCGGGTGTCCGGGATCGTCCGCGACGCCCGGGTCGGTGCCGTACTGACCCTCGCCGAGCACGCCCCGGAGGTGGAGGCGTGGCTGGCGGCCGAGGGCTTCTCGGACGTGGTCTGCCTGCCCACCGACCAGGGGCCCGTCGGTGACACGGCCGCCTGGCGCGACCCGAGGCTGAGCCCGGAGCACCTGGCGTTCCTGCAGTACACCTCGGGGTCCACCAGCGCCCCCAAGGGCGTGATGGTCTCGCACGGCAACCTGCTCGCCAACGAGGCGGCCATCGCCCGCTCCACCGGCAACACCCCCGACACGGTGATCGGCGGATGGCTGCCCTTCTACCACGACATGGGTCTGATCGGGCACATCCTCCAGCCGCTGTGGCTGGGCACCACCAGCGTGCTCATCCCGCCGGTGTCCTTCCTGCGCAAGCCCGCCCGCTGGCTGGAACTGGTCAGCGAGTACGGCGTGAACGCCAGCGGCGGCCCCAACTTCGCCTACGACCTGTGCGTCCGCCGGGTCACCGACGCGCAGCTGGAGGGCCTGGACCTGTCGTCGTGGCGCACCGCCTGCAACGGCGCCGAACCCGTCAGGGCCGAGACCCTGCAGGCGTTCACCGAGCGCTTCGGCCCCTACGGGTTCCGGCCGGAGACCATGTTCCCCTGCTACGGAATGGCCGAGACCACCCTGCTGGTCACCGGTACCCCGAAGACCCGCGGCGCGCTGCTGCGCGAGGTGGACGCGGCCGGACTGGAGCAGGGCACCCTGACGGGCCCGTACCTGGGCGCTCCGCGACGGACCCTGGTCAGCAGCGGGGTCGCGCTGGCCGAGGACTTCGAGGTGCGGATCGTCGACGCCGAGACGCTCGCCGAGCGGCCCGAGGGCCAGGTCGGGGAGATCTGGGTGCGCGGCGCCAGCGTGGCCTCCGGCTACTGGGAGCGGCCGGAGGTGAACGCGGAGATCTTCGGCGCGCGGATCGCCGGCCAGGAGGAGCTGGGCACCTGGCTGCGCACCGGCGACATGGGCGTCCTGGGCGGCGGCGAACTGTTCGTGACGGGCCGTCTGAAGGAGATGGTCCTGATCAACGGCCGCAACATCTACCCGTACGACGTGGAGAGCGCGGTGCGCGGTCTGGACCCGGCGATCGGCGCCGGGGCCGTGTTCGCCGTCGACACCGGTGGCCAGGAGCATCTGGTGGTGATCCACGAGATCCGGGCCGCCGCGGCCGGCGCGGAACTGAAGGACGTCGCCACCCAGATCCAGCGGCACATCGGCATGGAGTTCGCCGTCCCGGCGGGCAACGTGCTGCTGGTCCGTCCCGGCACCGTGCGCAGGACCACCAGCGGCAAGATCCAGCGGACGCTGATGCGCAAGCTGTTCCTCCAGGGAGCGGTCACCGCGCTGCACTCCGTGCTGGACCCGTCGGTGCGCACGCTCGTCGAGGGAAACCCCGACGGTGCCCACGGCGCCCAGGGCACCCCGGCCGCCGACCCGGCCATGGCACCGGTGGGCTGAGCCATGGACCATCCTCCCTACGGAGTCGCGCAGGAGCTGGAGTCGCTGCTCGGCGATCCCGAGGACCCCGGCACGGTCTTCTCCCACGCCCGCAGCCTGGAACTGGACGAGAACGAGGAGTTCCCGGCCGACCTCTGCCGGCTGTTGGAGGGCTGGGGGCTGCAGGAGTTCTACATCCCGGCCGAGCACGGCGGCAGGCTCACCGACTACGAGACCGTCATGCAGGTCATGCGGGTGGTGGCCCGCCGCGACCTGACCGTCGCCGTCGGCCACGGCAAGACCTATCTGGGCGGGGTCTGCGTCTGGATCTCCGGCACCCCCGAGCAGGCTCGCGGCCTCGCCGCGGACATCCGGGCCGGGGTGCCGGTCTCGCTGGCCCTCACCGAGCGCGCCCACGGCAGCGACCTGCTCGCCGGGGACGTGCGGTGCGAGGCCGACGGCGCCGGCGGCTGGCGGGTCAGCGGCGAGAAGTGGCTGATCAACAACGCCACCCGGGGCAGCCTCCTGTCGGTGCTCACCCGCACTTCCGAGGACGGCGGGCCGCGCGGCTTCACCGTGCTGCTCGTCGACAAGCGGCGGCTGACCGAGGGGGAGCACTACCGCCACGTGGACAAGATCCGCACGCACGGCATCCGGGGCGCCGACATCAGCGGGATCGTCCTCGACGGCGCCCCGGTGCCGGCGGACGCGGCGGTCGGCGGGGAGGGCGGCGGCGTCGAGACCGTGCTCAAGGCCCTCCAGCTCACCCGCACCATGTGCGCCTCGCTGTCGCTGGGCGCGGCCGACCACGCGCTGGGCATCGCCCTGGACTTCGCCGAGCGGCGCGAGCTGTTCGGACGGCGGCTGATCGACCTGCCGCAGGCACGGCACGTGCTCGCCTCGGCCGCGGCGGACGTCCTGGCCGGGGAGGCACTGGCCACCGTCGCCGCCCGGTCCGTGCACACCGTCCCCGACGAGCTGAGCGTGGCCGCCGCGGTCACCAAGTACCTGGTGCCCACCGGGACCGAGGGCGTGATCGGTGAGCTGACCCGGCTGCTCGGCGCCCGGGCCTTCCTGAAGGACGTCCACGCCCGGGGCATGTTCCAGAAGGTCGACCGCGACCACCGCATCGTCGGCCTCTTCGACGGCAACACCCTGGTCAACCTCAACTCCCTGGTCAACCAGTTCCGTTCGCTGTCCCGGGGCTGGCTGCGCGGCGGCGGCGACACCGAGGGCGCCGTCCGCGCCTTCGACCTGGCCACCCCGCTGCCCCCGCTGGACCCGGCACGGCTCTCCCTCGTGGCCCGGCGCGGCAGCGGCATCATGGCGACGCTGCCGGCGTCGGTCGCGGACCTGCGCGCCGAGGCCGCCCGGCGGCCGGAACTCAAGGGCGCGCTGGGGGCGGCGGAGCGGCTGCTCGCCGTGACCGGCCGGGTCCACGAGGCGATGGACGCCCACCGCGCCGTCGTCTCCGACGTCCCGCCCGCCGCCTTCGACGTGGCCCGGAGGTACGGCCTGTGCCTGGCCGGCGCCGCCTGCCTCGGCCTGTGGACGTACAACCACCGGGCGGCGGACGCGGGACGCACCAGGGAGCTGTGGCGCGACGGGGTGTGGCTGTGGCCCGTCCTCGACCGGCTGCTGGTGAAGCTGGGCGAGCCGGACGCGGGGGACCCCGACGCCTACCCCGCGCTGCTGGAGCGGCTGCGGGCCGCGCGGCAGGCGGGCGAACTGTTCTCCCTGCTCCCGTTCACCCTGGGCGGGACCACCGAGCGGGGCACCGGGGCACCCGGCGGTGACACCCGGAGCACCCACGCACCCGGCGCCGCCCCGCGCACCCACGCACCCGGCGGTGACGGCGGTCCGCCGGCCGCCGTACCGCAAGGACACACCGACACCCGGGCCGCCGTCGGCGGCACCCGGACACCCGAGGGGACGTCATGCTGAGTGATCCCGCGGTCCAGGGGCTGCACGGCAAGGCAGCCCCGGCCGGTACCGCCCCTGTCACCGACCCGGCCACGCATCAGGCGCGCGAGAGCGCGGTCCAGGCGAGGATCGCCGACCTGGAGAACCGTTTCGGGGACCCCCAGGACCCCGCCAACCCGCTCGGCGCCGCCGGGCTGCTGGCCGCCGACGAGGCCGGGGAACTGCCCGCCGCCGGTGAGCGGCTCCTCGACGACGTGGTCCTCAACGCCGAGTTCGTGCCCACCGACCTCGGCGGGCGCCTCGACCGGCTCGACACGCTCGTCCGCGTGATGCGGCAGGTCTTCCGGCGCGACGTCGCCCTCGGCCTCGGCTACGGCATCACGTCCTTCATGGCCGCCGTCAACGTGTGGACGGCCGGCAGCGAGGAGCAGCGCCGCCGGACGGCGGAGCTGCTGCTGGGCGGATCGAAGGTCTCCGTCGCCTATCACGAGCTGCCGCACGGCAACGACTTCGTGCGCAACGAGTTCCGGGCCGACCCCGTGCCCGGCGGCTTCCGTCTCGACGGCCGCAAGGAGGTCATCAACAACGCGGACCGGGCCGACGCCTTCGCCCTGTTCAGCCGTACCGACGACAGTCCGGGCAGCCGCAGCCACTCGGTGCTGCTCGTCGAACGCGACCAGCTCGACCGGGAGCGCTTCGCGGTCCTGCCCCGCTACACCGCCGTCGGGGTGCGCGGCTGCCGGCTGTCCGGGCTGGACTTCACCGACTGCCCGGTGCCCGACAGCACCCTGCTCGGCGCCCGGGGCCAGGGCGTGGAACTGGCGCTGCGTTCCTTCCAGATCACCCGCAGCGCCGTGCCCAGCATGGCCGTCGGCGCCCTCGACACCAGCCTGCGCACGGTGGTGCGGTTCGCCCTCGGGCGTCAGCTCTACCGGCGCTCGGTGATGGAGATCCCGCACGCCTCCTCCACCCTCACCGGCGCCTTCCTCGACCTGCTCATCTGCGACAGCATGGCGACGGTCGGCACCCGGGCGGTGCATCTGCTGCCCGACGAGACCAGCGTCTACGCGGCGGCCGTGAAGTACCTGGTGCCCAAGATGCTCACCGACACCATGTACGACCTGTCGATCGTGCTCGGGGCGCGGTTCTACGTGCGCGAGGGGGAGTTCGGCCTCTTCCAGAAGCACGTCCGCGACCTGCCGGTGCTCAGCCTCGGCCACGCGGGCTCGGCGGCCTGCCAGGCCACCATCATCCCGCAGTTGTCCCGGCTGGCCCGGCGCGCCTGGTTCTCGGGCGACGAGGCCCCGCAGAGTCTGTTCCGGCCGCGGGAGGGGCTGCCCGGCATCCCCTTCGGGAGCCTCGCCCTCGCCAGCGGCCGGGACAGCCTGAGCGCCTCGCTGGTCGCCGCCGCCGACGGGCTGCCCAGCGGCTCCCCCGAGGAACTCGCGGTGCAGGCCCTCGTCATGCGGATGCTGGACCAGCTGCGCCAACTCCAGGAGGACAGCCTGAGCCTCTCCCCGCAGGACCGCACGGCCCTCGCCAGCCCCGCCAGCTTCGCGCTCGCCGACCGCTACGCGGTGTTCCTCGCGGCCGCGTCCGTGCTCGGCGTCTGGCGCGGGGCACAGGGCGGTGACGATCCCTTCCTGGCCGACCCGGCCTGGGTGGCCGCCGCACTGCACCGGCTCGCGCGCCGGCTCGGGCAGCGCCCGGCCGACCTGCCGCCCGGGTGCGAGGGCCGGGTGCACGAGGAAGTGCTCCGGCGCTTCCACGAACGCCGCAGCTACGACCTCTACGACACCCCGCTGGCCGGCTGACCGCAGGCCGGCCGGACCCGACGCGCCTTCACCGAGGAGTTCTCCCATGACTGTCCCCGCGACCGACCGCACCGCGAACAACGAGCACACCGCACACACCGTCGAGTCGCTGAGCAGCTGGCTCGCCGACCGGATCGCCCTCTACCTCAGGCGCACGCCGTCCGAGATCTCGCCCACCGTGCCGCTGGCCGAGTACGGACTGGACTCGGTCGCGGCGCTGAGCCTGTGCGGCGACATCGAGGAGGACTTCGACCTCGTCCTCGAACCCACCGTGGCCTGGGACTACCCGACCGTCGCGGCGCTGGCCGAGCACCTGGTGGAGGAACTGCGGGCGATGGAGGGCGAGAATCGATGAGGCCCGTCGCCATCGTCGGCATCGACTGCCGGTTCCCGGGGGCGCCCGACCCGGCCGCCTACTGGGACATGCTGATGCGCTCCGGCGACGGGGTGGGGAAGGTGCCCCGGCAACGCTGGGACGCCCGTGACTTCCACTCGCGCGCCGGCGCGGAAGGACACTCCAACACCACCGAGGGCGGGTTCATCTCCGACCCGGACGCCTTCGACAACGAGTTCTTCACCGTCTCGCCGCGCGAGGCGGCCGCGATGGACCCGCAGCAGCGGCTGCTGCTCCAGTGCGCCTGGCGTGCCGTCGAGGACGCCGGGATCGCCCCGCAGCGACTGGCCGGCACCGACACCGGCGTCTTCGTGGGCATCATGGGCAACGAGTGGGCGCACCTGCACATGACCGACTACGCCCAGGTCACCGCCCAGCTCGGCTCCGGCAACGGCTACTGCATGACCGCCAACCGGGTCTCGTACCACCTCGACCTCAAGGGACCCAGCCTGGCGGTGGACACCGCCTGCTCCTCCTCCCTCGTCGCCGTCCACCTGGCCTGCAACGCGCTGCTGGCGGGGGAGTGCGACACCGCCATCGCCGCCGGGGTCAACGTGGCGCTCACCCCGGCGCTCGGCATCTTCTACACACAGGCCGGACTGTCCGCCCCCGACGGCCGGTGCAAGCCCTTCAGCGCCGACGCCGACGGCATCGGCCGGGGCGAGGGGGTCGGCGCGGTGGTGCTGCGCCGGCTGGAGGACGCGATCGCCGACGGCCAGCCGGTGTACGCGGTGATCCGCGGCACCGCCGTCAACCAGGACGGCCGCAGCAACGGCATCACCGCACCCAACCGCTGGTCCCAGCAGGAGGTGCTGGCCGCCGCCTACCGCCGGGCCGGTGTCGAGCCGTCCGACGTCGTCTTCACCGAGGCCCACGGCACCGGCACCGTCCTGGGCGACATGATCGAGACCAAGGCCCTCGGCCAGCTGCACGCCGGGCGCACCGGACGCCCGCTGGCCCTCGGCTCGGTCAAGGGCAACATCGGGCACACCGAGGGCGCCGCGGGCATCGCCGGGCTCATCAAGGTCGCCCTGTCGCTGCATCACAAGACGGTCCCCGCCAGCCGGTTCGCCGCCCGGGAGAACCCGGCGCTGAAACTCGCCAAGCTGGGGATACGGCTGCTCAAGGCACCGCTGCGGCTGCGCTCGGGGCCGGCGATCGGCGGCCTGAGCAGCTTCGGGATGGGCGGCACCAACGCCCACGCCGTCCTGGAGTCCGCGCCGCCCTACGCCGCGCGCCCCGAGGCGCGGGACACCGAGCCGGGGCGTACCGGCCGGACCACCGGTGCCACGGGGCTGGGCGCCGGCGTCTTCACGCTGACCGCCCCCTCGACGGCCGCCCTCCGCCGCAACCTGCTGGTCCAGGCCGACACCCTGGACAAGCGCAGGGTGCCGGCGGGCCCGCTGTCCTGGAGCAGCAACCGCACCAAGACGGGCCACCGCTACCGCTTCGCGGTGCCCGCCCGGGACACCGGCGAACTGGTCACGACGCTGCGCGAGGCCGCCGGCGACGACGACCTGCTCGCTCGGCTCGTCGGCAACACGGCGGGCAGGCCCCAGGTGGCGCTGCTGTTCACCGGCCAGGGCTCGCAGTACCCGGCGATGACCGCGCGGCTGTATCTGCAGTCGCCGCTGTACCGCAGGTTCCTCAACGAGGCCGACGAGGCGCTCGCCCCGCACGTCGGCGGCTCGGTGCGCGACCTGCTGCTCGCCGGCGACGAGGCCGTGCACCGCACCGGCTGGGCCCAGCCCGCCCTGTTCGCCGTCGAGTACGCCGTGGCGGCGAGTCTCGGCGAACTCGGGGTGCCGCCCGCGCTGCTGCTCGGGCACAGCGTCGGCGAGTACGCCGCCGCCGTGCTGGCCGAGGTCTTCCCGCTGGAGCAGGCCGCCCGGCTGATCGCCGCCCGGGGCGCCCTGATGGAGCGGCTGCCCGAGGGCGGCGGCATGCTCGCCGTACGGGCGCCGCTCGCGGAGCTGGCCGAACTCGTCGCCGCCGAACCCCTGGTGGGGGTCGGCGCGGTCAACGGCCCCCGGGCCACCGTGCTCTCCGGGGACCTGGCGGCACTGGGACGGATCGACGACCGGCTGACCCGACGGAACGTCAGGACCCGCCGCCTGGAGGTCTCGCACGCCTTCCACTCGCCGCTGATGGATCCGATGCTGGACCGGTTCGCCGCGCTCGCGGACGAGATCGGCGGCGGAGTACCGAAGCTCCCGGTGTACTCCACCGTGCGCGGGCGGCTCCTGGAGGCGGAGCCGATGGACGCCAAGTACTGGACCGAACACATCGGCGCCCCCGTGCTGTTCGGTGACGCGATGACCCGGCTGCTGGAGGCGGGCCCCACCCATCTCGTGGAGGTCGGCCCCCGCCCGGTGCTCAGCGGCATGGCGCGCTCCCTGCGCTCCGCCGCCGGTGCCGGGGTGCACGCCGTGGCCCCCGTGTCGGGCGAGGACGCCGACGGCCGTACGTTCGCCGAGGCGCTGGCCGAACTCTTCCGCAGCGGACTCGACCCCCACTGGGACGCCGTCTACCCGCAGGAGGAGCGGCAGCCGCAGCGGCTCGCCCCCTACGCGTTCTCCGACGCCCACCGGTTCTGGACCCGCACCGCCGTACGGGCCGCTCCGGCGGCCGACCTCAGCGTCGTACCCGACCGCGCGGACACCGGCTCGCCGCACCCCCGGGAGCAGCCGGCCGCGCACGGTGCCGTCCTCACCGCCGTGCTGCCCACCGCCGCGGAGGACGCGTCGGCGACCCCGGTGGCGCGCGCCGTCATCGAGGCCGTCGCGGAGGTGGGCGGCTACGCCACGGACGAGGTCTCGCGGCAGTCCCTGCTCTACGAGGACCTGGGCTTCGACTCGGTGATGATCATGGAGCTCAAGGACCGGCTCCAGGAACGGCTGGACGGCCTGGAGACGATCAGCGTGCAGGACCTGCTCCCCCGGCTGTCCTCGGTCGGTGACCTCGCCGACTACCTCCAGGACCGCGCCGGTTCGGCCGTCGCGTAACCACCCCGTGGTCACGGCAAGGGCGTCGCACCGTGACGGACTCCAAGGAAGGACCGCTCGTATGCAGTCGGAACACCCCACCCAGCACGGCTCCGCTCCCGGCGGGCCGGTCTCCTACCTCGCCGCGGTCGGCACCGCGCTGCCGGGCGACCCGGTCGACAACGCGGCGCTGGCGAGGACGCTCGGCGTCAACGAAGAGTGGATCGACGTGTTCATCGGCACCCGGACCCGGCACTTCGCCCGGGACCTGGAGACCGGCGAGGTGCGCTGGTCGCTCGCCGACCTGTGCGCCCGAGCCGCCGAACGGGCGCTCGGCGCGTCCGGTCTCGACCTGCACGAGATCGACTTCGTGGTCATGGGCACCGCGACCCCGGACCACCTCATGCCGGCCACCGTCAACCACGTCGCCGACCAGCTCGGCCTGGACCAGATCCCCACCTACCAGCTCCAGTCCGGCTGCGCCGGCGCCGTACAGGCCCTCCAGCTCGGCCACACCCTGGTCACCGGCGGGGGACACACGGCGGGCCTGGTGATCGGCGGCGACGTCTGCAGCAAGCACCTCGACCTGAACCGGGACCTGTCCGCGGCCGCCCCCAGCGACCTCGTCAACTACGTGCTGTTCGGCGACGGAGCGGGCGCCGCCGTGGTCACCTCGGAGCCGCGCGGACAGCGCCTGGCCCTGCGCAACGTCCTCAACCGGTTCACCGGCCTCGGCCGGGAGCCCGGCCAGATCATCGACTGGTTCGGGCTCGCCGACCGCCACGAGGACCGGCAGGCGGTACGCGAGGACTACAAGGCCATCGAGGAGTCCGTCCCCGTCATGGCCGTGGAGATCCTCTGGGAGCTGCTGGAGGACCTCGACTGGACCCCCGAACAGGTCGACTTCCTGCTCCCGCCGCAGCTGTCCGGCCGTATGACGCGGCGGATCGCGGAGGAACTCGGCCTGCCCGGCGCCGTCGAGGTGTCCTGCGTCGCGGACACCGGGAACAACGGCAACGCCCTGCCCTTCCTCCAGCTGGAGGCGCTGCTGGAGAAGATCGGCCAGGGGCAGCGCGCGCTGGCGGTCGCCGTCGAGTCCAGCAAGTGGATCAAGTCCGGTTTCGCCCTCGAAAAAATCTGACCGTCCCCCACACACCGTCCCCCACACACCGTCCCCCACGAACCCGCCCCGTCACACACCCGCCCCGGAGGGCCGTACGCATGCACACCATCGACGATTTCGTCCGCCTCGTCAGGGACGAGCTCGGGATGCCGCTGGAGGAGTACCAGGTCTCCGCCGACCTGGACCAGCTGCCCGAATGGGACTCGCTGTACCTGCTGAAACTGGTCACCGCCCTGGAACAGGCCGCCGGCCGCTCGCTGCCCGTGGGCCGGCTGCTGGAGGCCCGCAGCCTCGGCGAGATCTACCAGCTGGCGGCCCGGCCGTGACCGGTTCCGGGGCCAGCGGGAACCCGCCGGCCCCCGCCCGGGCGCACCCCGAGCGCCGGCGCAGGCACACCCTGTACTTCCTGGAACACGCCGCCCGGCAGCGGCCCGTCCACCTCGACACCGACATCGACATGACCCGGATCGAGGCCCATCGCGCGGCGGCGCGGGCCGCCGGGCGGCGCTACTCGGTCGTCACCTATCTGCTGCACGCCACCGGCCGGGTGCTGCACCGGCACCCGGAGGCCAACGCGGCACTCGCCCCGGCGCGGCTGTTCGGGCTGCGCGGACCGAGGACCCTGCGGTTCACGGAGGTCACCGCCAAGCTGGCGCTGGACCGCACCGTGGACGGGGAACGGACCGTGCTCTCCGCGCTGCTGCCCGCCCTGGAACGCGCCGGCCTGGACGAGATCCAGCGGCGCGTGGACCGCTACCGCGGACCCGGCACCGAACAGCTGGCCGAGTTCCGCGGTGTCCGGCTGCTCGGCCGGCTGCCGGTGCCGCTCGGGCGGCTGGCCTTCGCCGCCGCGACGCGCGACCCCGCCGGACGGCCGGGCGTCTTCGGCACCGTGGCCGTCAGCTCGCTGGGCCACCGCCCCGTCGACGGCTTCCACTCCAGCGGGGGCACCGCCGTCACCCTGTGCGCGGGCCGCGTCGTCGACCGGCCGGTCGTCAGGGACGGGCGGCTCGCGATCGCCCCGGTGATGCGGCTCGGACTCACCTTCGACCACCGGATCCTCGACGGCGGAGCCGCCGCCGACGTACTCGGTGATCTCAAGCAGGAAATGGAGGGCTTCGATGACGGCGCGGAGGACGACGGCACCCAGCCCATCGCTCGGGGAGCCGGTGCGGATCTCCGGTCGTGACGGAGCCTGGGACCAGGTGCGCGCGGACCTGGAGAAGCACGAGGTCGCGGTGTTGCACGCCCGGCTCGCCGACTGGCGGCCGGACCGGGCGGGCGGTCCGCGGCTGCGCGCCTTGCTGGGAAGGGACTGGGACCGCTACCTGGAGATGACGCACCCGGACGTGCGGACGAGGTTCGCCGCTTCCCGGGTGCTGCTGAAGTTCGCCGCCGCGGTGGCGCTGCGCGTGCCCCCGCAGGCCGTCGAACTCGGCTACGGCCCCACCGGCCGGCCCTATCTGCGGGGCTACGACGCGGTGGACATCAGCCTCAGCCACACCGAGGACCTGCTGCTCATCGGGCTCGCCACCAAGGGGCTGATCGGGGTGGACGCCGAGCGGGCGGACCGTCCGCTCTACACGCGCGGGCTGCACCGCCACGTCTGCACGCCGCACGAACTGACCGTCCTGGAGAGGCTTCCGGCGCAGCGGCGGGGCGCGGCGCTGGTGCGCATGTGGACCCTGAAGGAGGCCTACAGCAAGGCCATCGGGCAAGGGCTGCGGTTCCGCTTCACCGACTTCGGCTTCAGCGGCGACGGCCGGCCCGCGCGGGTCCTGGCCCCGGACGGGGCACCGGGCACGGGTGTCGAATGGCAGTTCCGCACCTTCTCCGTGGACGGCGGCTACGTCGTCAGCGTCGCGGTGAGCGACGCCGGCTTCGGAGGCACACGCGACACGGCCGCGCGCACCATGCTCGATCCGCGGGTGGTCGCGGCGGTGGCCGAGGCCCTGGGCGACGACGCGGACGCGGAGGACCGGGACGGGGAGGACGAGCTGCTGGACTGGTGAGGGCCGACGACGGCGCGCTGGTGCGAAGAGGAGTAGGGTTGCCACAGCGCGGCGCCCCGGGCCCGC
>NZ_JBSFCF010000015.1:0-193790 GCF_053593335.1 Streptomyces sp. NPDC002324
AGTGTATCCCCGTGGGGCCCTCTCCCCACCCCCGGGCGGCGCCCCCCCCACCACCCTCCCCCCCCCCCCCCCCACCCCCGGCCCCCACCGGTCCCCGCTCATGAGCGGCGACCGGTCGGCCGCTCATGAGCGGTGGCACAGAACGCGGTGAGCACGCGGTGAGCACCACCCGGACGGCCCCACACACGCGCCCGTATCCGCACCCCATGGCGTGCCGGAACGTGCTCTCGGCTCGGCCAGATCGCACCCCGTGCGCCCGTGGATCGGCAAACGACGCCTTCCGGGGGTCGCCGGCAGGGCGGCGGTCAGGCCCTCTTCGCGAAGACGAGGACCTCCGTGGAGCCGACGCCCATGGGCGCCAGAAAGCCGGCCTCCAGGCTGCAGTCGAGCGTCTCGAAGAGGTCCACGCATGTCTGGCGCGGCATCGCGGCCGGGTAGGAGCCGTGCCCCGCGCCACCTTCCGACGCCCAGGCGCGTACCGCGGCCGGGTCCAGACACCTCTCTGTCATGACGTCGAAGACGATGCGACCACCCGGCCGCGTGACGCGTGCCATCTCCAGGAAGTAGCGGGAGGCGCACAGGAAGGTCACGGTGTTGAAGACCTTGTGGGCCTGCACGAGGTCGACACTGCCGTCGGGTGTCGGGGCGAGACTGGATCCTGCGGTCGGCTGGGCGACCACGCCGAATGTCTCCACCAGGTAGTTGGCCCAGGGCTCCGCCGTCTCATAGATCTCGTAGCGGTCCGGTGCACACTCCTTCAGCGTCTTCTCCAGATACCGACCGGACCCGGGACCTATCTCCAGCACCGTGCCCGGCTTGTCGGCGAAGACGCCGTGTGCGCGGAGTTCGTCGATGGTGGACTGGGTGGCGCCAGGTGTCCCGTTCATGACCGCGTCGATGTGGTCGCCGATCGACATGCCCGACGCCCGCGCAGCACGCATCGTCGCTTCGAACGGTATGAAGTCGTCGACTCCACCCAGGTTGTTGGTGCTGCGCACGATGTCGAATCCAGCGCGCCCCAAGAGCCGCTTGACACCGGACTTCACTACTGACGGATTCTTGCCAACCGCTCTCATCAGGCATCCCCCCAGCTCGTGTCCACCCCTCGGCGTCAGCATAGGATCACGGAGGCAGGCGCGCAGTGGGATGACGAATTCCCCCATAGGCTGTCGAGGGCCGATACACCGCATCAGGGCCTTATGTTCGATACGCACCACTCTGGCAAGGTCATACTGATCGAACAGCCGACCCGGGGTCGGCGCCCCCGTCGGGGAGGGAGTGCTCGGCGGCCCCGAGGCCGGCGGAAGTCCGCAACGGCCCCGGGACACGCTCACCCCGCCCTCGGAGCCCTCAGACGTCGCGCCGCAGAAGGAACGCTGACACTGCGCGCAGTTCGTCGACGGCCGTGCCCCGCAGCGAGATGTCCGCCAGCGCGGTCTCCGCCGCCGCGATGTGATGGCGTGCCTCGTCCAGTGCCGCCGCCCGGCCCCCCGCCGCCTCGACGAGTACGGCCGCCTCCCGCGGGTCCGCTCCCGACGTCAGCAGCGCGGCCAGGCGTCGCGCGTCGGGGGACGCGGAGTCGAGCGCGGCCAGGACGGGGAAGGTCTTCTTGCGCTCGCGGAGATCGCCGTGCACGGGTTTGCCGGTGACCTCGGGGTCGCCCCAGATGCCCAGCACGTCGTCGACGATCTGGAAGGCAAGGCCGAGACGGCGGCCCGCCCGGTCGAGAGCGGCGACCGCGGCCGGCGGGCCGCCGCCGAGCTGGGCGCCGAGCGCTGCCGCGCAGCCCAGCAGCGCGCCGGTCTTCCGCTCGGCCATGGCCCGGTACTCCGCGGGCCGTACCCGCTCCGGCCCCGTCCAGGGGCGTGCGGCGAACAGCAGGTCGTCCGCCTGGCCGCGCACCAGATCACCGAGCGCCGCCGACAGCGTCCGCAGCCCGGGCGCACCCGCCTCCGTGGCAGCGAGCGTCTCGACGGCCAGCGCGAAGAGGGCGTCGCCCGCGAGAACCGCGGGCCCGGTGCCGTACGCCTTCCAGACCGCGGGGCGTCGCCGCCGGGACGTGTCGCCGTCCATGATGTCGTCGTGGAGCAGCGAGAAGGCGTGCACCAGTTCCACCGCGACCGCCGCGGGCACCCCGGCCCGGGCGGGGGCGCCCACCGCCTCGGCGCCGAGCACGGCCAGGGCCTGCCGCACGCCCTTGCCGCCGGACGCGGCAGCGGGAGCGCCGCCGACCTCGCACCAGCCGAACGAGTACGCCGCCATCTCACCCACCCAGGGGTGCGTTCGCCCGACCGCCTCCCGCAGCGCGGGCCGCACCACCTCACGGCAGCGTTCCAGGACGAGGGGGACGTCGACCGGCGCCCGTAGTGCCGTGGAGAGCGTCGTCACCGTGCGGCCTCCACCCGGACGCCGGCCTGCCGAAGGGTCCGCACCCCGAGTTCGTCGTGCGCCCGCGCCACCATCTCCCGCGCGTGCCGCAGCCCGATCCGCTCCAGTTCCGTTGCCAGCGAGGCGAGTTCGGCGGCGGTCTCGTCGTGGTCACGGCCCAGTCGGGCGAGTGACTTGGCGAGCCCCAGCCGGGCCAGGGCCTGTCCGCGGGGCTCGCTCATCTCGCGGAACTCGGCCAGTGCCAGCTCGTAGGTGTCCCGCGCCTCGGCGTGACGCCCGGCCCGGTAGTACACGTTGCCGCGCATCTTGTGGTTGTAGGCCAGCGCGCTGGACAGGCGCATCGCCCGGCAGGTGGTCTCCGCCTCCGACAGCAGGGCGAGTGCCCGCTCGACGTCCCCGTCCCGTGCCGAGACGATGTCGGCGAGCCCGCGCAGCGCCCAGGCGTGGCCGCGCCGGTCGTCGGCGCCCGCGGCTATCTGGGCCGCCTCCTCGAACAGCGCGTACGCGCTGTCGTACGCCCCCCGTTGGCGGTGGATCTGGGCGATGCCCTCCAGCGCCCACACCGTGTGCCGTGCCTCGCCGCGCCGTCGGGCCTCGGCCAGCAGCTGCTCGTGCAGCCGGGCGACGGCCTCGTAGTCGCCCTGGATCCTGCCGGTCTCGGCCAGCCCCGCGAGGGAGTAGCCGCGCACGACGACATCACCGCCCTGTTCGCCCAGTCCGGCCGCGAGGCCGAGGAGGCGCCGGGCCAGCGGGAAGGAGCCTCGCTGCCGGGCCAGGGTGCCGCCGCTCCACAGCGCCCAGGCCATCGCCCCCAGGTCTCCCACCGCTCTGGCCGCCCGGTAACTCGCCTTCCACGCCTGGTCGGCCTCGCCGATCTGTCCCAGCCGTCGGTGCGCCTCGGCCACCGCCAGCCCGGAGCGCGCCGCCTCGCCGTGCTCCCCGGCACTCTCGGCCTCTCTCAACTGCCGGGTGCCGGCCGCCAGTACCTCGGTGAGCGAGGAGTTCACGGACAGGGTGGTCAGGGCGCCCTGGTATTCGGGGGCGAACGCCTTGCCGTACATGGTTGCCTTTCGGTCCGGTCGCATGCTGTCACTGCGTGTCGTCCACATGCGATCTCTGCACGCCATGTATACACACTGTGTATACATGGCGTGCATACAGCGTCGGAGATGAACGGTGCCCCGGGGGCTTCGGCTTCATCTGTTGCCGATCAAGATGCCGTATGGGCCGAGGAGGTTGCCCGTGAGGCGGAGATCACCTCACGGGCAGGGCCCAGCGCGATGACAAAACACCCGATCACGTCCCGGCGCGGATACCGGGCGGCTCGATCCAACCGACAGGCCGGGGCCCCGTCGCTCAGTCGTCCCGCGCCTGCGCCTCGCTCGGCAGGCAGATCTGACGGGCCCACAGCCCCAGCAGCGCCACCGCGCCGACCAACAAGGGCACAGGGTCGCCGGCGGAGGGCGCCAGGACGTACCCGAGCGCCGTGACCGTGCAGACGGTCAGCGGAACGAACGCCGCGGCCCCCTCCATTCCCGATCGCAGCGCCGGCCGTCCGGCGGCCAGGACGCTCGCCCCGCCGGGCACCCAGGGACCGACGGCGACGATCAGCAGTCCCGCGGTGACGAAGACGTCCGCAGGCCGGAACGACATCGCCTCGTCGCCACCCGGGCCACCCGTCGACAGCGGCAGACTGTCGCCGATCACGAGGAGGGACACTCCTACGATCGCCGCCCAGACAGTCGCCTGCTGGTCGGCGCGTACGAGACGACGCAGAGCGAGCAGAAATCCGAGGAAGACGACCTCCGAGGCCCACAGGACGCCGAGCATTCCCGTCCCCGCCCGCCAGCCCTCCTCCGACCGGCCCAGGAGCACCCAGCCCGCCATGAACGCCGCCCCGGCCATGACGGCACCGTCGAGCACGCGCCGCAACCAGGTCCGCCAGCCCGAACCGGCATCGGCCGCCGCCACCAGACCGGCCGTCCCCAGCCCCACTGTGATCGTCACCCCCGCGACCACCGTCAAGCCGGCCGGCCCGGCCGCGTCCGATGCATGCGCCGGTTGCGTCGGCAGCGCGGCGAGTGCGGCCCGATAGACACCCCCGGCGGCAGCGGAGCCCGCCACCAACCACAGCCGCGTCCGCGCTCGCCCACGCGCACCCCGGACACGCAGCAGCAGGGAGATCGTCAACACCCAGCAGCCGACGGCCGGTCCGAAGGACATCACCCGCAACCCCAGCCTCCAGCCCGCGCATCACCGGGAGCAGTCGGCGCTGCTCCGACGACACCTGCCGCACCGACCACGCCACAGAAAGCCACGCTGCTCCAACTGCGGTGCCTCATCCGGACCTTGCGCACGTCCGGCTACTCCCCCGACCTCGACATGCAGTTGCCCCTTCGTGCGCTGTCCGCCGTCAGGGCCTCTGCTCCGGCCGCCGGTTCCGTACGCAGACCGTACGGAACCCACAGCGGAACCGAGCCCCAATGCCGGCAGATTCACTCGTGTTGCGTAAGGAAGGCCCAGGAGCTTGTGCGATCGACCCGGGAACACCACGGAGACCACCCGGCGCACGGTACCCGCACAGCGCACCGTGACCACCCCTCGCCGCAGTCGACGGTCTCGCTCAAGGGGCGGGTCCTGCTGCGATCGCGGTAGACACAAGTGTCTGCGGACGGCCGACGACGCGAGGTCCTCACCCTCGTGGGCACCGGCCTGTCCAACGCCGAGATCGCCGAACGTCTCTTCGTCACCCCGGTCACCGTCAAACCCACGCCAACCGGGCCATGGCCGACCTCGGCGCCCGCGACCGTGCCCAGCTCGTCGTGATCGCCTACGAGGCCGGCCTGGTCCGCGCCGGAGAACCGCAGGGCTGAGAGCAAGGGTGCTGGGCTGCCTTGATCATGCGCAGCGCCGTCACCGCGTCGTCGATAACTCCTCCGTCGGCGCCGTCACAGGGTGACGGGGCCGAGGTCGGCGGCGGTCCGGGCCAGTGCGCGCAGGGTGGGGCTGTCGGCCGTGGTGCGCCAGGTGAGGGCTCATTCGAGGGTGGGCGCGTCGTGCAGGGGCACGAAGACGATGCCGGGCGGCTTGTTGTAGCGGGCGGCGACTTCGCCCAGCGGGTGGACGCAGCGCCCGGCGGCGAGCAGGGAGAGGATCTCGTGGAAGGTCCGCGCGGCGGGCCCGCGGGGAACGCGGCGGCCGAGCGGTGTGCGGGTGGGGACCATGGAGGCGACCCAGTACGCGGGGGCGTCGGGGCCGAGGTCGACGACATGGTTGTCGGCGAGGTCCTCCAGGGACGCGGCGCCGCGCTCCGCGAGCGGGTGGTCGGCGGACACGGCCAGCACGCGGCCGCCGGTGAGCACCGTGGGGCCCACGGTGAGGTCCGGTTCCGCGACGGGCAGCCACAAGCACATGCGCGTCGTGTGTGCCCGCGCGCAGGGCGGTGAACACGTTGTTGGCGTTGATCTCGCCGAACTGGAGGGTGCATTGCGGGTGGCGGGCGCGGAACGCGTCGACCAGAGGCAGTAGTTCGTGTCCGGCATGACCGAAGACGCCCAGTCGCAGCGTCCGGTCCGCGTGCCGACCGGCTTCCTGGGCACGGGCGAGTCCTGCGTGGAGGAGGTCGAGGGCCTGCTGGAGGTCTTCGCGCAGACGCCGGCCCACGGGGGTCAGGGTCACGCGACGGCTGGTGCGGTCGAACAGGGTCACGCCGAGGCGGCGTTCCTGCTGACGGACGGCCTGACTGACACGGGCCTGGGAGACATGCAGCTGTTCGGCGGTGCGGCCGAAGTGCAGTTCTTCCGCCAGCGTCAGGAAGATCTCGATGTCACGTAGCTCCATACATAACCCCCCGAGTTATGAGTAGCCCAGCGAACTCTCCCTTGTTACGCCCCTGACCTGCGCCGATGATGAACACATCGCCCGGAGAGCGGGCGAGAGACAACTCGGGAGGCACGATGAGCGACTTTCACGCGGTCGTCGACCGCTTCGAGATCGAGGCGCTGCGCGCCGAGATCACCGACGCGGTGATGATGCGCGACTACGACCGCGCCGCCTCACTGTTCACGCCCGAGGGCAGCATGCGGTGGCCACACATCGACAGGGAGTTCGTGGGCAGGCAGGAGATCCGCTCGGGGATCGAGTGGGTGCAGGGGCTCTGGGAGTTCTTCGTGCAGAACGTCCACCCCGGTACGCCGGTAACGGTCGTGATAGACGGCGTAGTCGAGATGTGAGCCGCCGTCCCGCATCCGTCCGAACTCCTGGACGTACGCGCGCCCGACCGCGGTGTCGCCGTCGAGGCGGATGACTCGCACTCGGCAGGAAACTGTCCTTCCAGGAACTCCCGCCCGAGCGCGTACGTCAGGGCATGCTCGCGCAGGGGCTGCCCGAGGAGATCCCCGACCGCCTCCTCGGCTCCCTGGCGGACTACGCCCTCCGGCCAGGACCCAGGACCGATACCGTGGAAGCCCTGCTGGGCCGGCCCGCGCGTACCTTCGCCGACTGGGCACGGGACAACGCACCCGCCTTCGGGTGACCGCGTCAACGCGCCCCTGACCCTCCTGGTCCGCCGCAAGGCACCGGCGACACCCCCGCGCACGGGGTGTCGCCGGTGACCGGGCAGCGCACCGGCATCACTGTCGTGCGAGGGGCCGCCGACCGGCGGCCCGGCCGCGCGAGGGCATGGTCACACGCGGTCGGCCGCGATCAGGACGTACTGGAAGGAGCCGTCCCGGTACGACTCGATGAACGCCTCTTCGATTCCGGTGACCAGCGACGACGTCGCCCGCAGTTCCCAGTAGGGCAGGGTGTCCGGGGTCAGGTCGACGATGGTCTGCGGCACGAGCCTGTTGTCGGCCATGGCGCGCAGATACTCGCGGCGCGAGTGGATGTTGCACTCGAAGTGGGCGTTGATCTGGGAGACCCACTTCGACGGCTGGCCGTAGCGGGGGTTCCAGCAGCCGGTGATGGTCACGTACCGGCCGCCCACCTTCAGGAAGCGGGAGTGCTCGGCGAACAGGTCGTGCAGGTCGACGTACATGGTCGACTCGTTGTTCCACGAGGCCGTGATGCTGCCCTTGTCGAAGGGCGTGTCGAGCATGTTGCACACGCGGGAGCGGACGCGGTCCTGGATACGCAGTTCCCGCGCGCGGTTGTTGCCGAACTCGGCCTGGGTGGCGGACAGGGTGACGCCCTCGACCGCGCAGCCGAAGCGGCGGTGGGCCATGACCATGGATCCGCCGCGCCCGCAGCCGGCGTCGACGAGGGTGTCGTCCGGAGCGACGGGGCCGAGGTGGTCCATGAGGAATTCCGCCTGGGCCGACTCCAGCCGGTGCAGCTCCGCGACGAGCTTCTTCTCGTACTCGCTGTCCGCCGGGTCGCCGAGCGCGGCGTGGTCCACGTCGCCGATGCCGTAGTGGTGGTGGTAGAGCCCGTCCACGTCACCGAGGCGGAGGTTGACGGGCCGCGCCTCGTTGTTCCAGTAGCGGGCGATGTCCCCCTGATAGGGGGTCGCCGGCGCCGGGATCTTCACGGTGGCGGTGGAGGTGGAGGGCGTTTCAGTGGTCACAGGGATATCCGTTCTTTACCAGAAATCGGGCAGGGTGTAGCGGTAGGTATTGGTGCGGTGCCAGTCGTGGTTGCCGTCGACCCAGGCGGCCACGCCCCTGAGGAAGCGCAGCACGGTGGGCAGGGGACAGGCCTCCGCGAGGTCGGCAGCGGCGGCCTCGAAGGCGTGCTGGAGTTCGTTGTGGACTTCGACGGCCTTCAGATAGGCGTCGCGCTCGGAGAGCCGCTCCCGCTCCGCGATCACCACCGGCAGGTTCAGGTGGTGGCCCGGGCTGTCGAGTTCCTTGGTGTACGAGTAGAGGTCGTTGACGATGGTGGTCGCGTTGCCGGCCAGGGCGATGACCCGTTGCATGTCCGGCCGGGCGTGGAGGTCCGCGGGCAGTTCGTAGCCGCCGACGGTGTCGGTGATCGTGGGGCAGGGGCGGAAGTTGTTGAACTGGCGCATGGCCAGGTACTCCCACACCTCCGGGACGTGACCGGTCTGTGCCCAGGCGGCCTCGGCGAGATAGCCCAGGTGCAGCCGGGCCATGTCGTGCCGGTAGCGGTCGGACTGGGACGGTGTGGCCGCGCCGACGAAGTAGTCCATCGCGCTGCGGTACGCCCGGCGCGGGGCGTCCGACGCGAGGGACTCCTGCCAGGCCGGCGTGTACTCCGCGGTGGTGTGGAAGTGGTCGAGCGCGGTGTGCGCGAGAAGGAGGCGCCCGCCGAGACCGACGGGTGACCCGCCGTGGTCCTCGCAGTAGCAGTCGTCCACCGCGTTCTCCGCGACCATCAGCCGCGTGGCGAGCATCAGATGGTCGATCGTCGGGGCGTCGGGGTGGCAAGCGACCATGTAGCGGCCGACGGAAAAGCCGTCGAACTGCCCTTCCCACTCCTTCGGATAGAGCTGGACCTCGTCCTCGGCCCAGCATTTGATCCGGCGGCTCACCTCCTCGACGCGCACGGGGTCGGGCTCCGGGACGGGGTGGTGGTAGAGGCCGGGGACGGCTCGCCCCGCGGCGGGCTCGGCGGGGGCCGTGGGCACCGGACTCGGGAGCGGGGGTTCGTACCGGCCGGCGACGGCGAGTGAGGCCGTGCCCGGTCCGGTCGGTCCGCGCAGGATCCGCTGGAGGGCGGAGCGGGTCGCGGTCGTGTCAGGCGTGTCCCCGGCGGTGGCGGGCGTGTCCCGTACGGCGGTGGCGGGCTCCAGGGGCGGTGGCGGCGGGGGCGCCGGCGGTGGTGGGGCGGGGATCGCGACCGGCGGGTGCAGTGCTGCCAGAAAGCCGGAGGCGGTCGCTGTCACCGGACGGTGGTCCGGGGCCGTCGGCGTTGCCGCGTCCGGCACGGCTGTGGGGGGCGTCGGCTGCCCCTGCTCAGGGGTGAACGATCCGAGGGGCCCGGAAGTGGGCATCGTCGGGGGCTCCTTGTTGCGGCGGGGTGAGCGCTCCGGAGTGCGCGGAGCGTGCGTGTCAGGCGTGGATCTGCGACGGATCAGGGCTTCAACGCGGTCCGGGAGCGATCCGCACGTTCTCCAGCACGCCGACGGCGTCGGGCAGGAGCACCGCGGCGGAGAAGTAGGTGCTGACGAGGTAGGAGATGACCGCCTGTTCGTTGATGCCCATGAACCGCACGGAGAGCCCCGGTTCGTACTCGTCCTGCAGGCCTGTGCGTCGCAGACCGATGACGCCCTGGTTCTTTTCGCCGGTGCGCATCGCGATGATCGAGCTGGTCTGCTCCCTGCTGATCGGAATCTTGTCGCAGGGGAGGATGGGGACTCCGCGCCAGGCGGGGACGGAGTGCCCGTCGACGTCGACCTGGTCAGGGCGGAGACCACAGGCGTTGAGGCCGCGTCCGATGGCGGCGATGGTTCTGGGGTGGGCGAGGAACAGTTTGGTGCCGCGGCGGCGGCAGAGCAGATCGTCCATGTCGTCCGGGGTCGGGGGGCCGAGCCGGGGCTGGATCCGCTGCTTGAAGTCGGCACTGTGCAGCAGCCCGAACTCTCGGTTGTTGACCAGCTCGTGTTCCTGCCGCTCGCGCAAGGCCTCGACGGCGAGCCGGAGTTGCTCCTCGCTCTGGTCCATCGGCCCGTTGTAGAGGTCGGCGACCCGGGTGTGGATTCTCAGGACGGTCTGCGCGACGGAGAGCTCGTACTCGCGTGGTGCCGGTTCGTAGTCGACGAAGGTGCCTGGCAGTTCGGGTTCGCCGACGTGGCCGGCCGACACGGCGATCTCGGCCTCACCGTGCTTGTTCTGCCGCCGCCGCACACGGGAGCCGACCGCGTCGAGGTGGGCCTGGAGGCGTGGCGCGGAGCCCTGGACCGCGAGGAGGTCGGCACGGGAGAGGGTGAGGAGGGTGCCGCAGGTCTCGGCGGTGACCGTGCAGTCGTGGTGCGCGGCGGGCTCCGTCAGTGCGTTCGCACCGAAGTGCTCGCCGTCCGCGAGCACCGCGATGGTGTCCTCTCCGCCGTACTTGCCCTCGGAGGTCCGGCTGACCCGGCCATGGGCGATCAGATGGATCCGGTCCGCGGGACTGCCGCGTTCCACGAGGACTTCGCCCGCCGCGAAGTCCCGCTGCGCGCAGCGGTCGGCGAGGGCGGTGAGGATGCCCGTGTCCTCGAACCCGCGCAGCAGGGCCAGTTCACCGAGCTTTTGGGGGATCACCCGGACCGTGGCCCCCTCCTGGACGAACTCGATCCGCCCGTCGCCCAGGGTGTGGCGCAGTCTTCGGTTGACCCGGTAGGCGCCGCCCTCGGCCTCCACCCAGGGCAGCATCCGCAGCAACCAGCGGGAGGTGATCTCCTGCATCTGCGGGGCGGACTTGGTGGTGGTGGCGAGATTGCGGGCGGCGGCAGTACTCAGGGACTGCTGCGGCGCGTCGGGGGTGGTCCGAGTTTCCGGGACGTTGTCGACGGACATCGGGGGTCTTTCTCCTTGCGCGACGGGCCGTCGGGCGCACACGGGTACGCCGACCGGGAGACAGGGAGGAGTGGGCAACGGGCGAGAGGATCACGGGAATCCGTCCACCTGCAAAAACCTAGCCCCCTGACCGGCCGCAACCACCGGGTGGACGAGATGCTTACCTCGAAGCGGTGACAATCAGTGCGATGCGGTTTATCGGCCTGACATGCGTCATCTCCGCGCCCGTGCCCGGTCCTCGCCGAGTCACCACGGCCGTCATCCGGCGGAATCCAACGCCTACGGTGTTCCGGCCCGGCAGTCCTCGGAGGAGCCTGCCCGGGCCGGACAATCCACTGGCCGAGGCACACACCCGTACGGGATGCTGCACACGTGATCGACCGAGAAGCCGCGGTTCGCGTGGTCGAAGAGCAGTTATCGCGTGACTATCGGGAGTGGCTGGCCGCCGACGACAGGGCGATGCGTATGGCGGTGGTCCGTGTCAGGGAGCACGAGTTGGCGTGGATCGTCTCCTGGCAGTCCGAGGAGTTCGTACGCACACGGAACACCGCGTCCATGCTGATCGGCAACGGCCCGTACCTGGTCGATCGCGTCGACGGGGCACTGCACCAGATCGGCGTCGTCGCGGCGAAGTCCGGGGAATGGGAGGCCGACTACCGGGCCCGGATACGCGGGCTGCCGGTGCGCACGGCGGTGGACGATCTCCACGACGACGTACGCGAAGTCGCCGCTGCGCGCGGACGCATGCAGGCGGTACGGACACTGCGCCGGAGGCTGCCGGGGCTGTCGCCTGCCGAGGCCCTGGAGTACGTGAGCGCACTGCTGGGTGGTGATCCCCCGGGCCGTCTCCTCGCGGTGGCCACCGAGAAGCTCGTCGACGACTTCGACCCGGTGGCGGCCGTGCGGACGATTCGCCCCGCTGCGCGTCACCGGACCGACTGACCGGGGGCGGCTGGGCGACCGGGCGGCCGGCCCAGCCCGCTGCCGACTACGCCGGCACGCGCACCGGGGCTGCCGTCCTGGCCCGGACCTCCTCCTCGGTGACGCCCGGAGCGAGCGCCCGCACATGCAGGCCGTCCCGGCGCACGTCGAGGGTGGCGAGGTCGGTGATGATGCGGTCGACCACGCCGGCGGCGGTGAGCGGCAGTGTGCAGTCCTCGACGATCTTCGGGCTGCCGTCCTTGGCGACGTGGTCGGTGAGGACCACGATGCGGCGGGCACCGACCACGAGGTCCATGGCACCGCCCATGCCCTTCACGAGGGCGCCGGGGATGGTCCAGTTGGCGAGGTCACCCCGCGCGCTCACCTGCATGGCGCCCAGGACGGCGATGTCGATGCGGCCGCCCCGGATCATGCCGAAGGAGGTCGCGGAGTCGAAGTAGCTCGCACCGGGGTTGACGGTGACCGTCTGCTTGCCCGCGTTGATGAGGTCGGCGTCCTCCTCCCCCTCCCACGGGAACGGACCGAGCCCGAGGATGCCGTTCTCGCTCTGCAACGTCACCCGGACGCCGTCGGGGATGTGGTTGGCCACGAGGGTGGGAATGCCGATGCCGAGATTCACGTAGTCGCCGTCGCTGAGTTCGGCGGCCGCGATCGCGGCCATCTCGTCGCGTGTCCAGGGCACGGTCGTCGCTCCTATGTCTCGGCGGTCGCGCGGGGGCGGACCGTACGCTGCTCGATGTCCTTGGTCCGTTCGCGTGCGATCGCCAGACGGCTCACGTAGATGCCGGGGGTGGTGACGAGATCGGGGTCGATGAACTCCTCGGCCAGGTGCTCGGCCTCGGCCACGGTCACCCGGCCGCACATGGCCGCGAGGGGGTTGAAGTTGCGTGCGGAGGCCCGGTACGTGAGGTTGCCGGCCCGGTCGGCGGTGTGGGCGTGCACGAGGGCGAGGTCGGCGACGATGGCCCGCTCCTGGATGTGGACGTGTCCGTCGAACTCCGCGTGCGGCTTGCCCTCGGCGACGGACGTGCCCACCCCGGCCCTCGTGTAGAACGCCGGGATTCCGGCGCCGCCCGCGCGCATGCGCTCGGCGAGCGTGCCCTGCGGGGAGAACTCCACGTCGAGCACCTTGTTGAGGTACTGCTCGGCGAACAGGTTGTTCTGGCCGACGTACGAGGCGATCACCTTGCTCACCTGACGGTTCTCCAGCAGCAGGCCGAGAGCCTTGCCGTCGACCCCCATGTTGTTGGAGACGATGGTGAGGTCCGTGACTCCGCTGTCCCGTACGACCTCGATGAGGTCGTACGGGACACCGCAGAGACCGAAGCCGCCGACGGCGATCGTCATCCCATCGGTCAGCACGTCGGCCAGGGCCTCTTCCGCGGTCGCGCGCAGCTTGATCAACTCTCCCCCTCGTCACATCCCGGGCGTTCACTGACTGAGCGGCCGAGTCAACCGGCGTGCGACCTTCATAGGCAAGGAACAGCGGACCCCGGGGCGAAAACCGGTTGGCCGGTGAGCGAGAGTCGCACCAGGCGTCCACTGAGTGAACGTACGATGGGGTGCGTGGACACGACCCCGGCAGCTCACCTCGTCGGCAGGATGGGCGCACTGCTGCGCGCGCTGTCGACGGTCAACGAGACCGGTGCGGCAACCGTCGAGCTGGCGCGAGCGACCGGCCTGCCGAGACCGACCGCGCACCGGCTGCTCGTCTCGTTGGCGGAAGAGGGATTTGTCGACCGTGACCGACGCAGCGGGCGTTGGTTCCTCGGCCCCGAGCTGTATCTGTTGGGCGGGGTGGCCGGGATTCGCTACGACATCACCCGCCACGCACGCGAGAGCGTGCGACGGCTCGCGGCGTCGACGGGAGAGAGCGCGTTCTTCTCGGCCCGGCGCGGTGACGAGACGGTGTGCCTGCTGCGCGAGGACGGGGACTTCCCGATCCGGTCGTTCGTCCTCCACGAGGGCGCGCGCTTCCCGCTGGGTGTGGTGTCGGCGGGCCTGGTGGTGCTGTCGTTCCTCGACGACGCCGAGATCGACGCCTTCCTGGAACGCAAGGTTCTGGTCGACCGCTGGGGGCCGGCACACGCCCCGCACGCGATCCGTGAGCGGATCACGCGGACCCGGACCGACGGCTACGCCGTGAACCCCGGCCTCGTCGTGGAGGGCAGCTGGGGCATGGCGGCGGCCGTGTTCGACCACTCGGGACAGCCCGCCTGGGCACTGACCGTGACGGGTGTGGAGACCAGGTTCCGCGCCGAGCGCAGACCTGAACTCGGCGCGCTCCTGCTCCGCGAGGCCCATCTGCTCGGCCGTACGCTGAACAGCGGGGCGAGCGCCCGCCGTTGACCCCCACGGCCGACCGCTCGGACCGGCCGACCGCCCGGCCCGGCGCCGCGGACACCGCCGGCTCGGCAGCGATCAGCGCTCCCCCGCTCCCTGTCCTGCCCTAGGCCGCCGTCTCCCCATCCAGCTCGCGGACCATGTCGATGGCCCGGCCGAGGTTGGTGAGGCGGGCGTCCAGGGTGCCGCCGGCCGGATAGAGACGAACCGTGTCGACCCCGGCGTCACGCCATACCCTCAGCCGCGCCCGGACCATGTCCTCGGTGCCGATCAGCGTGGTGGCCAGCACCATGTCGTCGGTCACCAGGCCGGCCGCGCCGTCACGGTCTCCGGACAGCCAGCGTTCCCGGACCTCTGCGGCGATCTGCGCCCATCCTTGGCGGCTGTAGGCGTTGTTGTAGAAGTTGGTCGTCCGCGAGCCCATCCCGCCGAGGCTGAAGGCCAGTTCCTTCTTGCGTCCGCCCACCATCGCGCGCAGCGCTTCCTCGTCCTCCGCGAAGGCCACCTCCGCGCCCTGGCAGATGTCGAAGTCGGCGCGCGACCGCCCCGACTCGGCAAGGCCCGCGTCCAGGTGGTCGAAGTACGCCTCCTTGGCGCCCTCGGGAACGAAGCTGGTGCCCAGCCATCCGTCGGCGATCTCGCCGGTCAGGCGCAGCATCTTGGGTGACAGGGTCGCCAGGTAGATCGGGATGTCGTGCTCGGCGCGCATCGACAGGCCCATCGGCTTGCCCTCACCGTCGGGCAGCGGAATCTGGAACTCCCGGCCCTGGTAGGAGATCTTCCCGCCCGCGACGGCCTGCCGCACGATCTCGACCGTCTCCCGCATACGCGACAGGGGCCGGGCGAAGGGGACTCCGTGGAGACCCTCGATCACCTGCGGACCGGACGGGCCGAGCCCCAGCAGGAAGCGGCCGTCGGAGATGTTCGACAGGGTGATCGCGGCCCGGGCGATGGACATCGGTGTGCGGGTGGAGAGCTGAATGATCGCGGAGCCGAGCAGCATCCGTTCCGTACGCGCGGCCAGATACCCCAGCGGCGACGGGGCCTCGGCGCCCCAGGCCTCGGCCACCCAGCAGATGTCCAGGCCCAGTTTCTCCGCCTCGGTGACGAACTCCACCGTCTCCGGCCAGCCGGTGGACGCCTCGACCGTGGTCGACGTGCGCATCAGCCACACACCTTTCCGGCCTCTTCGGCCAGCTTCTTGATCTGTTCGAGGGTGGTGCCGATGTTTCTTTCGAACTCGCGCATCCGCACGAAGACGATCTTCTGCTCCTTGTCCGGCATGCGGTCGATGGCGAAGGAGAGGCCCGAGCGGCCGGGGCCCAGCTGCATCCACTGGCGGAGCAGGGTGCCGCCGTCCTGCGGGTCGAGCGTGAACCTCCACATCGCGGAGGGGTGTTCGGGGTTCTCGACCGCCCAGGCGAACACGGTCGGGGGTTCGTACCCGACGATGTGGGAGGTGGTGGCCCATTCACCGAACGCCTCGTGCTTGCTCCTGCCCACGAACCGGGCCCCCAGCGCCGGGCCCGTGCTTCCGTCGAGCCAGTCCACCGACCGCAGTTCCGGGCTCAGGCGGGGCATCAGTTCGATGTCGGAGACCAGCTCCCACACCCGGTCCGGCGGGGCAGCGATCCAGATCGCCACCTCGACCGTCGGTTTGTCCGCGTAGCGCGCACCCGTCCACTCCATGGCCCGGCCCTCCTCGTCACCACGACAGACCCCGACAGCAGGGAAGGGGTCCCTGCGTCTCTGCGTCTGCGTCTGCGTCTGCCTGTACGGATCTGCCTCCGCGTCTCTGACCACTAAAGTTGTGTAGATAGACTCACTTGTCAAGCAGCGAGGCCGCCCTCGCGGATCTTGTCTCAGTCGGCGAACCTCGCCCGGACGTCCGGGCGTTCGGCCAGGCGCGGCGGATAGCCCGGCCCCATTCTGGAGCGCGTGTTGCCGGCGGTCATCGGCCCACCGCAGGCGGCGCACACCACTTCGGCGTGGCTCTCCTGGCCGCACGTGTCGTGGTGGAGCACGACCGGCGGACCCTCGTCACCGGCCAGCCAGCGGTCTCCCCAGCGGCTCATCGCCAGCAGCACGGTGTGGAAGTCGCGGCCCTTCTCGGTGAGGACGTAGTCGTACCGCACCGGCTCGGTCTGGTAGGGGCGCTTCTCCATCAGCCCCTCGTCCACGAGGCGCCGCAACCGGTCGGTCAGGGTGTTGCGCGCGATCCCGAGCGACTCCTGGAACGCGTCGAAGCGCTTGATCCCGTACCCGGCCTCGCGCAGCACCAGCGGCGTCCACCAGTCACCCAGCAGGTCCATGGTCCGAGCGATCGAGCAGGGCCAGTGCGCGAAGGACGTCCGTCTCATGACGCCAGCATACGTGTCCATCTGGTAAAGCAACCCAGCAGGTGGGGAGGTCGACACAGCGGGAGGAAGCCCCGGCACCGGGGGCGGCGGCGGTCCGCGTGGGTCCCCACGCGAAGGCGAACGGCCGCCCGGTGTCAGAGGCTGCCGGCAGCATCGGTCTCCATGCACACCACCCGGACCACACCGCCGCGACCGCTCGATGTCGCCGCGGCCTTCCCGATCTCGCTCCGCCGTGACGCACGGCGACCCGGTTGCACCCACTGATGCAGTAGTCGGCCCCCTCCGACCCGGCGTCGGGGACGCTTGCGCCGGTACGGCCGAGGCGGGGCCGGAGGCGCCCTCGCCACACCAGCGCACCTCCGAGCGCCGACAGAGCGACCAGGGCGAGGGCGGGGCCGCCCAGCGTGAGGACACGCTGGAGGGACGTCGCGGCGACGTATCCGGCACCTGCTTCGACCGTGGCCCACGCACCGGCCGCGACGACGCTGTACGGGGCGATGCGGCGGTAGGGGAGGCGGGTCACGCCCGCACAGTGCGGGGCGAGGGTGCGCAGGACCGGCAGGAATCGGGCCACGAAGACCGCTCGGCCGCCGTGACGCGTCATCAGCGTCTCGGCACGGCCCCAGGCGGCATCCGGAACGCGCCGGCCCACGCGGCCCGCGCGCAGCCGGTCACCGAGGTGACTGCCGGTGCGATGGGCGAGGAAGTCGCCCGCCACCACGGCCCCGGCAGCGGCGGCGATGACGAGCGGAAGGCCGATGTGACCGGTGCGGGCCAGCGCGCCGGCCGTCAGGAGCAGGGTCAGGGTCGGGACGAAGGCGCCCACGAGAAGGATCGACTCGGCCAGGACGGCGGCGGCCACCACCGAGTACGCCGCGGCTGGTGAGAGGTGGCCGAGGATGTCGGAGAGCGCGTTCACAGCGTCGCGCCGCCGGGCCGCGGGGTGGCGTGGTCTGCGGAGACGGGAGGTCGTCGCAGGTGCCAGACGTGGGCCGGGGGAAGGTTCGCCCATACCGTCCAGCGGCCCGTGGCGTAGGTACGCTGGTAGGCGGCCATGATCTCGTCCACGGCGGCGTGACGGCGGGCTTCCGCTCGCGACGCGGTCAGGGCGCGGGCCCTGCGGGTGCCGAGGTAGGCGAAGTAGGTGAGCGTGCCGCCGGGGTGGAGGAGTTCCATGGAGCGGGACATGATGCGCTCGACCTGCGCGGGTGTGAAGTTGGTGAGGGGCAGGCCGGAGACGATGACGTCGTACCGCTGATCGGTGTCGAGCCGCTCGACATGGGTCTGGTGCACGTTCACCTGCGCGCAGCCGGGTGTCAGGTGCGGGTGCGTGGCGACGAGACGCCGCAGTCGCGCGGCGAAGCGGGGATTGGCCTCGACGATGTCCAGGCGGCTGCCGCGTGACAGCTGCGGGATCAGGACCCGGGTGACGGAACCGGTGCCCGCGCCGGCTTCCAGGACTGCCAGCGGGCGGGGTGCCTCGGTCCGTACCGGGTCGGTGAGCACGCGGGCCAGGGCCTTGCCGCTGGGGGCTATCGCGCCGGTGGTGCGCAGATCACGGGCCGCTTCGGTCAGAAACATCCAGCCTTCGGCATGGCGCTGCGCCTGGAGACGGTCGTGGGAGTTGGTTCGATGGTTCATTGATATGACGCTAGAAAGCCGCGAGCGGCACCGAATCCATCGTTCTGCGACGGTGTCCCCCTACGAAAGTAGGGGGACACCGTCGCAGAACGTCTAAAAGGCACAGCGGCGGGGTCTGCCTAGGATGCGCCCATGAGCAGGAGCGAAGCCGTGAGGTGGGCGGCGACCGTGGGGCGCGTGGGCCTCGTGGCGTTTCTCGCGCTGGCCGCCGCGGCGAACGGCGCGTGGGTCACCGACGGCCCGTACGTGGTCCCGGTCATCGCCTCGGCGGTGGCGTGCGCGGCGGCCCTGCTCGTGCCCCGACTGCGACGTTCCGTCGCCCCGGTCCTGATCACCGTGGTCACCGCGTGGTGGGGATGGCTCACCGTGCCACTGCTGGGGATCGTCGTGTTCGACCTGGTCGTCGCCCGCCGGACGCGTTGGGCGGTGGGCTGCGCCGCCGTCGCGCTGGGCGCCAATGTGTTCGGGTACCCGGCGACCACGGTGTGGGCGGAGCAGCGGTACGCGTCCGTGGCGTTCGTGCTGCTCCTCGGGCTCGTCCTCGGGCTGTGGCTCGGCAACCGCCGGCGCCTGCTCCGGGCCCTGGCCTCCGACGTGGAGCATCTGCGGGTCGAGGCGCGACTGCGCGAAGAGGCCGCGCGGATCGGTGAACGATCACGTATCGCCGCCGAGATGCATGACGTTCTCGCGCACCGGCTCAGCCTGATCGCCCTGCACACCGGGGTGCTGACCACCAAGGGCGACACCGTGCCTCCGCCCGTCGCCGAGCGACTCGGCCTGCTGCGGAAGACCTCCGTCGAGGCCCTCGCCGACCTGCGGGACGTCCTCGGGGTGCTGCGCGACTTTGACGCCGCACCGACCGATGCCGCGCTGACGCCGGTGATGAGGGACGTGGGCGAACTGGCCGACGAGGCCCGCGCCGCCGGCCAGCGCATCGAACTGACCACCGACGGCCGCCCCGAGCAGGCACCGACCACCCACCGCCTGGCCGTGTACCGGATCGTCCGGGAGGCTCTGACCAACGCCCGCAAGCACGCCCACGGAGCCGAAGTGACCGTACGCGTCGACTACCGGCCACCCGCCACACGCGTCGAGGTCACCAACCCCGCCGGAACCTCCCGCACCGACACCGTCGGCAGCGGCTACGGACTCGTCGGCCTGCGCGAACGCGTCACCGCACTCGGCGGGCAGCTGACCGCCGGGCCGGCCGGTGCGGGCGCCTGGCGCGTGGCCGCCCGCATCCCCCACCCCACCGGCATCGAACAGGACGGCACTTCCCCATGATCCGCGCCATGATCGTCGACGACGACGCCCTGGTCCGTCTCGGCCTGACCGACCTGCTGGACGGGGACCCGGGCATCGAGGTCGTCGCACAGGCCGCCGACGGCGTCGAGGCCGTCGAGCGGGCCACCGCCCACCGCATCGACGTCGCTCTCGTCGATGTGCGCATGCCCCGGATGGACGGCATCACCGCCACCGCCCGCCTGCGGGCCCTCCCCCACTCGCCGAAGGTGATCACCCTGACCACCTTCGACCTCGACGAATACGTCTACAACGCCCTCGCCGCCGGCGCCGACGGCTTCCTCCTCAAGGACACCGACCCCACCGAGATACTGCGCGCCGTGCACCTGGTGGCCGCCGGCTCGGCCATGCTCCACCCCGCCGCCGCCCGCCGTCTCATCGACCGCTACCACGCGGCCAACCGGCCCGAAGCCACTGCCGCCAAGGCCCGGCTGGACGGCCTCACGCCCCGCGAACGGGACGTCCTCGCCCTGCTCGCCCGAGGTGACACCAACGCCGACATCGCCGCTCGCCTCACCATGCGCGAGAGCACCGTCAAAGCCCACGTCAGCCGCATCCTGGCGGCCCTGGAGGTCACCAACCGCGTGCAGGCCGCCCTGCTGGTCCGCGACGCGGGACTCACCACCTGAGGTGCGGAGGCGCGGAGCACGGCACGGCACGGCGCAGGGCGTGGCCTACCTGGTGGTGGTGTCGGGCGGGGCGCTGGCGCTACCGCTGTCGCTGTCGGAAGGCTTGGGCGCCTCGCAGGTGATCTCGTCACGCGGTGTGTAGTGGGTGTGGTACGGCTCCCGCCTCACTTCCTTGCCGTCGTCGTAGAAGACGCGGTCGACGGTGACGTCGAAGCCTTCGAGCGGTGTCTGGGGCACGCATTTGTCGTCGACGCGCACCTTCTTCTCCGGCGGCTTCACGTCGGTCCTGGGCCCCTTCACCGACCTGATCTCGTCGTAGCGCTTGGTGCCGATGAAGGTGATGGTCACCGAGGTGTCGGTGGACTCGGCCTGGATGTAGATGGCCTTGCCGGAGTCGTTGGTGAACCTGAGATCGAGACTGCCCCAGGCGACCGTCGCCTCACGGCCCTCGGGGTAGCGCTCGATGTAGAAGGAGTGGGCGCCGTGTTCCACGGGCTTGACCCCGGCGAAGAACATCGCGTTGTACATCGTCGTCGCCACGGCGGAGACACCGCCGCCGGCCGCCTTGGTGAACTGGTCGTCCAGGATCATGATGCCCTCGACGAAGCCGTTGGCCTCGGTGCGTTGGCCCACGGTCCGGTTGAAGCTCCAGGTCTTGCCGGGCATGACGACGGAGCCGTTGATGAGCTGGGCGGCCCGCCCGATGTTCTTCGTGCGGTAGGCGGCCGGTTCGAAGTTGACGGTGAAGGAGGACATCTTCTGCGTCAGCCCCAGCCGCGCGGCATTCTCGCGGGTCACCTCGGGCCGGGTGCGTCGCGCCGCCACTTCTCCGGTACGGGCGGAGCCCGTCCTGGTGAGCAGCGGAAGTACGGCATCGCTCAGCGCGTCGTCGCTGATCTGTACGCCGGTGCGGGCGTCCTCGGCCACCATGGCCCGGTCGCCGTCCAGCCGCAGGCGGGCGTTCTCGACCGTGGTGGTGACGGCGGCCAGGGGGCGGGCGATCGCGGGGGCGGAGCGCAGGCCCTTGGCGTCCAGCTTCGGCAGCAGTCGGCCGGAGTCGTCCGGCCGCATGGTCAGGTACGTGCCGAGAACGGCCTGATCGACCGTGAAGCGCCTGCCGGCGGCGGTGAGCGTGATAGGCGCCGACATGGCCGGCGACGCGAAGTCGCGCACCGCCCGCCGTACCTCGTCCGTCGCCACCTCCGGCTCGGTCTCCCTGGCGGGGAGGACCGTGTGCGCCGCGCCGTGCAGGAAGGAGTCACGCAGGGTGTTGACGGCGGCGTTCACGTCCAGGGCGTAACCACTGTGGGCGGCGACCTGTTCGACCCGGCCGTCCTCGAAGCTGACGGCACCGTCGCGCACCTTCTGGTCGAGCGCCTTCGCCAGCTTTCCGAGCGTGGTGTGGGCTTTGCCCTCGTCGACGCGTACGACCGGTTCGATGTCACCCCCCGAGCGGAAGAATCCGCCGATCACACTGACGGGGTCGGACGAGGTGCGTGCCGCCCGGTCGACGGTCCGCTCGGTGTCGAAGCTGAGTCCGGCCCGCCGCGGGTCGACGGTGCCGCTGCGGTCGCCGACCCGCACGGCCAGCTCCCGCGAGCCGGCCGCCGCCAGGTGATCGTCCAGCTTGCGGATGGCCTCCGTACGGCTGAGGCCCCCGATGTCCACCCCGTGCACCGTCGTACCCGCCGCGATCTCACCGCCCGTGACGAGCAGCCCGGCCAGATACAGACCACCGAGACCGACGGTCAGCACACCACCTGTCAGCACTGGGGACGGCACGGAGGCTATTCGCAGGCGCATGGGTCTCCCGGACGAGGGATCGAAGGGCGGCGCACGCGACGGCGCGGCGCCACGAGCTCGGCAAGCACCTCAAGCTACCCATAACGGAATACAAGAACGTATGCCGCAGAACACGTATGTTTCGGATCACACCGGACCACCAGGGAGAGCGTCGCGGGGGCGGGCACGTGGTCGGCGCAGGGCGGAACCTGGCCGGCCCGTGGCCGCCGCAAGGCAAGAAGCACTCCTGCGGCGGGACGGCGCCGACAACTCCCGGCGGACGTCCGGTGCTCCCTCCTTGGGACGCCCTTGGGGCACACTTGGGGCACTGTTTTGCCGGACCGGCAACAGAAATGGCGTACGGGCGCGCGGTGGGCGACGGTGGGCCCGTGACTGATGACATCGCAGCGGAATCGCCCGTGTCCGACCGCCCCTCGCCTGCCGACGCATACGTGGGAGACCCCTCGGTGCGCGCGGAGTGGGACAGCCGTTACACCGACCGAGCACAGTTGTGGAGCGGTCGGCCCAACGGCGCGCTCGTGGCCGAGATCGCCGGACTCACCCCGGGGCGGGTGCTCGACGTCGGCTGCGGCGAGGGCGCGGACGCGGTCTGGCTCGCGCGCCAGGGCTGGGAGGTGACCGCGCTGGAGGTCTCCGGCGTGGCGCTGGAGCGGGCGGCCGGCCACGCGCAGGACGCCGGGCTCACGGTGCGGTGGGTGCACGCCGAACTCACCGGGGCCGCCCTCCCGCCGGCCTCCTTCGATCTGGTCTCCGCGCAGTATCCGGCCCTGCTGCGTACCCCCGACGCCGCGGCCGAGCGGGCGCTGCTCGCGGCCGTCGCGCCCGGCGGCGTGCTGCTGCTCGTCCATCACGCGGGGATGGACACCCAGGAGCCGCAGGAGGGAGGCTTCGACCCCGTCGACTACGTCTGGCCCTCGATGGTCGCCGATCTGCTCGACGACGACTGGGTGGTGGAGGTGGACGAGCAGCGGCCGCGTGTGGCACCCGACGGCGGCGCCGGCGCGCACCACACCGACGATGTGGTCCTGCGGGTACGACGGCTGCGCTGACTGCTCCCTCTGGGCTCTCGGCGGGCGGCCCGGGAGGCGAGCGGACGCGAGACTGGGGGTTGAGACTGGTAGGGCCGCATGTCCAGGCGTCGCGTATTCGAGTTGCGCGCTCTCTGGTCACGCTAGCCAAAGGCGTCGTATCCGTCACTCGGCAGGCTCGCGGGGGCAGATTGGGCAGATGGTCTATTTGGCAGGTCTGGACTGGGGGAACGTGCCAGCGTGGTTCGGCGCGGTGGCCACCGGTGGCTCTGCCTTCCTTGCGGCACTTGCCTACCGTCGCAGCGTGCGAGACAGGGTGATCACTTGGGGATCGTGGCGGCCGCTGGCCCTGCTCGATCGCGAGGACTCAAAGGTCGGTGCGGCCGTTCGATTTCGCCAGAAACCGGAAATCGGTGCCGGCCTGTCACTGTCCCCGTGCTCGGCGTGTCGTCCGGGTCGGCAGCTTCGTGGCGGAAGCCCGAGCAGCAGGAAGCCGCCCGGGAAGGCACGCGGGAAGCCTTCCTGGGCAGCTCTGCCCAGCCTACGTGCCCGTCGCGAGCCGAGCCCGGATTTCGAGCAGGCGCTTGCCCGGGATTTCCTACTGCTTAAAAGGCGGGCGCGGACCACTGCACATCGTCACACAGTGCCAGGTCTGGCTCTCCCACTTCCACGCGCAGCAGTATTCGGAGTTGGAAGCCTGCTGAGATTCGCGGTCCACGAACTTGCTGATGATCTCACCGTTCTGGACCCGATTGACCTTCACCTGCTTTTCAAGGTCGATCTCAAGTGCCAACTCAGCCGCCGCGAATTGCACGTAGTATTGCTCCGCAGCGTCAGGGTACTTGTCGAACACCTCTTGAAGGTCCCTGAAGAACTCGACGTCCTTCTCGGGGCCTACGGTGACGTCCGCCATGATCGGCTCCCACTCACTAAGACCGCTCACCGGGAGAATCCGATGAGGCGCCTACCAGTCGGTGGCGCTTTATCATTACCCACCAGTCACGTTGCTGCCACTCGGATACGGCAGGGGGGCGCGGAAGATCCTCGAATTTGCGGCTAGTGACAGCGTCGCGCCACCGGCCGCCGGACGTGTGTCAGCCACCTCTGACAGCGGCGGTGCGCTCGTAGGGGAGCGCGGTTGCCCATGCGGGAAGGATGCGGGGATCCCGCCTGGTCCGGCAGCGGTAAGTCACGCCTTGGCGGAGTGACGGACGGCGATGCTCGGGAGTCTTCCCCTCCACTGTTTGACCTCGCCTTGTGACTGCGAGCTGCCGCTTACTCCAGATAGAGAGCCGCCAAGCGGGGCAGTCGGCGAGTCATTTCGCTGTGGTCATCGAAATCGAAGTTCCAGGTGGGGTCCAGCTCCGGGTAGCGGATGGTGAGTGGGCTCGCGGGGAGCTGATCACCGGTCGCCGTGATGTGCGCGTTCCAGGCGATGCCCAGCATGTCCTCACCCTCCAGGTCGATGCCGTCGACCGCGGAGGCTTGAACGATGGGCAGTTCTGCCAGGGCATCGGGGTCAGCGACTGCGCGCTCGAAGACTTCACGGCCCTGAACGATCAGCCACCCTCGGAAGTAGTCGAAGCCGTCGTCAGAACACCCACCGTTGGTGATGTAAGCAGCGGCCCACAGAGGATTGGTGTAGGAGTCGACCATCAGGTCCCACAGCGCCTGCTCAGCGGCGACGATCTCCTTCACCGGCCGGGAGGCCAGCAGCGAGGTCGCCTTGCGAGCGACCGCTTCGCCGTCGTTCGGATTGGACGCCTGATCGCGGGCTGCCTCAATGAGCTGCCAGAACTGCTGTTTGTTCATGGAGGCAGACCCTGCCACCTGGTACTGACATCGGGCCGGTCGCGGAAGCTTGGCCCATCAGAGCAACCACATCGCTCCTGTCAGCGTGTGTGGTCGCCGGGTGCATATCGGCTCCAGGTTCCTCCGGCTTCGGTGACCAGGCGGGTGACGGTCTTGTCGTGACCGCACCCGTCATCGCCGGTGAGTCCGCCGAAGAGGGCGGTAGCAGCGGTGGCGCCGAGCGCGAGGCCGCTGAGGCGCTGGGGGACGGGGAACTGTTCGGCGATCGCGGAGGCCGCGACCGCGCTGATGCCGCCTGCCACGCAGGCCAGGACGACCGCGCCGGTCAGTGCGGCGGCGAAGCTGCCCTGGGTCATCAGGCCGAACATGGCAGGCGGCAGGATCACCGCCAGGGCACCGAAGAGCGTGAGTGCGGGGCGGCGGCCGACCCGGTCGGACCGGGCACCCGCGAACGGCGTGACGACGATGACGACGAGGGCGATGTGGCGCCCCGGGCGGAGCTGTCGAGTGCGGCGACTGTGGTGGTGAGCCTGGTATCGGAGGACGACAACACGGCGGAGACCGCGCTGCGTAGCGCGCTGGCGTTGTCCCCGGGCAGCGCCGCATCCGCCCGCCGTCGCGCCCGGTGTCGCCAACGGCGCGCACCACACCCACGACTACGTCGGCAACCAGGACAACGACGCTTTCACCACCGACGAGGAGTTCGCCGCCGCGTCGACCGGCTGCCGCAACCAGGGCGACAGGTCCACGTACTACTGGCCGGTGCTCCGCCTCCAGGACGGCACCCGGGAGTTCGACACCGAGCGGCTCGGCGGCGGGACCGAGGGCAACACCGGACGTATCCCGACCGCGTCGCAGGTCGCTGTGGCCCGGTTGGTAGCCCTCTTCGTGCAGGTAGCCGGGCAGATGGCGAGAACGCCGGTGCCGGAGACGATGACGTAGGGCACGTAGGCGAGCACCACCGACGCTGCGGTGGCCGTCACCACACGCACGACCCGTGCCGGGCCCCGCTGACCGGACAGCGCGCCGGGCAGGGCCAGGACGGGCAGGAGCTCGACGGCGATCGCGGCGCCGAAGAGTGCGCCGCGGCAGGTGCCGGCGGTGGCGGTACCGAGGGCGAGGACGGCCAGCGGGACACCGAAGGTGTCGATGTGGGCGTTGTTGGCCGCTTCGAAGGGGACCGCCGGACACCATGCCCACAGCGCGGCCGCGGCGGGCGCCCGCCGCGGATCGCCCCTGCGGCGCAGTACGACGAGCAGGGCGACGGTGGTGCCGAACGCCAGGACGGCGCCGCCCGCTTGGATCGGCTTGTGGCGGCTGTCCGGGTTGGGGAGACGCCGTGGACGGCGAGGTACCAGCCTTCGGCGACGGGCGGGTAGACGGTGGGCACGGTGGGCCGGTTGATGCGGACACACAGGCCGCCGCCGGTGCGGGTGAGGCCCCAGCTCGTACAGGCGTCCTCGGCGGGAGAGAGCCAGTCGTCGCGCACGTGGGCGAGTTCGGGTGCGGCCGGCGGATCGGCGTAGGGGGAGATCCCGGCAGCCTGGACGCGACCGTCCCAGGCGTAGCGGACATGTCCGTGCTGGTGCGCGGCGGGGCGGCGAGGCCGGCCAGTGCGACGGCGGCGGCGCCGGTCAGGACCAGGGCCGTTCCCGCACGGGTGGGGAGGGTGCGTACGCCACACGGCACAGGCGAACAGCACCCAGGCGACCGCGTATCCGGCCAACAGACGGCCGGGGTCACTCTGGTCGTCGCCCGCGCCGAGGGTGTCGACGACCAGGGCGGTGAGCCCGGCGAGCAGTGCCGCCGTGGCGGCGGTCGCGAGCGTGGTCCGCCGGGGGTTCGACCCGTGGGGCGGGGCCGGAGGACGGCGCCGGTGCGGAGGATGCGAAGGTCTGCGCCGGTGTGGACGGCCCTGTGTCCCGGTCCTGCGGCGGAGCGGTGTCGGTCATGGGTGAGGGGGCCCTCCAGGGGCCGTGGGGAGTGTGTCGTCGTGGCCGGGCCCGGGGTGGTGGAGTTCCAGGAAGGGGCGGCCGTCGGCGCTCCAGCGGCCGGTGAGGAGCCAGCCGGTGGCGTCGGCGGCACGGAGCAGTGCGGTGGGGCCGAGGCGGGCCCAGGGGAAGGAGCGGCCGTGGCGGCCGTGGGCGTCCTCGACGCGGACGGTGAGGCGTTCGTCCACGTCGTCGCACGCGGCCTCGGCCAGCAGTCGGCCCCCCGGGCGGACCAGGTCGCGCAGGCGGGCGAGGAGGAGTACCGGGTCGCCGCCGATGCCGGCGTTGCCGTCCATCAGCAGGGCGGTGCCCCAGCGGCCTTCTTTCGGCAGGGGGTCGAAGACGGAACGCCGCAGGGCGTCTCCGCCGGCGCGCCGGGTCCGGGTGACGGCGGCCGGGCTGACGTCCACGCCGAGCGCCCGGATGCCGCGTGCGGCCAGGGCGGCCACCAGCCGCCCGGGGCCGCAGCCGATGTCCAGGACGAGGCCGGTGCAGCGGTTCAGCACACCGTGGTCGGCGGCGTCGGGAGCGGCGCACCACCGCTCCACGTCCAGCGGGAGCAGGTCCGCCGTCGCTCCGGGGGTCCGTGGTCCCCCGCCCGTCCGCCGCAGGTACAGCGGACCGCGGCCGGTGCGCAGGGCATGTGCGTAGGGGTCGTCCGTCCAGGGCTCGCCGGCCTCCGTGTGCGTGTGCCGCTCGGTGGGGCGCGTGGGGGCGGCCGGGCCGGCGGGCCATGGCTCCGTGACCCGCGCGCGTGGCCCTGCCGGGGCCGGGGCCGGGGCCGGAACCGCCCGCTCGGCGGCCGAGGCGCGCGCTCCCGCTGCCGTGCCGCTCATCGGGCGACCCCCGCGAGCGAGGACAGGACGGCGGCGAAGCGCGAGCCGGGCGGACAGAGGCCGGCCACCGCGGCGGCGTCCGCGGGGGTGTCGACGTCCCGCAGCGACGGCAGGTCACGGACCGTCAGCCCGGCCTCGGTGAGCCGGAACCGCTGGACGGCACCCGTGCGGTCGGTCGACATCGGTACGCCCCGGACCAGACGGCCGTCACGGGACGGATCGGCGAAACCCAGCGCCCAGAAGCCGCCGTCGGCGGCCGGGCCGAACCAGGCGTCGTGACCGTCCCGGCCGACGCCGGTCAGCAGATCGGCGGTCAGCTGCGGGGTGTCCATGCCGACCAGGAGTGCCGGGCCGTCGTCGCAGAGGGCGAAAGCGCCCGCGATCCGCTCGTCCAGTCCCCCGGACACCTGGGGTACGACATCGAAGCCGGTCGGCACCCAGGGGCCGGGGTTTCCGTCGAGCACGAGGATCCGGCGGCGGGCGGGGGTGCGCAGCACCGTGTCGAGGGTGTCGAGGAGGGACGCTCGGGCCAGGGTGGCGGCCTCCCGCGGTGTGTGGAGCGGGGTGAGCCGGGTCTTCACGCGGCCGGGCACCGGTTCCTTGGCGATCACCAGCAGCGTGGTCGGGCTGTCGGCGGCGGCGCGGGCGCTCACTGTGGCCCACCCGGGATGCTCGCGTGCGGGGCTGGGGTGCTCGCGTGCTTGGCTGGGGTGCTCGCGTGCGGAGTTGCGGGGTTAACGTCCCGGGCCGGGATGCTCGTCTCCCGATCCGAAGGGCTCAGGTTCAGGGCCGGGGCAGCGGTCGGGGCCTCGCCGAGGACCGTCCACATGTCGCGTACCGCCTGCCAGGTGCCGCGCCAGGTGCCGGTGACCTTCGAGCGGCCCGTGCGCGGCTGATAGGGCACGTCGGTCTCGCACACACGCCAGCCCGCGTCGGCGGCACGGATCACCATCTGCAAGGGGTAGCCGGA
This sequence comes from Streptomyces sp. NPDC002324, assembly GCF_053593335.1. Taxonomy (NCBI): domain Bacteria; kingdom Bacillati; phylum Actinomycetota; class Actinomycetes; order Kitasatosporales; family Streptomycetaceae; genus Streptomyces; species Streptomyces sp. NPDC002324. The sequence continues at coordinate 28,505 of NZ_JBSFCF010000015.1, forward strand.
ACGCCGGTCGGTCAGCCGGAGGGACAGAAGCGCTTCGCGGCGGGCGGCCCGCATGGGGCCGAGATCGCGCAGCGGCAGGCCGGGGCGACGGCGGACCAGCCGGGCCAACTCCCAGTTGGCCAGCCGCGCGTGAGCCGGCCACGATCGGAGCGTGGTGGGCCGGCGACGGCCCAGGACCAGTTCCTGTGTGCCGTCGAGGACGGGCCCGGCGACGGCCGGCAGCAGCCCGGGGTCGAGGGAGGCGTCGCAGTCGCAGAAGCAGACGACGTCAGCCGTGGCGGCCGTCAGCCCGGCGTGGCAGGCAGCGCCGAATCCGCGGCGTGGCTCGTGGACCACGTGCGCTCCGAGGGAGCGGGTGATCTCGGCGGAGCCGTTGTCGACGACGATCGCCCGCCAGCCCCGGGGGATCCGGGCCAGGACCCAGGGAAGTGCCCCGGCCTCGTCCAGACAGGGCAGGACGACGTCGACAGGGGGAAAGGGAGGGGGAGTTGTCTCGGTCACCCCACTCACCCTACGGGCGCAATACGGGCATAAGGGATTTCATGATCTTACGGATCACTGACGTCCGCTTCCGGTCCGGCCGTCCGCCGCGACAGTGGTGCGAGACTCGCCGATGTGAAACGCGTACTCGTGGTGGATGACGATCCGACGGTCGCCGAGGTGGTCGCCGGGTATCTGGCCAGGGCGGGCTTCGCCGTCGATCTGGCCGGGGACGGCCCCGCCGCGGTGGCCGAGGCCGCCGAGCGGCCACCCGACCTGGTGGTGCTGGACCTGATGCTGCCGGGCATGGACGGGTTGGAGGTGTGCCGCCGCATCCGTGCGAACGGCCCGCTGCCCGTGATCATGCTGACGGCACGCGGTGACGAGGAGGACCGCATTCTCGGACTGGAGGTCGGCGCGGACGACTACGTCACCAAGCCCTTCAGCCCTCGCGAGCTGGTCCTGCGGGTGGAGTCCGTCCTGCGCCGGGCCGGTACCGTGGCCGCCGCGCGGACCGAACCGACCCAGCCGTGGCTGCGCGGCGGCTCGCTCGCGCTCGCTCCCAGCGCCCGGCGTGCCACCCGAGCCGGCACCGAACTCGCGCTGACCACACGCGAGTTCGACCTGCTGGAATATTTTCTCCGCAACCCGGGCCGGGCGTCGAGCCGCGAGGAACTCATGCGCCGGGTGTGGGGCTGGGAGTTCGGCGACCTGTCGACCGTCACGGTCCACGTGCGCAGACTGCGGGAGAAGATCGAGGACGACCCCGCCCGCCCCCGGATGATCAGCACCGTCTGGGGTGTCGGCTACCGCTTCGACCCTCCCCGCCCGAACGGAGCCGACGATGGTGCGTGACGCCCTCCTCATCGCGGTGTACGCGGCCGTCGGAGCGGCCGCCGCCGGTCTGGTCGGCACGGCGGCCCTGCGACGGCTGCGCCGCCGCTCGGTCACGCTCTCCCTGGCCGTGGTCGCGGCCGTCACCGTGACGGCCATGCTCGCCGGCACCATGCTGGTGGCCTGGGCGATGTTCCTGTCCGAACACGACCTGTGGGTGGTGACGACGGTCTGCTCGGTGGCGGCGGTCGTCTCGCTCGCAGTGGCACTCCTCCTCGGCCGCAGCGTCGTCCGGGGCAGCCTCGCCCTGGCCGAGGCCACCCGGGCCCTCGGCGACGACGGCAGCTTCACGCCGCCCAGCACCGCACCCACGGCCGAACTGGCCCACTTGAGCCGCGAGTTGGCCACCACCAGCGCAAAGCTGGCCGCCGCCCGGGAGCGGGAACGCGCCCTGGAGGACTCACGGCGCGAACTGGTCGCGTGGATCTCGCACGACCTGCGGACGCCGCTGGCCGGACTCCAGGCGATGACGGAGGCGCTGGAGGACGGCGTGGTCGACGACCCGCACGTCTATCACGGACGGATCCGCACCGAGGTCGAGCGCATGAGCGACATGGTCAGCGACCTCTTCGAACTCTCCCGCATCCAGGCCGGGGTCCTCGCCCTGAGCCCGACCCGCATGTCGGTCTACGATCTGGTGGGCGATGCCCTCGCGGGTGCCGATGCGCTGGCCAGGGAGCACGGCGTGTGGCTCGTCGGCCACGGGGTCGAGCCCGTGCCCATCGAGGTCGACGGTCGCGAGATGTCCCGCGTCCTGGCCAACCTGCTCGTCAACGCCATCCGCCGCACACCCGCCGACGGGACGGTCGCCATCGCCGCCCGCCGGGAGGCCGACAGCGTCGTGCTGTCGGTGACCGACGGCTGCGGCGGCATTCCGCCTGAGGATCTGCCCCGGGTCTTCGACACCGGCTGGCGCGGGACCCACGCCCGTACACCGCCCGCCGGGGCGGGGCTCGGCCTGGCGATCGTGCGCGGCATCGTGGAGGCCCACAAGGGCCGCGCGGCCGTGTGCAACGTGCCGGGCGGCTGCCGCTTCGAGGTCCATCTGCCTGCGGCGGGCTGAAGCCGGAAGAGGGCCACAGCCCCGGCTCAGGGGCGGTGACGCCCCGGCTCAGGGGCGGTGACGCCCCGGCTCAGGGGCGGTGACGCCCCGGCTCAGGGGCGGTGACGCCCCGGCTCAGGGGCGGTGACGCGAACTCGGCCATTCCGTCGGGGAAGGCGGTCGCCGGTCCCAGCCCAGTTCGGCACGCAGCCGGCGCGAGGAAGCGGTGGTGTGGCGTACTGAGAGGAGACGATGGTGCCCTCACACTCGTCGGGGCTGAAGTCGTAGTTGCGCACCAGAGTGCCGCCGCCGCCGATCTGGGTGCAGCCCGAGAAGAACGGTCGTAGGGCCGCGAGGGTGAGGAAGGTTTCCCCTTCGGGCCGGTCGAGCTGACCGGCGAGGCGGTCGAGCACGGGAACCAGCTCCGGCATGTGCGTCTCGAACAGCTTCCGAGCACGGTTCGCGCCCTCTGAGGTCCGGCCCTCCTCGGTCATCCACTCCTTCGCGGGCGGCCACAAGGCCCGTGTATGGGTCGCCCATCGCCCGTCACCGCCGTCGCCGACCTCCACAGCGCGGAAGGTCTTCTGCTGTCGGCTCATGTGGCCGCTCCCTACTGGACATGGAACTTCGAGTCAGGTGACGGCAACCTAGCCAATTCCGCAGGTGATTCACATGCGATGAGCAGGGTGATCGCGACCGTGGCCCCACTTGTCCACAGTGGCCCGAGGTTCCCGACCGTCGCCTGGTCAGAAACGCGACCGTACCTGCCCTGACCGGCAGCGGCAGCGGCAGCGCCCCGGCCGTCACGGCGGCCAGTACGCCGTTCTCGCGCGTGGCGTGGAACCCTCTCGTGTTCCATGCCTCATCCGCACACCAACGTGTTCTCCGGTCCTACGCACGAGGGAGGCGTTAGGTTGCCCCGTGGCGAAGCGCGTCGGGGGACGGCGGAAAAGGGCGGGGCACGTGGAGTCGGACCGCTCCGGCCTGGGCCCGCGCCGCGCCCGCCACGACACCGGTGCACAGGAGGTCCTTCCGGCATGACGGCCAAGTACGACGTCAAGCGCGAGCTCAAGCGGTGCTACGCGCCCAGGAATTGCGACTGGGAGCTGGTCGACATCCCCGAACTGCGTTTCCTCGCCGTCGACGGGCACGGCGACCCGAACACCGCCGCCATGTACCGCCACGCGGTCGAGGCGCTCTACGCGGTCGCCTACACCGTCAAGTTCACGAGCAAGCGGGAGCTGGGCCAGGACTTCGTCGTGGGCCCGCTCGAAGGGCTGTGGTGGGCGGACGACATGGCCGACTTCCTGGCCAGGCGCAAGGACAACTGGCGGTGGAGACTGCTCATCAACGTCCCCGACTGGATCACCGACCCCGTGATCGAGGACGCCCGGCAGACCGCTCTGGTGAAGAAGGGCAATCCCGTGATCGGGGAGGTACGGCCGGAGACGCTCCACGAGGGGACCAGCGCACAGGTCCTGCACCTCGGGTCCTACGACGACGAGACACCTGTCCTGACCAGGCTGCACCACTACTACCTCCCCGCCAACGGCCTGCGGGAGGCGGGGCTGCACCACGAGATCTATCTCAGCGACCCCCGCAGGACCGACCCGGCCAGGCTGCGGACCGTCCTGCGGCAACCCGTGGAGCCACTGCGCGACGCCACGTGACGCCCGCTCGGGCGGTGAGCGGGGGCGCGGCGGCTTCAGGAGTCAGGGGCGGGCCGGGGATCGATCCACAACGACTCGGAGACGGCGCACAGTTCACCGTCGACGGTGGCGAGCGCGACACCCATCGTGTGTTTGCGGCCGGACTCCGACAACAGCCAGGCGTACACGACGTGCCGCTCACCCGCCGCGACCGGCCGCAGAAGCGACCCCGTCAGGGCCGCGGTGACCGCGCCGGAACGCTGGGTGCCGAGGAAGCGCCCCGCCCAGTTCCCCGGGCAGTCCAGGACGCCCCAGACCAGGCGGGGCGGGAGCAGTCCGTCCGGTTCGGCGAAGCTCTGGGGCGGAATGAAGGCGGAGGCCACGAGGTCCCGGCCGGGCACCGGCGCGCAGTGCACACGCAGCCCGCGGTCGGTTGCCCGCAGGCCGCAGCCGAAGCAGTCGACCACCCCCGGCGGCGGCTCGGCCCGGTACCTCTCGGACGAGGCGGCCGCCTCCTCCCAGGAGGGGGCGGCCGGCACGTCGAGCGACAACTCCGCGGGGCGAGCCGCGGCGAGGGGCCGCTCGGCCTCGCCCAGCCGAACGCCTCCCTCCGCCGCTTCCGCGATCGGCTGGGGCACGCCGACCGGCACCGGCCCACGGAAGTCCACCCGTGCCGTCCGCGTCCCCAGCCTGTCCGCCAGCACACCGGCGACGTAGCCGCCGAAGGCCACCCCCGGGTAACCGACGTACAGCTCCGGCACCACGATCGCGTCGGTTCTCGTCATGATCCCCACTTCACCACACGCCGGGGATCACGCTCCGCCGACCGGCCGCACCCGGTGCCGCCCCGGCCTGCTGACGGTGACCTCGTGGAGGTCCGGAGCGTCGTACTAACTCGTCCACTTGTGGGCGACGTCGACCACGATCCGGTCGTCCAACTGGAGCACGCGGAACGGCAGTCGGGCACGAACGCCGAGGCCGACCTGGGTCTGCCCCTCGAAGGTGCCGCCGAAGCGGGTGTCCCGGAAGGTGCTGTAGCCGCTGACGTTGACGCCGGGCAGGCGCTTGCCCACCACGCCCGGGTAGGTCGGCACGCCGGCCTCCAGGTCCCAGCTCCACGCGCCGACACGGATGTCGAGGATCGCCCCGCCACCGACCGGTATGTACTGGCCCGACGGGTCCGCGTACAGCCGGTCCACGTACGCGACGTGGTAGGTGACCTTGCCGCCGCCGGGTACGTCGAACACCATGCGGTCGTAGCACGCGTGCCGTCCGGTCCTGATGTCGCGCAGGTGATCCGCGCCCACCGCGGGGCCGCCCTTGGCGCCGCTGCCCCAGCCCGTCGGGCAGGCCGCCACCGCGCGCGTGCCCTCTGCCCTTGTCTCGGCACCCGCGGTGCCGGCCGCTGTCCCCAGCGTGGTGCCCGCGAGCACGAGTACGGCCACTGCCGCTCCGATACGTCGCATGATGTACCCCTTGATCACGTTTTGCCGTGTAGCTCCTGGTGCCGGATGAGACAGCTGGACGGGCGGGATGGTTGCACGCCCGGCAAAGGAAAAATCGGGGGATCTCTCCCGCGCGCGTCACGGCGAAGCGGAATCAGGGTCCTGTCGCGGGTACGGCCGCTCCCAACAGGGCTTTCGTCGCCGCGTGTCGAGGCATGGTGAAGACCTCGGCGGTGGGGCCGGATTCCACGACGCGGCCCGCCTCCAGGACGGTGACCGTGCTTGTGCGGTCGGCGATGAGGGGCAGGTCGTGGCTGATGAGGACGAGGGTGGTGCCGTTTCGTTCGCGGAGGCCTGCCAGCAGGTCCATGATGGCGCGGCCCGTGTCGGCGTCGAGCGCGGAGGTGACCTCGTCGCAGATCAGGACCTCGGGCTCGGCGGCCAGGGCCCGGGCGATGGCGACCCGCTGCCGCTGTCCGCCGGACAGCTCGTGGGGGTAGCGGCCGGCGAAGGCGGCCGGCAGGCCGACCTGTTCGAGGAGGTGCGCCACTCGCTCGTCGATCCCCGCCGAGGGGCGGCGGCGGTGCAGGCGCAACGGCCGCCCCACGGCGTCGGCGACGCAACGGCTGGGGTTGAGCGCGCCGAGCGGGTTCTGTGTGACGAGTTGCAGTCCGCGCCGCTGTTCGCGGGTACGTCCGCGCAGGCCCGTGCTCAGAGGGGTGCCGGCCAGGTGGATCGTGCCGGCCGTGCCGCGCTGGAGCCCCACGACGGTACGGACCAGCGTGGTCTTGCCCGAGCCGGAGACGCCCACGATGCCGACCGCGGCGCCGGGGGCGACGGTGAGGTCGACGCCGGTGAGCGCGGGCGTTCCGCGGAACGCCACGTGCAGGTTCCGTACTTCGAGGGCCGGCCGGCTCGCGGGGGCCGCGGGGGCGGCGGCGGTACGGGGCGAGGGAGCGGGGGCGGGGTTCAGCGAGCGGGGGCGCGTGCCGAGTTCCACGACGTCGTCCGCGAAGCGCTCGACCACGGCCGGGTCGTGGCAGGACAGGGCGATGGCGAGGTGGTGTTCGCGGGCGAGATGGCGCAGCAACTCGGCTATCTCATCGCGCAGTTCGGGGTGCAGGCCGGCGGTCGGCTCATCCAGGAGGAGGACGTCGGGGCGGCGGGCCAGGGCGCGGGCGAGGGCGACGCGGCGCTGTTGTCCGCCGGAGAGGGCGCCGGGCCGACGGCTGGTCAGGCGGCCGTCGTCCGGGAGGCGGACCTCGGCGAGGAGCGCGGTGACCGCCTCGGGGCCGCGGTCGGCGGCGAGTTCGCGGACCAGGGTGCGTACCCGCATCCGGGGGTTGAGTCCGGAGCCGGGGTCCTGGCCGACGTAGGCGAGGCGGGTGCCGCGCAGGGTGCGCAGTTCCCGGTCGGTGAGGGCGAAGACGTCGTGGCCGAGGACGTCGACTTGGCCGCCGGTGCGGGTGGTGCCCGGCGGGAGGAGGCCGGTGAGGGCGCGCAGCAGGGTGGTCTTGCCGGCGCCGGAGGGACCGGTGAGGGCGACGAGGCGGCCGGGGTGGACGGTCAGGGAGGCGTCGCGCAGCAGGTGCCGGCCGTCGGGTGCGGCCACCGTGAGGCCGGCGACGCTGATCGCCGGGGAGTCGTCACCCGGCGGGGTCTCCCTGTGCGCGTACCGGTCGCGGGTGTGGCTCACAGGACGGTCACCGCCTTCCGGCCGGTCTGGGGGGCGAGGGTGGCGGCCGCGAGGTTGACGCTGAGGGCGAGCAGGCCGATGGCGATGCTGGGGGCGACGACGGCCCAGGGGTTGAGCAGGAGGCCGGAGGAGTTCTCACGGATCATCAACGCCCAGTCGGCGGCTGGTGGTTGGGGGCCGACCTGGAGGAAGCCTGCGGTGGCGACGAGGTAGACGGCGGCGACGAAGCGCAGCCCGAACAGGGCCAGCAGGGTGGCGCGCAGGTTGGGCAGGATCTCGCGGACGACGAGGTACCACAGGCGCTCGCCGCCGGCGGCCGCGGCCTCGACGTATCCGGCCTCGGCGATGGGGGTCGCCGCGCTCGCCGCGAGCCGGACGGCGTAGGGCACGCCGAGGACGACGGCGGCGGCGATGACGGCGAGGCGGCCGCCGTCGGGCCAGGACAGGGTGACGAGGAGGATGCCGAGCACGGCCGGGAGCAGCATCAGGACGTCGGCGGTGCGTTCCACGAGGCGTCCGACGAGGGGGCGTACGGCGCCGACGGCGCCGAGGACCGCCGCCGTGCCGGTGACGAGGAGGGCGACGAGCAGCGAGGAGAGCACGAGGTCGCGGCCGCCGGCGAGCAGGCGGCTGAGGACGTCCCGGCCGAGCTGGTCGCCGCCGAGGAAGGCCGCGGAGTCGGGGGAGGCGTAGGGGGCGGTCACCGGTGCGTCCACGGCGTCGGGGGTGATCCAGGGGCCCACGAGGGCGAGGCCGATGAGCAGCAGGGCGGGGGTGATGCGCAGGGCGGCTTTGACAGTCACCGTCGGACTCCTGTCGCGAGGTCGCGGACCAGGTCGGCCAGGAGCAGGACCGCGGTGATGACGGCGCCGGACAGGGCCGTGACGCCGGCGATGACCGGGCTGTCGCGGTCGCTGACGGCGGAGGCCAGGACGGAGCCGATGCCGGGGTAGTTGAAGATGGTCTCCACGACGACCGCGCCGCCCAGCAGCATGCCGGTGGAGGTGGCCAGGCCCGCGGCGATGGCGGGCAGGGCGCCGGGCAGCACGTGGTGGGTGAGGACGCGGTGGGGCGGCAGTCCGTCGAGGACGGCCGTCTCCACGTGGGGGGCGCGGGCCTCGTCGGCGAGGGCGGCGCGCACGATGCGGATGTTCCAGCCGGCCTGCGGGAGGGTGAGGGCGAGGGCGGGCAGCACGAGCATGGTCCAGTCGGCGGGGGTTCCGTCGGCGCCGGTGAGGGTGACGGCGGGCAGCCAGCCGGTCCACAGGGACAGCACCAGGACCAGGGCGACGGCGACGACGAACTCGGGCAGGGCGAGGACGGCGGTCGCCGTGCCGGAGACGGCCCGGTCGAGACGGCCGCCGGGGCGCAGCGCGGCCCAGCAGCCCAGGGCGAGGGACACGAGCGCGGTGAGCAGCAGGGCGATGCCGCCGAGCAGCAGGGTGTTGGGGAAGGCGCTGGAGAGCAGGTCGGTGACCTTCTCGCCGCGCGCCGAGGTCCCGAGGTCGCCGGTGGGCAGGCCGGTCATCCAGTCGCCGAAGCGTTCGAGCACCGGGCGGTCCAGGCCGAGGAGGGCGCGGCGGGCGGCGAGGTCGGCGGCGCTCTCACCGCGTTCGGAGGTGGCGGTGGCGGCGTCGCCGGGCAGCAGTTCGACGGTGCCGAAGACGAGGGCGAGGAGCACGGCGAGCAGGACCGCGCGTTTCAGCAGGACCGTGCCCACACGGGCCAGGACCAGGACAGGGGTACGCGCCGACCGCCAGCCCGGGGTGACCCGGGAGGCGGCCGGCGCGGTGGTGTCGGAGGTCAACTGGCCAGCCACGCGCCTTCGAGCTGCACCCTTCCGTACCCGGGCAGGGTCGGCAGCCCGCGCACCTTGGCCCCGGCGAGGTCGATACCGTCGGCCATGCCCCACAGCAGGTAGCCGGAGCTGTCGTACTCGATCTTCTGGAGCGACTTCAGCAGTGCGGTGCGCTCGGCCGGGGCGGCGGTGCCGATGGCCTTCTCGTACGCCGTGTCGAAGTCCTCGTCCTTCCAGCCGGCCTCGTTGGTGCCGCTGTCGGACACCATGGTCTTGCTGGCGAAGAAGACGACGGAGTCGTTGGTTCCCCAGTAGGTGGTGTAGAGGTCGCCCTTGAGCCAGGTCTTGTCCCAGAAGGTGGCCGATTCCTGCTTGACGACCTTGATCTTGACGCCGGCCTCGCGGACCTGGCTGGCGAAGAGGGTGGCCGACTCGGCGAGGCCGGAGATGTCCTCGGTGGTGTACAGCTCGTAGGTCTTGGAGGTGTCGAACTTCGCCTCCTTCAGCAGGGCCTTGGCCTTGGTGAGGTCGCGGGTGCGCTGCGGGAGGTCCTTGTCGTAGGCGGGGTCGCCGGTGCCGAGGACGTCGTTGGCGACGGTGCCGTAGCCGGAGAGGACCTGCTTGACCATGGCCTCGCGGTCGACGGCGAGGCGCAGCGCCTCGCGGACCTTGGGGTCGGCGAAGGGGCCGTCGGCGGTGCGCATGACGAGGGGCATCGCCATGTCGTTGGGGCGGCGGACGGCCTGGATGTCCTTGCGGCTCTCGGCGGTACGGGCGGCGACGGCGCCGACGTTGGAGGCGAGGTCGATCTGGCCGGCGAGCAGGGCGCTCGCCATGGCCTGGGGGCTCTCGAAGATCTTGACCTCGATGGCGTCGAGGTGGACCTGGCCGCCGTACCAGTCGTCGTTGCGGACGAGGCGCGCGTTGCCGCCGCGGAACCAGTCCAGCTTGAAGGGGCCGGTGCCGGGTGCCTTGGCGATGTCCTTGTCGGTGGTGCCCTTGGGGACGACGAAGGTGGTGAGGCGGACCAGCAGGGGCAGTTCGGCGTTGGCGTAGTCGGAGACGATGACGACGGTGTCGGTGCCGTCGGCGGTGATGTTCTTCGCCTGGATGCCGGGCAGGCGGGAGGCGCCGGAGGGGGTGGCGCGCAGCCGCTTCAGCGAGAAGACGACGTCCTCGGCGGTGACCGGTGTCCCGTCGTGGAACGTGGCGCCCTTGGCGAGGGTGAACCGCCAGGTCTTCAGGTCCTCGGAGGGCTTCCAGCTCGCGGCGAGCCGGGGCTCGGTGTTGGGCTTGGCGCCGGGGACGGTGAGGGTGTCGTAGAGCAGGCTGATGATGAGGTAGTCGCTCTCGTTGGCCTGGCTGCCGTGCGGGTCGCGGGTGATGGCGCCGGCCCGGCCGAGCGCTCCGACGCGCAGGGTGCCGCCCTTGTGGGGCTTGGCAGCGTCACCGGTGGCGGACGCGGCGGGCTTCTCGTCGTCGCCACCGCAGGCGGTGAGCATGACGCCCGCGCCGATGGCTCCGCCGGCCCAGAGCAGTTGACGTCGCGTCAGGTCCACTTGTCCCTCAATTTCCCGCTGTTGGCTTGATTTGCTTAGCCTTACCTATCTTGTGCGACGGCTATGTGACAAGACCGCCTCATGTGTGATCTTCATCAACTTAGGCAAGCCTTCCCTACTATCCGTCGTCTGGCTATGTTTCCGGAGGTCGACCGGAGCCGCACCTGACCCACGCGGCCCACCTCGGGCGGCCTTCTTCGCCATGCCCGCCGACCGTCTCGCACAGCCCCACCCGTAGCCCCCTGCACCGCGCCCGCACACGCATTCCGCACCGGAACGGACGGACCCCCCATGCCCACGGGTAGCACTCCCGTACGCCTGCTCGACCACGCCTCGGCGGCAGAACTCACCGCCGTCGCCCACGCCCTCCTCGCCGAGTACGACGACGACCCCACCCACCCCGGCCTGCTGGCCCAAGTCCCGGCCGCGGCAGCGTCGTTGAGCGACCCGATCCGCCACGCCTGCCGCCCCGTCGACACCGCGGACGGGCTCTTCGTGCTGCGCGGCCTGCACGTCGACGACGACGCGGTGGGCCCCACCCCCGGCCACTGGTCGACCGCCGGGAACGCCGGAGCCGTGTACGACGTGATCCTGCTCCTGCTGTCGACGGTGATGGGCACCCCCATCGCCTGGGAGGGCCAGCAGGAAGGCCGTTTCGTCCACAACATCGTGCCGAGCCCCGGCCACGAGGTGGAGCAGACCGGCGCCAGCAGCAGCGTGCTGCTCAGCCCGCACACGGAGGACGCCTTCCACCCGGGCCGCGCCCATCTGCTGATCCTCGGCTGCATGCGCAACCACGACTCGGTCGCCACCACGGCCGCCGGCATCAGGAATGTCGAACTGTCCGACTCCGACGTGGAGTTGCTCAGCCGACCCGTGCTGCCGATCCTCCCCGACGACGCCTACGAGGAGGCCCAGGCCTACCAGGGCGACCCGCCGCCCGTGCCCACCCTGTGGCAGTCGGAGGAAGGTCTGACCCTGCGCTTCGACCCGGCGTACACCCCGCTGGACCGGGCCCCCGACGACCACCGCGCGGCCTACGCCCGGCTGGAGGACGAACTCGCCCGGGTCAGCGTGGCCGTGAGCCTCGACCCCGGCGAGGTCCTGGTCGTGGACAACGACCTGGTCGTACACGGCCGGGTCCCCTTCCAGGCCCGGTACGACGGCACGGACCGTTGGCTGAAACGTTCCTCCGTGCGGGCGAAGGGCCGCCGGACCCGGCCGCCCGCCGAGGAGTCGGAGCACGGCTACGGCCAGGCAGCCGTGGAGGCCCACGCATGACCGGCGACGACAGCATCGGAGGAACCGCCATGGCGCCCGACGACACGACCCTGCGCATCCTCAGCACCAGCGACGTGGCCGGCATCGACATCACCCTCGCCGACGTCGTGTCCGTGGTGGAACAGGCGTACCGCACCCTCGCCGACGGAAAGTCCGACAACCCCCACAAGCTCACCGTCAAGCCGCAGGACGGCCACTCGGTGGCGTACGCGATGCTCGGCCGCGACGGCGTACGCGGGGTGGTCGCGGTGAAGACCTCGTACAAGTACGGTCTGCACGAGGACCGCGACAAGCAGCACTACTACACGACGCTGACGCTGTACGACGACGAGACCGGGCTGCCGGTCGCCATGCTGGACTGCGGCCGGGTGGGCGCGCTGCGCACCCCGGCGGTCTCCGCGCTGCTGGCCCGCGAACTGGCCGCGCCCGGCGCCCGCAGCGCCCTGGTCATCGGCACCGGTACCCAGGGGCGCCTCGCCCTGCCGTTCCTGCTGACCACGTTGCCCGACCTGGAGCGGCTGATGCTCTTCGGCACGCACCCGGACGGCATACGGGCGGTGCGCGAGCAGCTGCGCACCCACTTCCCCGACCGTGAGCTGGAGGTCGTCACCGATCTGCGGGCGGCGGCCGGGGACGCGGACATCGTGCTGGCCACCGCCGGCCCGAACACCCCCGCGTCCGTGGACGCCGACTGGCTCAAGCCCGCGGCCCTGTCCGTCCTCATCGGCTACGGCATCGCGCCCTCGACCCTGCACCGCGCCGACCGGGTGATCGCCACCAGCGCCGCGCAGATGCGGGTCACCGGCGTGGACATGGCCGACGCCGACGGGCAACTTCCCGACGTGGACGCCGAGTTTCCCGACGTACTGGCCGGCCGCGCCGAGGGCCGCACCGACGCCGGGCAGCGGATCTTCGCGTACAACAGCGGACTGGTCGTCACCGACATCGCCCTCGGCCACCGGTTCGCCCAACTGGCCCTCGCCCAGGGGCTGGGCACGGCGGTGCCGCTGTGGAAGTGACGGCGGCACTCGCCTCGCACACCACGCCCGAGGTGCGTGCCCTGCTGGGCGACGCGCTGCTGCACGAGCTGAGCCACGGCCTGCGGGGCCCCTACCACGTGCTGTTCCCGGACCGCTTCGACGCCAACGCGACCGCCTTCCGCCAGGCGTTCGCCGAGGCGGGCGTGGACGGCCGGGTGTACTTCGCCAAGAAGGCCAACAAGGCGGCCGTCTACGCCGAGCGGGCCGCCGTGGCCGGGCTGGGCGTGGACGTGGCGAGCCAGGGCGAGCTGCGCGAGGCCCTCGCCGCCGGCGTACGCGGTGAGGACCTGGTGGTGACCGGCCCGGCCAAGGCGGACGACCTGCTGCGCGTGGCCCTGCTCCAGGGCGCCCTCGTCGCGGTCGACGCGCTCGACGAACTGGACCGTCTCCTGTCGCTCGCGGCGGAACTCCGCCGCACCGCACGGGTGCTGCTGCGCAGACTGCCCCCGCAACAGCCGCACAGCCGCTTCGGCCTGGACGACGGCGAGCTGGACTCGGCCCTGCGGCGGTGCGTCACCGGCCCCGTCGACATGGAGGGCTTCAGCTTCCACCTCTCCGGCTACGACACGCGCCAACGCACCGATCTGACAGCCGAGTTGATCCATCTGTGCGCGCGGGCCCGCGGACTCGGGCTGCGCGCCGACCGGATCAGCATCGGCGGCGGCTTCGCCGTCGACTACGTCGCCGCCGACGACTGGCGGCGGTTCGAGGAAAGCCGGCGCCCCGAGCACTTCCACGCGGAGAAGTCCTTCGGGGGTTTCTACCCGTACCACTCCCCCGTCGCCGGCGCCGACGCCCTGCGGACGATCCTGGCGGCCACCCCGACCGGATCGGGCGAGGGCACCAGCCTCGCCGGGCTGCTGCGGGCGGCCGGGATCACCCTGCTCGTCGAACCGGGCCGGGCCCTGCTGGACCAGGCCGGGTTCACGGTGTTCCGGGTCCAGGGCGTCAAGGAACGCGACGGATACGCGCTCCTCACCGTCGACGGCACCAGCCTCAGCCTGTCGGAGCAGTGGTTCGACAGCGAGTTCCTGCCCGACCCGGTGCTGGTGCCGGCCGGCACCGGTCCGGTGGCCGACGCGGGCCCGTACCCGGCCTGCGTCGGGGCCGCGACCTGCCTGGAGTCGGACATGCTGACCTGGCGGAAGATTCCCTTCCCGCTGCGGCCGGCCGCCGGTGACCTGCTCGTGTACCTCAACACGGCGGGCTACCAGATGGACTCCAACGAGTCGCCGTTCCACGACCTCCCGCTGCCCCCGAAGGTCGTCGTCGAACCTTCGGACCCCCGCTACCGCTGGCGCCTCGACCGCCACCCCCACTGACCCGTCAGGAGCCCCCATGGACGACCCCCTGTACCGGCCGCCCGTCGTACGACAGGTCTCCGAACTCATCGGCGCCACCCCGCTGTTCGAGCTGGCCCGCACCGAGAGCGACACCCGGCTGCTGCTGAAGCTGGAGCAGTTCAACCCGACCGGCACCGCCAAGATACGCATGGCCCGGCAGATGGTCGTCGACGCCGAGGAGCGCGGCCTGCTGCGCCCCGGCGGCCGGATCGTCGAGTCGACCTCCGGCAACACCGGGCTCGGCCTCGCCGTCGTGGCCGCCGAGCGCGGCTACACCTTCACCGCCGTCGTCGACCACCACGCCGCCGTCGACAAGCTGCGCGCCATGAAGGCCCTCGGCGCGGAGCTGGTGTACGTCGCCGAAGAGGGCGACGGGGACCTGGCCACCGCCGCCCGCGAGGAGTTCGCCGAGAAGCTGGCCGCCGAGTCCGACAACGCCTACTTCACCGAGCAGCACAACAACATGGCCAACGGCGTGGGCTACCACCCGGTGGCCCGGGAACTCCACGCCGCGCTGGACGGCCGTATCGACATCCTCATCGGCGCGGTGGGCACCGGCGGCGGACTGTTCGGGACCGGGGGCCCGCTGCGGGAGACCGTGCCCGCGCTGCGGATCGTCGGCGTGGAACCGAAGGGCTCGATCGCGTTCGGACCGCCCGCGCACGACTACCACCAGTCGGGCACCGGGACACCCGAAGGCGCCACGATCGGGGCGATGGTCGACTACTCCCTGCTGGACGAGGGTGTGAAGGTCGGCGACGTCGAGGCGTTCGCCACCGCGCGGGCCGTCGCCCGGCGCACCGGACTGCTCCTGGGCGGCTCGGCCGGCGGAGTCGTGCACGCGGCCCTGACCCGGCTGTCCGCGCTGCCGCCCGGCACCACTATGGTCGCGTTGATCAACGACGGCGGGGAAAAGTACATGGACACCGTCTTCGACGACGACTGGATGGCCGCCCGTGATCTCCTCTCCCCCCAGGTGGAGCGCGAGATCGACGAGTTGCTGATCAAACTCCGCCGCACCGCAGCACCCGAGCCCCCGCAGGAAACGACCTGATGCCACCCGCCCTGACCCGCCTCCTCACCGACAGCCGCGCCCTGGCGACCCTCGCCGTACCGCTCGCGCTCACCCAGCTCGCCCAGGTCGCGCTCACCACCACCGACACGATCATGATGGGCCTGCTGGGTACCGAGGCCCTGGCCGCCGGCGGCCTCGCCCTGGTCATCTTCAACCAGCTGCGGACCATGGGGGTCGGCCTGGTCACCGCCGTCGGCAACCAGGTCGCCGCGGCGGACGCCCGTGCCGAGGCCCGGGACACGGAGACGGACGGTGCCGGGGCGGACGACGCCGGGACGCGGGCAGCGCACGAGGAGGTCCGGGACCTGGTCCGGGCGAGCCTGCTGCTCTCCACGCTCGCGGGTCTCGCCGGAGCGCTGCTGATGGTGGGGATCGGGCACGCCGTGGTGTTCCTCGGCCAGGACCCGGACGTCGTCGACGCGGCGAAACCCGTCCTGTACGCGCTGGCACCCGGGCTGCTGCCCTGCCTGTGGTTCCAGGCCATCCGGCAGTTCACCGTCGGTATGCGCCGCCCGCAGGCGCTGCTGCGCATCACCATCGCCTCGATCGCCGTCAACGCCGGCCTCAACTGGGTCTTCATCCACGGCAGCTGGGGCCTGCCGAAACTGGGCCTGCCGGGCATCGGGCTCGCCACGACCTCCGTGTACGCGCTGTCGTTCCTGGCTCTGTACCTCTCCGCCCGGCGCGATCCCCGACTGGCGCCGGTGCTGTCGCTGAGCATCTGGAAAACCCGCCCGGCCACCCTGCGCCGCCTGACCGGGCTGGGCGCGCCGATCGCCGCCACCTACGGATCCGAGGCGGGCTTCTTCTCCGTCGTCGCCCTGCTGGTCGGCAGTTTCGGCACGGCCGCGCTGGCCGCGCACACCGCCGTCAACCAGCTCGTCTACATCGTCTTCCAGATCGCCGTCGGCCTCTCCCACGCCGCGTCGCTCGGCGTCAGCCGTGAACTCGCCCTCGGCAACACGGCGGCCGCCCAGCGGCTGAAGTCCACGGCGTTGGCGTGTGCCGCCGCCGTCATGGCGGTCGTGGCACTCCTGTACGTCGCCGTGCCGGGCCTGGTGCTGGCCCCGTTCTTCGAGGGCGAGAGCCGCACGGCCACCGATCTCGCCACGAGCCTCCTGCTGATCGCCGCGGTGATGCAGTTCTTCGACTGCGCCCAGAACATAGGCGTCGGTCTCCTGCGCGGCCTCGACGACACCAAGGGCGGCTTCCGCATCACCCTGGTCGGCTACTGGCTCGTCGGCCTGCCCGCCGCCCTGCTCCTCGGCTTCACCACCGGCTGGGACACCACAGGCATCTGGCTCGGCCTCCTCGCCGGCCTCGCCACCACGGCGCTGCTCCTCCTGCGCCGCTTCAACCGAGGTGTACGACGGCGCGACACGACCGCGGCCCTCGCGACTCCCTGACGGGGGCGCGGGCTCAGCGCCCCGCCCCCCACGCGACGTAGCCCTTGAGGCTGTTCAGCTTCTGGTACGGGCCGGGAGACCGGGGAATCTCGTAGCGCCAGTCCCCGCCGGCCCCGCCCTGCCACTCCATGGTGACGGTGGCGGCCTGGATGAGGGCTCCCCCGGGCTGCCGGTACGCCAGGGAGATGACGGCCCGTCGGTCGGAGTAGCTGTCGAACCGGAACCCGGCCAGTTGCAGCATCTCTCCGGCCGCGGGCGTGGGAGGCCCGCCGGCCTCCGCCTCCCTCGTGGTGCGCGCGCGGACGTAGCCGTCGCGCCCGTCGCCGAAGGTCTGCTCCTCGACCACGGTCTTCCATCGCGTCGACAGCGGGTAGCGGACCCCGATCTGGGCGGCGGCGAGAAGCGCGCCGGAGGAGTCGTGCGCGTAGCAGCGTGCGATGTCCCCCGCCGTCCTCTTCGGCCCCAGGGTGGCGGAGGCGGGGACGGCGACACCGTGGAACATCTGCCAGGAGACCCCCGCCGGCGCTGAGGCCGGACCCGACCTACGGCCGGAGGCGCGGGTGCTCGGGCAGCCCCCTCCCCTTCCGGAGGTGGCCTTCCCGGCAGCGGACGTCGTGGCCGACACCGCCGGTCCGTCCGTCGCGGGCGGCTTGTTCGCCGCGGGCGACGAGGTCTGACAGCCGGCGGCCACCACCACGGCGAGCGTGGCCGGCACGGACCACGCCAAGCCGCGGATGCGGTGTCGTACGAGGGGCACGGTCGTCATGTCTCCGGTGTCGGGTGTTCAGCTGATGCTCCGATTCTCGCCCAGGTCGTACGGCGGCGACGATCGGCACCATACGGCGTCGGACCGGCCGACAGCCTGTCTCAGCTCGCGCGCGCCGCGTGGTGACATCGCCCGCATCACGGTGGCGAGCAGAGCACGGGCTTCGAGGGGATCACCGCAGCAGTCCCAGTCCTCGTTGCCCGATTCGTGGTCGGCCCAGTGCTGCCGCTCGGGGCGCTGGACGTAGTCCCTCCACAGACGTACGGCCGCGCCGACGTCCCCTGGCCGCAGATAGTTGCGCGTACGTTCGAGAAGCAGGATCTCGGCCCGCGTACGCGAGGACAGGCCGTCGATGTCCGGCCTCGCTTGCGTCGTCCGGTGACGGGGAATGCCGGCCCGGACACGTCCTGGCCGTCTACGCGGCATGGACCTTTCGGTTCGTCGTCATGCCGCACATGGTGCCACGATCTCGACGGGTGCCGAACGGGTTTTTGCGGCTCCGGATGCCTGCCATGCCGTTCTACGCCGACTCCGGGCTGGTCCCCCTGCCGAGGTGGTCCGCGTGCGGGGGTCAGCTGCCGCGGCGGCCGGAACCTGCCTCGGTGCGTCCGGCGCCTGCCTCGGTGCGTCCGGAGCCTGTGCCGGTGAGGACGCGGATCTCCATCTCCGAGTAGTCCGCTCCCCCTCCTCCTCGTCGTCGGCGGTCGAGTACCGAGCCGGTCCAGGCGAGCAGGAATCCCACGGGGATGGAGAGGAGACCGGGGTTGCGCAAGGGGAACACGGCGAAGTCGGCATCGGGCAGCAGGGCGGTCGAGTTGCCCGAGACCGCCGGGGACAGTGCCGTCAGCACTACGGCGACCAGCAGGCCGCCGTACATGCTCCAGACCGCTCCCTGTGTCGTGAAGCCCTTCCACCACAGGTTGCAGAGCAGTGCCGGCAGGATCGCGGATGCCGCGATGGCGAAGGCGAGGCTGACCAGGAAGGCGATGTTGAGATGCTGGGCGAGCATGGACAGGGCGATCGCCGCCACGCCGATCAGTCCGACGCCCCATCTCGCCACGGTGAGTTCGCTCTTCTCCGATGCTCTGCCCCGCATGATCGTCGCACCGTAGACGTCGTGGGCCAGGGCCGCCGCCGCGGTGAGGGTGAGCGCGGCGACGACGGCCACGATCGTGACGAACGCGACGCAGGCGACCACGGTGAGCAGGGCCGGCCCGCCGAGGCGCTCGGCCAGCAGGAGCACGGCGGTATTACCGGAGGCGGCGTCACCCGCGATGGTCCGCGAGCCGATCAACGCAGCCGAGCCCAGGCCCGTCACCACCTCGAACAGGGTGAAGACGATGACCAGGCAGGCTGCCCACCCGGCCGACCTGCGGGCTCTGCGTCCGCTGGACACCGTGCCGATACGCATCAGGACGTGCGGCAGGGCCGCCGCACCCAGCACGAACGCCAGCTGCAGGCTGAGCGAGTCCGTCTTGCTGGTGCGGTCGTGGAAGCGGATGCCGGGTTCCAGGAAGGCGTCACCGAAGCCGCTCCCAAGGACGGCGGCGTCCAGCAGACGGGCCGGGCTCCAGCCGAACTCCGACATCACCGCCAGGACGACGAACAGGCCTGTGGCGAGCAGGACCACGGCTTTGACGCCCTGGACCAGGGTCGCGGCGCGCATGCCGCCGATCACGACGTAGAGGACCATCAGAAGACCGAGGCCGGCCACGACGATCCGCTGGGCGCCGTCTCCGTCGATCCCCAGGACGGTGGCCGCGAGTGCTCCGGCGCCGACGAGTTGGGCGGTGAGGTACAGCAGACAGACGACCACGCTCGTGACACCGGCCGCCAGGTGCGCCGGCCGGGCGTGCAGCCGTAGGGCGAGGGAGTCGCCGATGGTGAAGCGCGCGGTGCTGTGGTAAGGCTCGGCGACCAGCAGCACCAGGACGGACCAGGCGACCATGGGTGCCAGTATGTAGGCGATCCCGTCGTAACCGGTGAGCGCGATCAGACCAGGGTTGCCCAGCATGCCTGCCGCGGACATGTAACTGCCGAAGATGGCCAGCCCGTTGACGGCAGACGGCAGCCGCCGCTGACCGAGATAGAAGCCGCTCAGTTCGTCCTTCTCTGGGAGGATCGACCCGATCGACAGGAGCAGCGTACAGACGACGCAGAGGCCGAAGACGGCGAGAAGCGGAAAGGCTCCGCCGGAGTCGGAGAGCGCGGAGTCGGAGAGCGCGAGGACGGGGTTCACCGGTGGCTCTCCAGGTGCGGGAAGGACGCGCGGTGACGCTTGACGAGGGGCTCCAGGCGCCTTCCCGCATAGCGTGCGTACCACAGGACCGCCCAGCCGGTGAACACCACTTGAGCCAGGACCAGGGTGAGCCCGATGTTGAGGGGCCCCGCCCAGGTGATCGCCATGACACCTGGTGCCTCGTTGGCCAGGACCACTCCTGCCATCTGGGCGACGACGACCGCGGCGGCGACCCGCGCCGGGCGACGGCGTGCGGCGCGCAGTTCACGCAGCGCGGTGGTCTGTCGGGGACCGGGGTACGGCGGTGGGGCCGCGTGACGGGACGAGGACGCCGAGGGTGTGTGGGGCGCCGTGGAGGAGGCCGTGGCCGGTTCTTCCCAGGCCGCCCACGCGGAAGGCTCGTCGTCGGCGAGGCGGCCGTCGTCCAGGGCCAGGTGTTGGGCCATGTCGAGGGCCCAGGATCTTCGGCCGGCCCGGACGTCGTACTCGGAGGCGTCGGCTCCGAGTGTGGACTGCCGGTACAGCTGCGCGAGTTCGGCCGGCCGGCCACCGGTGGCCGCCTGGGCACGGGTGACAGCCTGCCGCAACTCAGCGGCGGAGTAGTGCTGTTCGTGGTCGAGCGCACTGAGATAGAGCGCGGCAGCCGCGGGAGGGTCTTGATCGGAAAAGAGATCGCGGGAATCCATCAGTCGTCCTCGGCGGGAAGTGATACGGATGGGGAGAGCGCGTAGGACGAAGGCTTGTGGCCATACGGCTCCTC
Source organism: Streptomyces sp. NPDC002324 (assembly GCF_053593335.1). Lineage (NCBI taxonomy): Bacteria > Bacillati > Actinomycetota > Actinomycetes > Kitasatosporales > Streptomycetaceae > Streptomyces > Streptomyces sp. NPDC002324. The sequence goes on from NZ_JBSFCF010000015.1 coordinate 48,978, forward strand.
CCGACTCGCAGTCGAGGAACCGCCGTCAACGACGAAGACACTCGGCAGGGAATGACACCGAAACGGACCGGGCATGCCCCGGAACCGTGCACACGGTTCGCCGGCCGAGCCGTCCCGGGCCCCACCGCCGTCCTCGCTTCGTCGGCCCCTACCGTGCCGCAGTGATCATTGGGCCGACAAGTCGGGAACGGCAACGATATGAGGTACTTGCGTGCCTTGCGTTCACCCACGCCCGCCCCCACCGCGGTTGCCCGCTGGAAACGGAACCCGCCGCGCGGGAAGTCAGTCCTCCAAGCGGACCGGCATCAGAAGCGAGAAGGCGTGCTCGCCGTCGGGCCGGCGGATCGCGAGCGGCGCGGTGGGCGCGCCCAGCTCCAGGATCAGCTCGTCCCGGGCCCCGGCGGTGAGCGCGTGCAGCAGGAACTCGCGGTTGACGGCCACGTCGGCCTGGTCGTCGTCACTGTCGTCGCAGACGATCACGGTCCCGTTGTCCGCCACCCGGAGCACGCTCAGGTCGCACGGTTCGCCGTCCTGCCCACGTGTCTCGCCCTCGCGGACCGGGCCGGTCTCCAGGGCGTGGCGGAAGGCCGCCGTCTCGACGTGGGCCCGGCGACCGGCCGGGAGGTGGACGAGGCGACGGTAGTCGGGGAACTCGCCACCGAGGCTCTGCCCGGCCGCCTGCCGGTCCCCGGTCTCGAGCCTCACACGGTCACCGTCCACGATGATCTGGGCGGGCTCCTCGCCGGTCAACAGCGCCCGCATCGCGTCGGCGAGCGGAAGAGGCACAACCACCTGCGTGCGAGGCCCGCCGTGCCCGGCCGTACGTGCTTGCGCCACCGCCATGCGGTAGCGATCGGTGGCCACGAGGTGGAGCAGTTCTCCCTCGATGTCGAACAGGATCCCGCCGAGCATCGGCAGCTCCGCGTCGGTACCGGCGGCGAAACGGACCGCGTCCAGCGCGGCGGCCACCTCCGGCGCGGGCACGGAGAAGCGGGCGGTGGCGGTGTGAAGCGAGGTCATGGGGGCTGTCTCCCTGTGGTCGAGTAGAGCTCGGAGCGTGGAGAACTCGCTGCGGGCATCGGACAGCCCCAGCTCGAGACGGCGCAGGTGCGCCTGAAGGAGACCGCGCACCAGTTCCGTGTCGGCGCCGTTCCAGCCGGCCAGGACGAGCCGGATGTCGGCCAGCGGCATGCCCGCCCGACGCAACCGGGCCAGCAGCCGGGCCTCTTCGAGCTGCTCAGGTTCGTACCAGCGGTAACCGCTCACCGGGTCCACCCAGGCCGGGGCCAGTACTCCGGCACGGTCGTAGAACCGCAGGGCACTCACCCCGAGCCCACTGTCCCGGGACATTTCTCCGATGCTGTGCATCTCGCTCTCCACACCCGGGACTCTGGTGCCTCGACCATGTCGAGGGTCAACCTCGGCCCCGCCCCCTTTCTCGATCAGGTGGGACAGTCGGCGAGCGTGGTGGCCGTGCCCCAACGGATCATGAGATAGCCCGACCCGCCGATCTCCGCCACGGCGTAGCGCGTGTACGGCCAGCCGGAGCCCGCGTTCTGCCTCTGGTTCACCAGGGCACGGCACGCCTCACCCTCGGCCATGCCGGCCCACGTCTCGACCTGCCCTTGGTTCCACATCAGGTAGTCCGACCACACGTACATGGCCGAGTTCGCGGGGTCGAAGCCCACCATGATCTCTTTGTGGCCGAGGACCTGACCGGTGCCGAGCGTCGTGCGCATCTCGTTGCTGCGCTCGATGATTTTCTTGGCGGCACGGTCCGCGACCCGGATCTCGTCGCTGTCGGTACTGGGGACCATCGCCGCCCCGAGGCCGTTCTCGTCCGGCTCCCACTCCGCTTCCGCCTCGGTGCCGTCGTTCTTCGCCGTGCCGTCCTCGGCGGCCGATCGACACCGTTCGTCGGCGACGAAGTCCTCCTGCCACGTCACCTGCGGGTCGCGGCCCGCCTCCTCCCGCACGGTGACGTAGGTGCGATACGGCAGATCCGGGTGGACGTCGAGCACCACATCGCGCAACGAGAGGCACATCGCTCTGGCGATCTCGGTCTCCGCGATCAACGTGCCATGCTGGTCGGTGTCCAGGCTGTAGGAGAAGTAGACCTCCCGGCGTGACTCATGGAACGTCACGCTCCCCGGAGAGAGTCGGACGTCACTCATCTCCCCGGACAGCACACTTTGGTCGTGCAGTACGGACCTGGCCACGTCGTGTTCACCCTGCCCCTGAGCCGTACGGGCTTCCGCCCAGCTCACCGCACTCGCCGCGCCGTCGCTCACGACTTTGCCCCGCTCCGCCGCGGTACCCGCCTTGCCGGTGTTCACCGCCTGCGGCCCGGACTCGGCGGGCGCGGAGGGCGAGGCCGACGCCACGCGCTTCCCGCCGTCGGTGGTGTCGGGCATCAGGGCCGTCACTCCGCCGACCAGGCCGCCGATCACCGCCGCCGCCACGACCACGGCGCCCACCCGTCGCTTCGCCGACCGGCCCGGCGGCACCTGCCATGACGGGTCGTCTGCGGCCGGCATCTCCCACAGCGGGGTGACCATGTCCCCGGCCTGGGTCGGCAGCGCGTCGACGCCCACGATCTGGGTTGCCTGGGAAGCCAGCAACGCGCCGCACAGCCGGGCCACTTCGGTGGCCGGCGGACGGTCTCCCGGTTCCTTCGACAGCGCCTTCTCCAGAATCCGGCGCAGGGAGGCGGCGACGCCGTCCAGGTCCGGTTCCCCCGACATCACGCGGAAGGCGACCACGTCGGGTGCACCGACGCCGAAGGGCAGCCTTCCGGTCGCCGCGTAGGCCACGAGCGCTCCCCACGCGAACACGTCGCCCGCCGGGCCGGCGGTGCCCTGCCGGTACTGTTCGGGGCTGATCCAGCCCGGCGTCCCGGTCATGACTCCGGTCCGGGTGACATTGGTGCCGTCAAGGGCGTGCGCGATACCGAAGTCGAGAACGCGGGGGCCGGCGGGCGTGAGAATGACGTTCTGAGGCTTCACGTCGCGGTGCACCACGCCGACGGCATGGATGGCGGCCAGTGCCTGCGCGGTGGCCGCCGCGAGAGCGTACAAGCTCCCTTCGGCGAGCGGCCCACGCTCGTGCACGTGCTGGTCCAGGGTCGGACCGGGGACGTAGGCGGTGGCCAGCCACGGGGTTGTCGCGTCGGTGTCGGCGGCGAGCAACGGAATCAGATACGGGCCGGTGACGCGGGAGGACAGTGCCACCTCGCGTGCGAAGCGGGCCCTGAACTCCGGCTCCTGCGCCTGCTCGGGATGGATGACCTTGACCGCCACGCGCGTTCCGTCGGGGGTGACTCCGGCGTGGACCGTGCCCATGCCGCCCGCGCCGAGACGGCCGACGATGCGGTAGGGGCCTATGCGGGAGGGATCGCCGGGACGGGCCGGTTGGACTCTTCCGCCGGAGCCGATTGCGCTCACGAGTACGTCCTTGCGCTGAGGGGCGGCCTGGAACAGGCCGACTGGAAATGACGGATCGACAGAGTGGCGTGCGGGCGGGGCAGTCGGGCGCGTCGGTCGAGGGCCTTGTCCCGGCCCGGTTCTCCGGTGCCGTGCAGCGGTGCGCGGGCCGTCGTGTCCGGGCGGTGCGCGGGCCGTCGTGTCCGGGCGGTGCGCGGGCCGTCGTGTCCGGGCGGTGCGCGGGCCGTCGTGTCCGGGCGGTGCGCGGCCGAGCGCGCTCGGCCGGGAACGCGTCGTGCAGAGAAGTCGTCTCACCGCTCTTCTCATCGGCCACTGTGCATCCCCCGTATCCTGCGTGTGCTGCGACAGCCGGCTTCGTTTCGCGTCACCGCAGCCGCAACGGCGTTCGACCCGTGCCCTCATGGCGCTCTGCTGGAAGACCGCAGGCCGGTGGGCGGAGGAGGTGTCGGGTGGGCGCGGCGGCGGCTCCGCGAGCCCCAGCCGCAGCGCCACCGGCCACCCCGACGCGCGCCCGCATCAGCGGCCGCTGCCGCTTCGGACTTTCCTCCGGGCCCGGCCGGCCGCGCCCGATGTCGCCACTCATCGCATCATCATCCCCGATTTCGTACCCCGCCACAGTGTGAACAGCGCGAATACACAGGCCGGTTGAAGGCGCGTCGCGACTCGAAGTCGGACCCCCTTCGAACAACGCCCAGTTGTCCATCTGAACGATCGTCGTATTCGAAGAAGGAGGTCCTGGGCGGCCAGGACGGAACGTGAGTGGCAGCCCTCGGCGCCGGGACGGACCGGAACGCCGCGCATCCGAGGGCCGCACCTGCCGCCTATGACGTGTGGGCGGCTGGTGTTCTTCACGCCGGCCCACTACTCGTCGGGGTCGCCTGCGCAGGCGGACGTGGTCGTCGGGAGGGTCGGCGCGAAGACGCCGGACGCCGGACGCCGAAGCCACCGGTCAGGAGCTTCGGGCCCGGCGGCGCACTCTTCCCGTTCGCCCGCGACGAAATCGGCCCCCTGTCACGCCTCCTGCAGCGCCGGTGCGGGGCGTTCTCCCGAGCCACGGACGATGAGGCGGGTGGGGACCGTGATGGTGCGGGCGCGGGTGCGGTCGCCGTCGAGGCGGGCCAGGGCGGTGGTCGCGGCGGTTCTGCCGATCTCCTCGGGGTTCTGCGCGACGACGGTCAGGGCCGGTTCGAGGGCGTCCGCGAGGGCCACGTCGTCGAAGGCGACGACCGCCACGTCCTTGCGGCCGGTGCGGGCGAGTTCGGTCACTATCCCCAGCGCGACGATGTTGTTGCCTGCGAACAGGGCGGTGGGCGGATCGGCCAAACCCAGGAGCTGGGACGTGGCGACGGAGGCACCGCGCTGGTCGTGGGCGTTGGTGATCAGGGAGCGGTCGGCGGGGAGGCCGGCTTCCTGCAGGGCCGAGCGGTAGCCGGCCAGGCGCTCGCGGCGGGTGTAGAGCTTGGTGGGGAGGTCGCCGATGAAGCCGATGCGGCGGTGGCCGTGGGCGATCAGGTGGGCGACGCCGTGGTGGGCGCCCGTGCGGTTGCTGCTGACGACGTGATCCGTGGCGAGGGCCGCTCCGGGGCGGTCGAGGAAGACGACGGGCAGCCCGGCGGCGCGATGGGACTTGAGGTGGGAGTGGTCGGCGCCTACGGACGGCACGACCATCAGGATGCTGATGCGCCGGGCGAGGAACTTGTCCGTCAGGGCGCGTTCACGGTCGGGGTCGTCGGCGGAGGACCCCATGAGCAGGGTCAGGCCCCGGTCGCGGACGGTGTCCTCGATGCTGCTGGCCACGGCTCCGAAGAAGGGGTTGCCGAGGTCGGGGATGACCAGTCCGACGGTGGTGTCGGGTCCGCCGACACGGATGTTGCGGGCCATGAGGTTCGGCTGGAAGCCCAGCTTGGCCACGGCGGCCATCACCTGTTCGCGGGTCTGGGCGGAGGCGGGTCCGTCCTCGTTGAGGACGCGGGAGACGGTCTTGGCGCTGACGCCCACTTCACGGGCGACATCGGCCAGGGTGGGGCGGCGGTTCGCTGCCATGGTGGAACGGTCTCCCTGCGCTCGTCGGTTCCGGCCGCGGCCTTCGGCCGGAACCTGTGAGTGACTCGAATTCGTGGCGTCAGTCGGCCTGGACGCCCGCGGCCTTCGCCGCCGCGGAATCCGCTACGACAGTATCCCCGGCCTCGTCGACGGTGAGCGCACCGGTCATGATGGCGACGACTTCGGCCATGGAGTAGTCGGAGGGCTTGATCACGGCGGCCCGCCGGCCCAGCCGATGCACGTGGATGCGGTCGGCGATCTCGAAGACGTGCGGCATGTTGTGGCTGATGAGGACGACCGGCAGACCCCTGTCCCGGACCCGGCGGATGAGGTCGAGGACCTGGCCGGACTCCTTGACGCCGAGGGCGGCGGTGGGTTCGTCCATGACGACGACACTGCGCGCCCAGGCGACGGAACGGGCGACCGCGACGGCCTGCCGCTGTCCGCCGGACAGGGTCTCGACCGACTGGGTCAGTGAGCGCAGGCCGATCTTCAGGTCGGCCATGTGTTCGGCAGCCTCGTCGCGCATGCGCTTCTTGTCGAGCATGCGGAAGACACTGCCGAGGACACCGGGCCGGCGCAGTTCGCGGCCGAGGAACATGTTGGAGGCGATGTCCATGGAGGCGGCCACGGCCAGGTCCTGATAGACCGTCTCGATGCCGTGGGCGCGGGCGCTCTGCGGTCCGGAGAAGGTGATGGGCTCGCCGTTGAGGCGTATCTCGCCCGCGTCGGGGGTCACCGCGCCGGTGAGAGCCTTGATCAGGCTGGTCTTGCCGGCTCCGTTGTCGCCGATGACGGCGAGGACCTCGCCGGGCAGCAGATCGAAGTCGGCGCCGTCGATGGCGGTGACATGTCCGTAGCGCTTGACCAGGCCGCGGGCCTGCAGAACGGGCGTGACGGTGCTGGTGGCGGTCATCGTGCCTTCTTCCGGGAGATCTGGTCGACGGTCACCGCGAGGATCACCAGGACGCCGGTGATCAGGGTCTGGTAGATGGAGGCGACGCCCATCAGCTGCAGACCGTTGCGGAAGACACCGACGATGAGGACGCCGATGAAGGTGCCCAGCACCGAGCCGCGGCCGCCGAAGAGGCTCGTGCCGCCGAGGACCACGGCGGTGATGCTGTCGAGGTTGTCGGTCTGCCCGGCCTGCGGGTCGCCGACGCCGGTGCGGGAGATGAGCAGCAGGGCGGCGATGCCGTAGAGGATGCCGGCGACGGTGTAGACGCCGATGGTGAGCCGGCCCGTGCGGATGCCGTTCAGGCGCGCGGCCTCCGGGCTGTTGCCCAGGGCGTAGACGTGGCGGCCCCAGCCCGTGTTGCTCAGGGTGTAGGCGAGCAGGAGGAACAGGGCGATCGTGACCAGGGACCCGTAGGTGATGTCGGTCCTGCCGAGCGGGAAGGTCTGCCCGAGGGCCGTCAGCGGGCCCGGCAGGTTGGTGACCGTCTGCTCCTCGGAGTAGATGTGGGTCAGCGCGAAGGCCACGTTGAGCATGCCGAGGGTGACGATGAACGGCGGCAGCGGGATCTTCTGCACCAGCAGCCCGTTCAGCAGCCCGAAGCCTCCGCAGACGACCAGCCCCAGGGCGATGGCGGCGAGTGGGGGCAGGGAGCCCTCCGCGGCCATCTTGGCGATCATGATGCTGCCGAACGCCATCACCGCCCCGCACGACAGGTCGATGCCCGCCGTGAGGATGATCAGGGTCTGCCCGATGGCGAGGGTGCCGACGACCATGACCTGCTGCACGATCAGCGAGAAGTTGCCGCCGGTGAGGAACTGGTCGGACGAGAGGGAGAAGAAGGCGCAGGCCAGGAGCAGGGCGACCAGGGGGCCGGTGGTCGGTGCCGTGAGCAGCCGGCGGGCCGGGTTCGGTGCTTTGAGCTCGGCGTACGGCGAGGACGTGCCCGGGGGTGTGGTCGTGGCAGTCATGCGAAGTCCTTGTCGGAAGACAGAGGTCGTCGCCCGCGCTGATCGAGGAGATCGGCGGACAGGAGGACGGGCGGGCGGCCGTCCCGGTCAGGGGAGGGGACGGCCGCCCCGCTGAAGGGTGAGGCGGAGTCGTACGGCCTCAGGGGGCTGCTCAGCCCCAGCAGTTCTCCAGGCCGTAGGCGGTGTCCTTGGACGTGACCCCGTCCTGCGCCTTGTCGGTGATAAGGGTGACGCCCGTGTCGGTGTAACCGGACGCCTTCTTGCCGTCCTTGGCGAATGTGACGACGGCCTTGACGCCCTCGGCGGCCATCTTCAGCGGGTACTGCTGCGAGGTGGCGGCGATCTTGCCGTCCTTGACGGCCTGGGTGCCGGTGCAGCCGCCGTCGACGGAGACGATCAGGACGTCCTTCTCGCGGCCCTTGGCCTTGAGCGCGGTGTAGGCGCCCAGCGCGGCCGGCTCGTTGATCGTGTAGACGACGTTGATGTCCGGCTCCTTCTGGAGGCAGTTCTCCATCGCCGTCTGGCCCTTGGCCTGGTCGCCGCCGGTGTCCTGGGCACAGGCGACGTCCTTGTCGGTCGCGCCGAAGCCCTTGAGGAAGCCGTTGTGGCGCTGGACGCCGACCGAGACACCCGGCGCGAGGTCGAGGGCGGCTATCTTCGCGGTCTTGCCCTTCATCGCGGCCTTGGCGTACTCGCCGATCAGCTCGCCCGCCTTGAGGTTGTCGGTGGCGAACAGGGCGTCGACGGCGCTCTCGGGCTCGGTGGGGGTGTCCAGGGCGATGACGAGGACGCCCTTGGCCTTGGCCTTCTCGATGGCGGGCACGATGGCCTTGGAGTCGCTCGGGGTGATCAGGATGCCCTTCACGCCGGCGGCGACCATGTTCTCGATGGCGGTGACCTGACCGGCGTTGTCGCCGTCGAACTTGCCGGCCGCCGTCATCAGCTTGACGCCCTCGGCGTCCGCGGCCTTCTCGGCGCCCTCCTTCATCTTCACGAAGAACGGGTTGGTGTCGGTCTTGGTGATCAGACCGACCTTGACCTCGCCCGAACCCGAGCCCGAGCCGGTGGAGGTCGAGCCCGAGCCGGATCCACAGGCCGTCAGCGTGAGAGCGGCGACGCCCGCGACAGCGGCGGTTCTGACGAGGGAGGAGGACAGGCGAGTGGTGCGAGACATGTTCGACTCCTGTGGGATAGCGGGCGGCACGGGATCAGGTTCGGTGCGTACCGTCCGGGGTGTCATCGTTGACTTATGTCATCGTTGACACTGCCTGGCGAGGATGATGGACTCCGTCTCCCGGAAACGTCAATGCCCTGCACTCGTCACAAATCGGCAACGCAGGCGCCCGCCGCCCCCACGCAGCCGTCCGGCAGCGGCCGGGACCCGTCCGGTAGGCCCGTTCGTCCGTCAGAGAAGAGCAGCTCATGAGCCCGCGTCAGATCACCGTCCTGGGAGAGTGCGTCGCGGACGCCTTCGCCGAACCCTCCAGCGCCTCGAACGAACTCGCTCTGCGCGTCCTGCCGGGCGGCGGACCCGCGAACACGGCGGTGGCCCTGGCCCGGCTGGGGACCCCGGCCCGCTTCCTGGCCCGGCTGTCCGGCGACGTGTTCGGCCGCCTGTTCCGTGCCCACCTGGAGGCGTCCGGGGTGGATCTGTCGAGTGCCGTCGAGGCCGCCGAGCCCAGCACCCTGGCCGTGGCGGAACTGGATTCCCGGGGACAGGCCACGTTCTCCTTCCACGCGCAGAACACGGCCGACTGGCAGTGGACGGCCGCGGAGCTGGCCCGGGTGGACCTGTCCGGCACCGCCTGCCTGCACACCGGTTCGCTGGCCCTGGTCCGGGAACCCGGCGCGGCGGCGGTGGAGGACTTCCTGGCGGCGGCCGCCCCCGGCGCGACCATCAGCATCGACCCGAACGTCCGCCCCCTGCTGGTGGACCCCGAGGTGTACCGCGCCCGGCTGGCACACTGGTGCGCCCTGGCCGATGTGCTCCGGCTGAGCGAGGACGACCTGGAACTGCTGCTGCCGGGCACCCCGCCGGAGCAGGCGTGCGACATCTGGCACGCGGCCGGGGCCCGGCTCGTGGTGATCACGCGCGGCGCGGACGGCGTACTGGCCTCGCTCGACGGCGAGCGCGTGCGGGTGTCCGCCGTGCGGACGCCGGTCGCCGACACGGTCGGGGCGGGCGACTCCTTCACCGCCGGACTGCTGCACCACCTCGGCGCCCGCGGCCTCCTCGGCGGCCGGCTCACCGGACTCCGCCCCGACGACGTCGCGGAGGCGTGCCGCTTCGCCGTCCGGGTCGCGGCCCTGACCTGCTCGGTCGTCGGCCCCAACCCGCCGTGGGAGAGCCAGTTGGCCCAGCTCACCGCAGCCGACCACGCCTGAGCGACGGACTGTCGTACAAGACGGCGGCACGGGCGAACTGTTGACGCACCGGCCGGACTGCCCCCATCATCGGGCCACGCGATGTCATCGATGACACAAGTCAACGATGACATGCGGCCGGACGCCGTGGACGACGGCGTGCGGCCGGACGCCGTGGACGACGGCGTCGGCACCCGTCACTTCGGTCGGCCGCGCCGGGCATCCGGCTCCGTCGCTCCGACGGCCGCAGCACAGGAGACCTGATGCGCTCTGGACGTGAATCCCGGCATGCCCGCTCCCGGATGATCGCGGCGGCGGCGACCGTCTGCGCCCTGTCCGCCGCCCCGCTCGTTCCGCCGGCCGCCGCGGCCGGCACCGCGCCGTACTCCGAGACCTACCGGCCCCAGTTCCACTTCACCCCGGAGAAGAACTGGATGAACGACCCCAACGGCCTCGTGTATTACAAGGGCGAATACCACCTCTTCTACCAGTACAACCCGAACGGCAACTCCTGGGGCGACATGTCCTGGGGGCACGCGGTGAGCACGGACCTCGTGCACTGGACGGAGCTGCCGCTCGCCCTGTCGCACGACGACGAGGAGATGGTCTTCTCCGGCAGCGCCGTCATCGACGAGGACAACACCACCGGGTTCGGCACCAAGAAGAACCCGCCCATGGTGGCGGTCTACACCAGCCTCGACAAAGCCACCGGCATCCAGTCGCAGTCGCTCGCGTACAGCACCGACCGCGGACGCACCTGGACGAAATACCAGGGCAACCCCGTCCTCGACATCGGCTCCAAGGAGTTCCGCGACCCCAAGGTCCAGTGGTACGCGCCCACCAAGAGCTGGCTGATGACGGTGTCGCTGTCCACCGAGCACAAGGTGCGGTTCTACTCGTCGAAGAACCTCAAGGACTGGACACAGCTCAGCGAGTTCGGCCCGGCCGGCGCGACGGGCGGCGTGTGGGAGTGCCCCGACCTCTTCCCCCTCGCCGTCGACGGGGACAAGAACACCATCAAGTGGGTGCTGGTCGTCAACATCAACCCCGGTGGTATCGCGGGCGGTTCGGCGGCCCAGTACTTCCTCGGCGACTTCGACGGCACGAAGTTCACCGCCGAGGACGACGGCACCTACACCCCGCCCGCCGGGACCGTCGTGCAGGACTTCGAGGGCACCGGCTTCGGTTCGTGGACCGCCACGGGCACCGCGTTCGGCCCGGGACCCGCGGCCGGGACGCTCGACGGGCAGCAGACCGTCTCCGGCTTCGACGGCAAGGGCCTCGCCAACAGCTTCCACTCCGGGGACGCCACCACCGGCACCCTCACCTCCCCCTCCTTCACCGTCGACAGCCCCTACCTGAACTTCAAGATCGGTGGCGGACGGCACCCGCACCAGCCCGGGAAGGTCCTCGTCGACTTCGAGGGCGGCACCTACGGCGACTGGACGACGACCGGCGATGCCTTCGGCCCGGCACCGGCCACCGGAACCCTCCCCGGCCAGCAGCAGGTCTCCGGCTTCCAGGGCAGCGGCCTGGTCAACACCTTCCTGAACGGCGACGCCGGCACCGGCACCCTCACCTCGCCCGAGTTCACCGTCGACAAGCGCTACGTCAACTTCCTCATCGGCGGCGGCAACCACCCCTCCGGCTCCGCCGACCCCACCGCCCTGGAACTCCTCGTCGACGGCCAGGTCGTCCGCAGCGCCACGGGAAAGGACGCGGAGGCACTCCAGACCGCATCCTGGGACGTCCACGACCTCGCCGGCAAGAAGGCGCGGATCAGGGTGGTCGATGACAACACCGGCGGCTGGGGCCACCTCAACGTCGACCAGATCACGCTGTCCGACACCGAGACCCAGCCCGGCTCCCAGGAGACCTCCGCCAATCTGATCGTCGACGGCCAGGTCGTCCGCAGCGCGACCGGCGCCGACAGCGAAACCCTGGACTGGGCGTCGTTCGACATGCGCCCCTACCTCGGCAAGAAGGCACAGATCCAGCTCGTCGACATGAACACCGGCGGCTGGGGCCACATCCTCGCCGACCAGTTCACCGCCGCCGGCGCTCCGGCCCTGTCCGTCCTGCGGCGCGCCCACTGGGCCGACTACGGCAAGGACTACTACGCGGCCGTCTCCTGGGAGAACACCCCGGGCAGCAAGCGGCACATGATCGGCTGGATGAGCAACTGGGACTACGCCGGAGCCACCCCCACCTCCCCCTGGCGCGGAGCACAGAGCATCCCTCGCGAGATGGCGCTGCGCACGATCGACGGCCGCGTCCGGCTGACCAGCGAGCCGGTGAACAGCGTGAAGTCGCTGCGGCAGGACCCTCCGGCGACCGCGACCGCCGACACCGTGACGAACACCTCGAAGGCACTGATCGGCCCCGCCGCCGACGGCAGGGCGCTCGACATCGAAGCCACCTTCTCCCTCAAGGACGCCGAACGCTTCGGGCTCAAGGTACGCACCGGCCCCGCGGGCGAGGAAACCGTCATCGGCTACGACACCACGACCCAGGAACTCTACGTCGACCGCACCCACTCCGGCGCCGTGGACTTCAGCAGCACCTTCCCCGGCATCCAGACCGCGCCTCTGAAGGCGGCGAACGGAAAGGTCAGACTGCGGATCCTCGTCGACTGGTCGTCCGTCGAGGTCTTCGGCGGCGACGGTGAAGCCGTGATCACCGACCAGATCTTCCCCGACCCCGCCGGCCAGGGAGTCCAGGTCTTCGCCGAGAACGGCTCGGTGAAGCTGGACAAGGCCACCGTCTGGCACCTCGCCCCCGCCCACGACTGATCCCGACCCGCCCCCGACCCCGAAGGCACCACACCATGAACAAGACCCTGCTCGCCGAGTTCACCGCCCGCGAGGGCACGGAGGACGAGGTCGGCCGCCTGATCCTGGACTACGCCAAGAAGGTGCGCGAGGAGGACGGCAACCTCGTCTTCGACGTCTACACCAAGGCGTCCCGCCCCCGCGCTTTCTGGATCTTCGAGGTGTACCGGGACGAGGACGCCTTCCAGGCCCACATCGACGCACCCTACGGCGGCCCGTTCAACACCGCCCTCACTCCCCTGATCGAGGAGGACGCGTCGGTGCTGACCTTCCTCGACCCGGTGACCTGAGGCCCCGCGCGGCCGGTGGCCTCGGAACCGCGACGGGGCTGCCCCGGGGCTTCGGTCCCGGCGCAGCCCCGAACCGGCGCGAGCGCCCTCCGCGTCCTCACCCGGGGCACCGCCCGACGCCACCGGAACCTCCGGACTCCGTCGGGCTCCCAGGACCGGGTGCCACCCCGCCGATACGCAGCTCGACCCGCTGCTCCTCCCACTCCGCCCGGGACTGCGGCGGTGGCACCTCCACCCCCGCGATCCCGGCCGGGGCCGAGAACTCCCGGCGTAGCTGATCAAGAAGCCGGCGGGCCGTCTCCCGGGTCAGCGGGGAGTCGTCGGGGTCGTCGATACTGAGCCCCAACACGGCAGCACCGTCGTGCGTCACCGTGATGACGGCCCCGTAGAACCCTCGCGCCCTCGTGTAGAGCGAATAGGCGCCGACAGAGTCGGCACCCCGCCCGAGCTCGGCGAGAGCCCGGCCGTCACCCTCGTCCGGCGCCCCCACGACATGGGTCCGCATGAAGGCGCCCAGCCGCTCGTCACCGGGGTTCTCCGTGTCGACGTAGCGGTCGATGAACGCTCGGAAGACTTCGGGTGTGCCCTGCGGTACCCATACGTAGACGTCCAGACATGGAGGCATCGTCGGAGCGTAACCGCACGTGCGGGACGCCGACACCGAGCCCATGAACCCATGGATCGCAGCCGCCGCACCGCGCTCCCTCGCGCACGGGTGGCCCCCGACGCTCAGATGCTCTCAGTCACAGCAGTCGCAGCAGCACTTGCACGGGTTGCAGCAGCCGCCACCACCGCAGCCGCAGCCGTCACCCGAGCCTCCTCCGGAGCCACCCGAACCGCCGGACCCATGACCACCGGACCCATGACCGCCGCCGCCCGAACCGCCTGAGTGGCCGCCCGAGTTGCCGCCACCCGAACCGCCGGACCAGCCGTCGCCCCCGGAACCGTCGCGGCCCGAGCCGCCGTCGCGGTTGTCGTTGCCGAACTGGAACTCCCCGTCGTCCGGGCCCTCGTCGTCGCAGGTGCAGCAGTTGGGGCACAGCCCGCAGGATCCGCACAGGCGGCGCCACCGGCCACACCGTCGGCACTCCCCCTCTCGCGGCCGGCCCGACGCCATCCGAGCGCCCTCGGGAGCCGCGCCCGCGAGCGCGCCCACGCCGCAGGCCGGGTCCGTGCCGGTCTGCGAGGCGGGTTCCGTCGCCGTGCGAAGGCCCAGCCAGGGCAGCATGCGCGCGCCCCGCGCCTGGGGGCGGTGCTGATGGTGACGGTGCCGGGGGTCGAAGGCGCGGTCGACGGCGCGCTCCAACTCGCCGCCCAGAAGCGCCCGTACCAGGCGCGCGTCGACGAACTCGGCGTCGGACAGGGCGAGTCGGATGCCGCGGACGGCGTCGTCGCAGAGGCGGCGGACCTCGGCGCGTTCGGCGCCGGTCACGGCGATGGGGTTCCACGCGCCGGACGCCTCGTCCGCGTCCAGGTCCTCCACCGCGTCCAGCAGATGCGCCAGCCGGCCGAAGAGGCGGCCCGCCTCCGCGAGCGGTTCGGCGTTGGCCGGGCGGTCGGCGAGCACCGCGGTGTGCGCGAAGGCGGCGGCGGTCGCCGTCTCCGTGGGCTCCGTGACCGTGAGCAGCGAGCCTCCGGGGCCCGTCGTCCGCTCGATCTCCGTCTGTCGGTCGACCGCCGCGAGCAGCACGGCGGTGTCGAAGCCGAGCCGTTCGCCGCCGACGGCGCCCGCGCGGTTCCAGCCGGAGGCGATCCGGCGCGCCGCCAGAGTGACCGGGCGGCGCCCCAACAGGCCATCGCCGTCCGCCACGTGGTCACGTATCTTCGCCGCGGCCAGCACCAGGGACACCGTCGCCGCGAGTCGCGCGCCCTCGCCCTGCGCCACGTCCGCCGACCGCATCCCGCGCAGCGGACACGGACCGGCGCCCCGCCGCCAGTCGCCGGTGCGCTCCGACTGCGCCTCGGTCAACACGGAGACGATCAGGCCGTCGTAGTTGGTGGCCACCCGCGCGAACTGCCCGTACTCGCCGCGCAGCGCCAGGCACAGCCCGCACAGGTGCGCCATCCACTCGGTCCGCATGCCGTCGCCCAGGCGATGCCGGCACGGTCTGATGATTCCGAACACCGATGTTCTCCCCCGCAGATACAGCTACCCGGGCACAGCCAGACGCACGGCTCACGGACGCGACCGCCCGAACCGCCCAAGAGGCACGGCCACGCGTGACATCGACGCGCGGCCGACATCCTAAATGGTCGATTCCGTGTGGTGTCGGCGGTGGCCGGAACGAGACGAATCCAGGATCGTCGCGTGACGAACGGCCGGGCACCGCGGCTGCACCAGGGCTCCCGCGAGGCGACTCAGCGCCTCGGTGCCTCGGTGCCTCGGTGCCTCGGTTCGATATTCAGGTGAGCGCCCAGCCGGGCGTGCCTATGGTGACGGCCATGGATCCAGCTGACTTCTACACCGGCATCGTCGCTGAGCTCTACGGGCCCCTGAAAGCCTTCTCCCAGGACCCCGAGCCGTACGCGGACTTCGTTCGCCAGGCCGGTGTTCCCGCGCTGGAGCTGGGATGCGGGGACGGTGACCCGCTGCTGGAGCTGTGCGGGCGCGGGCTGGAGGTCGAGGGCGTCGACTCCTCCGCGGACATGCTGGAACGCCTCCGGCGCCGGGCGGACGAACAGGGCGTCCGTACCACCGTGTTCCACCAGCGCATGGAGGCCTTGAGCCTGCCCCGCCGCTACCGGGCGATCTTCCTCGCCGGTCCGACCTTCACCCTGCTCCCCGACGACACCACGGCCCTGGCCGCCCTGCGTGGCATCCGCGCCCATCTGACGGACGACGGAACCGTGCTGGTGCCCCTGTTCGTCCCCGAACCGACGCCCGCCGACGAGATCGGCCAGGTGCGCACGGCCACCGCACCCGACGGCGCCGAACTCCGGGTCTCCATCGTCGCCGAACGACGCGACGAGGCGACCCGGACCCGTACGACGGTCCTGCGCTACGAACGCCACCACGGCGCGGACAGCAGTGTCGTGGACCGGCCGTGGGTCCTGCACTGGTACACCCGAGAGCGGTTCGAGGAGCTGGCCGCGACGGCCGGCCTGGTGGTGGCCTCGGTCACCGATCCCCAGGGCCGACCCGTACCGGCCGACGGCACCGACCTGCACTTCCGGCTCCAGGCCGCCGTCTGAGGCGCGCCTCGCGCTACTCGCCCCCTTCGGGCAGCGGGGCCAGCCCCGGCGTGAGCCCCGTCCCCTCGCATACGGCCGGCCCGGCCGTCGCCGCATCGAGGGGTGACCGTCCGGTGGCCGGCCGGGTGACTCACCGGCTCCGTGCCGAGGCGGCGATGGCCGGGAGGACCGCGAGAGCGAGGACGCCGCCCGTGAGGGCGAGCGCGGGGAAGCCGGCGGCGGAGACGACGAGCCCGGAGGCGAGGCCGCCGGTGGCGCCGGAGAGAGCGATGGAGACATCGACCGTGCCCTGGGTTCTGGCCCGGGTGGCCGGCGGCACGGCGTCGGTGATCATCGCGGTGCCGGAGACGAGGCCGAGGTTCCAGCCCAGACCCAGCAGGGCGAGCGCCGGCGAGAAGAGGGCGACGGAGTCGGCGGGCACCGCGGCAGCCGTGATCCCGGCCGTGAGGAGGACGAGTGCGGAGGCGACGGCGATCGGGGTGCTGCCGTAGCGGTCGACGAGCCAACCCGTCAGCGGTGAGGGCAGATACATGGCACCGACGTGGATGGCGATGACAAGGCCGGAGGCGGCGGTGCCGTGACCGTGGTCGTGCATGTACACGGGGGTCATCGTCATGATGGCGACCATGACGAGCTGGGTGAGGATCATCGTCAGCGCACCCGGTATCAGCCCGGGACCGCGCACGGACGGGGCGGTCTTCCCGGCGCCGTCGTCCGTCGTGCGCCGCAGGTCGAGGCTGCGGGCCAGCAGCAGGGGGTCCGGGCGCAGCCAGACGGCGAGGACGAGAGCCGCCAGAGCGTAGGCGGCGCCGGACAGCAGGAACGGCCCGGCCAGGGCGCGGATACCCAGGGTCTCGGCGAAGTCGCCGGTGGGCGCGGCGAGGTTGGGACCGACCACGCCGCCGAAGGTGGTGGCGACCAGGACGGTGGAGACGGCGCGGGCGCGGTGGGCCGGTGCCGCGAGGTCCGCTCCGGCGTAGCGGGCCTGGAGGTTGGTGGCGGTCCCGGCGCCGTAGACGAACAGGGCGATGAAGAGCAGTACGGGGCTGTCGACGACGGCCGCCGCGATGACGCCGGCGCTGCCGACGGCACCGGCCAGGTATCCGACGGCCAGGCCCGGTCGGCGGCCACGGGCCTGGGAGAGGCGGCCCACCAGGACGGCGGTCAGGGCCGATCCGGCGGTGAACAGGGCGATGGGCAGCCCCGCGAGGTCGGTGGCGCCGAGCATGTCCTGCGCGAGCAGGGAGCCGACGGTGATGCCCGCCGCGAGCCCCGCCCCGCTCAGGATCTGGCTGCTGACGAGAACGGCGAGGACGCGGCGCTGTACCTCGGGCCGTGGGGACATCCCGTCGGCGGTGCCGGGGGCGGTGCTTGTCACTGGCGGGCGTCTCCCCCGGGCTGCAGGTCGTCTCCACGAGGATCGCGCGGAAGCGGGCCGTTCCATTCTGCTGGGTGTCGGGCCCGTGCCGGGCCGCCGCCCGCGGCGCCCCCGTGTCGTGACCACGGCACCGTCAGGGTCTGCACGCGGTGGAGAGCGCGACGAGCACGGCCACCGCGTCGCGCAGCCCGGACGGCCGGAGCAGTTCCTCGGGCGTACGGCGGCCCCAGCCCGGGCCGCACAGCAGGACGGGGGTCTGTCTGCGCGCGCCGCGGACCCCCCACCGGGTCGCGGCGGTGTGCTGGGCCAGCGGCAGGCCGGCGGTGCGCCGCGACTGGGCCCACAGGGCGACCGCGGCCGGGCCGGTGCGTCGGACGGCTCCGTCGAGCGCGTCGGCCGGGACCGCGCCGCCGAGCATCAGGGCGGGTACGCGCGACTCCGCCAGCGCGGCGCTGAGCGCCTCCAGCGGCAGGGTGTGGTGCTCGTCGGGAAGGCAGGCCAGCAGTACGGGCGGCGCATCCCCCTGCGGCTGCGGCGTGGCCGCGTACAGGTGCCGCAGCGTGGTGGAGATGTGCCAGGACAGCAGGTGCTCGACCTCCACGTACCGGTCGCCGGAGGACTCCCACTTGCGGCCGACCGCGCGCAGGGTGGGCGCGATCACCTCCTCCCACGCGACGACGAGCCCGTAGGCGCGGACCACCGTCAGGAGCTGCTCCTGAACGGCCGCCGCGTCCAGCCGGACAGCGGCACGGGCCAGACCTCGGCATTCCTGGCGTACATCGCCCAGAGGCAGGGCGGTGGCCGAGTGGGATCCGCCGCCGTACGACCTGGGTCCCCGGTGCTTCCGGTGGTCCGCGTGTTCCTTGGACGGGGACGCGGACGCGCCGGCGTCGAGCGGGGGTGTGCCCGCCCCGCCGGTGGACACACCGGCGGGGCGTCCCCGCGCTCGCCGCATGGCGGCGCGGGCGGCCTCCGCCGGAGGTATACCCGTGGCCGTCAGCCGGCACATGTCCTCCAGCATCGCCACGTCCTCGGGCGACCAGCGGCGCTGGCGGCCCTCGGCCCGTACGGCGGGTCCCAGCCCGTAGCGGCGGTCCCAGGACCGCAGCGTGGTCGGTGACACTCCCAGCCGGCGTGCGAGGAAGCCCGTCGTCACCCCGTGCCGGGGCGGCTCACCGACCGGGTCCGTGCCCGGTTCACCACGCGGGTCCGGTGCGATCGACGCGGAACGGCTGCCCGGAGGAAGGCCGGTGAGCCCCGGCGAGCGGTGGTCCGCCATCAGTTCCGCCTCCTTCCGCCCGCCGCGGGCCCGGGTGGTCCACGCGCCATCACTTCCGGCGGACCCGGGTGAACGGATGCACGCGAGGACCCCCGCGTGTCGAAGGCCGGGCGCCCGCGTCCCGGCCGCGTCGCCTCAGCCGGGGAAGCGCCCCGTGGAGCGCAGGTGCCAGCGCCGCTCCGCGTAGGCGAGGTCGTCGCGCCACAGCCGGCCCGCGGCGGCCCGCATGAGCGGCCGCAGCAGCGGAGCCGCCTTGCGCGCCACGGCGAAACCGGGCCGGTCCGACGCCGCCACGACCGCCTCCACCACCGCCGTGCGGGGCCGGCCCCGGTCGTCGGGGGCCAGCGGCGTCGCGTGGCTCTCCACGACTGACCCCTGTCCCTCGCCCTCGATGATGTGCATGACGACCGTGCGCGGTTCGGGCGCGGTGAACACCGCCCGCACGGGCACGACGAGCCGCCCGGCGAGTCGGAAGGACACGTCGACGACGAAGGCGTCCTCCTCGCCCGTGGGTACGTCGGCGACGGTCAGGTCGACGAAGGAGTACGGGTGGAACCAGGCGCCGTGCCAGGGATCCAGACGGTTGGCGACCACGTCCTCCGGCTCACAGGTGCCGACTCCCACGTAGACCGCCGACACCGACGCCGCACGGGCCGGCCGCTCCGGCACCACCGGGGCGTCGAGCGGCGCCTCGCCGCCCACGTCGTCCAGCCGCACCCACACCAGCACACCGTCGTCGTGGGCGGGGAGGGGCTCCCAGCCGGCGAACGGGGTCCCGGGCAACGCCAGTCCGTGCCAGTGGCAGACGAGCGTGCCGCAGCGTACGGGGCTGTCCTTCAGCGGCGCGCCGAGATGGGGGCAGACGCCGGGGCCGGCGACCGGCCGGCCGTCCGCGTCGCGCCAGAGGACGACCTCCCGGCCGGCGACGGTCCGGGCCAGGGGCCGGTCGTCGCGGAGGTCCCGGGTCGCGCCGACGACGTACCAGTTGCCCGACGGGCGTGCCTGCGCGCGCTTGAGGGCACGGGCGATCACGGCCGGGCGGGCCTCGCGCCAGGTGGGCCGCTGTCGTTCCCAGGCCACCGGGCTGCGGTTCAGGGACAGGGGGTACCGTCCGCGGCGGACGGGGCGTCGGGGGCTCACGCGACCTCCTCGTGCAGCGGGTCCGGTGCGGCTGTCACGTCGGCCCGCGGGTGTCCGGCGGCGGGCGGCAGGGCACTCGGCGGTGGCGTCCGCCGCGCCCCGGCACGCGCGCGGGCCCGTGCCGCCGTCAGGCGCACAAGCCCGTCGGCGGCGACGGCCGCCCGCCGCCGCCGGGGGACCACGGCCCGCCGGTGCAGCACCGCGTACCCGTCGTCGGCGACGGTGTCCAGGATGCCGCCGTAGAGCACGAACGCGGTGCGGATGCAGGGGCGGGCGACGGGGTCGAGCATGGCGAGGCCGGGAGCGGCCTCGCGGTAGACGCCCCGGGTGAGGTCCTCGAAGGCCCGCAGGGCACGGGTGATCCGCGGGTCCCGGTGGCCGGTGCGGCGGCTCCACGACAGCAGGTCGCGGTCCACGCCGTGGGCGTCCAGCAGGTCGGCGGGCAGGTAGACGCGGCCCCGGTCGAGGTCCTCGCCCACGTCACGCAGGAAGTTGGTCAGCTGGAAGGCGAGCCCCAGGGCGGCGGCGTGCGGGGCCGCCTCCTCGCGCGGGACCACCGTGCCCAGGACGGGCAGCATCTGCAGCCCGATGACGGCGGCGGAGCCGTGCATATAGGCGCGCAGGGCGTCGTAGGTCGGGTAGTCGGTGACGTCGAGGTCGCTGCGCATGGACGCCATGAAGTCGCTGAAGTGCCGGTGGTCGATGGCGTACCGGCGGGCGGTGTCCGCGAGGGCGAGGACGACGGGCTCGGTGCTGTCGCCGTCGCGCAGGCCGCGTTCCAGGCGCTCGTGCAGGAGGGTCAGGTCCGCCGCGCGGCGGTGCCGGGGCAGGTTCGTGTCCAGGGAGTCGACGATGTCGTCGGCCCAGCGGGCGAAGCCGTAGAGCGCGTGCACGGCGGGACGGCGTTCCACGGGCAGCAGCCGGGTGGCGAGGAAGTAGGTCCTGCCGTGCCGGGCGTTGAGGCGGCGGCAGCGCGTGTAGGCGTCACGCAGGGCCGGCTCGGTGATGCCCGCCGCGTCAAGTTCGCGGGCGGTCATGAGGTGGGTCCTTCCGGTGCGGTCCGCGCGGTGCGCCCGCGCCTGGGGACGGGGGCCGCGTGCCCTCCGGTGATCCGGGCGGCGGCGAGCTTGCCGGACAGCAGGACGGTCGGCACGCCGACGCCCGGGGTGGTGCCGCAGCCGGCGAGTACGGCGTTGGTGGTGCCGCGCACGAGATTGCGGGGCCGGAACGGGCCGGTCTGCGCGAACGTGTGGGCGGCCGAGAAGGGGGTGCCCGCCGCGTGGCCCTGGGCGTGCCAGTCGGCCGGGGTGATCAGGGCCTGTTCCTCCACGGCGTCGGCGAGGCCGTCGAAGCCGCGCCGTTCCAGCTCGCGCAGGATGCCGTCGCGGTAGCGGGGAGCCAGGTCGCCCCATGCGGCGGCGTCGGGTCCGATGTCGGTGTTCGGGCAGGGGGCCAGGATGTAGTGGAGGTGGTGGCCGGGCGGGGCGAGTGTCGGGTCGGTGGCGGTGGGACGGGTGATCAGCAGCGACGGGTCGCTCATCAGCCTGCCGGTGCGGGTGAGTTCGTCGAAGGTGCGCCGCCACGCCGCTCCGAAGGACAGCGTGTGGTGCGCGAGCCCGGGCCAGGTCCGGTCGGTGCCGGCGTGCAGGACGACCGCCGACGGCGCGTGCCGGATCCGCAGCGGGCGGCGCGGCGTGCGGCCGAGCAGGCCGTAGACGGCGGGCAGGTCCGCGGTGAGGACGACGGCGTCGCAGGGGATGCGTTCCTGTGCGGTGACCACGGCGGTGACGCGGTCGCCGGAGCGTTCCAGCCGGGTGACCTCCTGCCCGAAGCGCAGGTCGGCGCCCGCTTCGGCGGCCGCGTCCGCCATGGCCTGCGGGAGCGCGTGCATGCCGCCGCGGGGGAAGTACACGCCGGCCACCGTGTCCATGTACGCGATCACGGCGTAGGCGGCGAGCGCCCGCGCCGGCGGGACCCCGGCGTACAGCGCCTGGAAGGAGAAGACGCGACGCAGACGTTCGTCGCGCAGGTGTCGGCCGATCCGCGCGTCCAGCCGTCCGAAGCCGCCGAGCGCGGCGAGGCGCGCGAGGTCGGGTGTGAGCAGTTGGAGGGGGGAGTCGAAGTTGGTGTCGATGAAGCGCCGCATCTGTGCCCGGTACAGCTCCTCCAGCCACCCGCGCAGCCGCCGGTAGCCGGCGGCCTCCTCGGCCCCCGCGAAGCGTTCGACCTCCGCCTCCATGGCCTCGGCGTCGGTGTGTACGTCGATGGCGCTGCCGTCGGCGAACAGGGCCCGATAGGCCGGGTGCAGGGGGACCAGTTCGACCCGGTCGCGCAGGTTCTCCCCGACCGCGGCGAAGGCCTCGTCCGCCAGCTCGGGCATGGTCAGCACGGTGGGTCCGGTGTCGATGCGGTAGCCGCCGCGCACCAGGCGTCCGGCGCGCCCGCCGGGCAGCGCGTCCCGTTCGACGAGGGTGACCCGGCGGCCCGCGCCGAGCAGGTGCAGTGCGGCCGCCAGGCCGGAGAGTCCGGCACCGACGACCACGACGTGATCAGTACGCCCGGGAACGGTCCGGTTCAACGGGTCACCTCCTCGACGGCGCTGGGCAGGAGCGAGACCGGGATGCCGTACAGGGGGCCGCGCGCGGCGAGGGACGGCGCGGGCGGCGCGCCGCCGGCCGTGGCGTGCAGCAGCTCCCGCAGGCGCAGTCGGCCCTCCGCCTCCAGCGGGGCGGACTCCAGATGGCGCAGGCCCTGGGCGACCAGCCGATCGATCTTGGCCTCGACGAGGTCGCGTGCGCCGGTGCGCACGAGGACGTCCACGACCTCGGTGAGACGGCTCTCCGGCAGATCGGCGTCGCCGAGCGACTGCCGCAGCACGGTGAGGGCGCGGCGGTCGCCGGCCGCCTCGGCCCGGGCCTGGGCGACCGCGACCAGGTAGGTGGGCTTGCCCGCCCGGATGTCGCCCCCGGTGGGCTTGCCGGTGTGCCGCGGGCCGCCGAAGACGTCGCCGAGGTCGTCCCGGAGCTGGAAGGCGATGCCGACGCACCGGCCCGCCGAGCACAGGGCCCGGGTCCGAGCGGCGTCCGCGCCCGCCAGCGCCGCTCCGAGGGCCAGCGGACGCTCCACGGAGTACAGGGCGCTCTTGAGGCAGGCGGCGCGGATGGCGCGGGCCAGCGACCTGGACGAGGTGGCCTGGCCCTGGATGTCCAGGTACTGCCCGGCCACCATCTCGGTGCGCATGGTGCTCCACAGCTCGCGGACGACGCGGTCGGTGTCCGGCGCCGTGATGGTCGCCGCGACGATGTCGTCCGCCCAGGCCAGGGCCAGATCTCCGGCGAGGATCGCCGCGGCCTCGCCGAAGCGCGCCCCGTCCGCCGGGGCCATGCCGTCGGCGTACTGCGCGGCGATGTCGGCGTGCAGGGAGAGCCGTCCGCGGCGCAGCCGGGAGGCGTCCATGACGTCGTCGTGGACCAGCGCACAGGTCTGGATCAGTTCGAGTGCGGCACCGATGCGCAGCGCGGCCTCCGCCTCCGCGGCGCCGCCCCCGCACGCGCGCAGGGCCCACCACACGAAGCGCGGGCGCATGAGTTTGCCGCCGTCCAGGGCGAATCGCGCGACGCGCTCAGCCAGATCCCCCGCGAACACCGGGTCGAGCGCGGCGGCACGTTCGGTGCGGTCCGCCAGCAGGCTCTCCAGTACGCGTCGCACAGCCCCCGGCACGTCCTGGTCGATGCCGCGCGGTTCGCTCGTGCCGGGCGGCTGATGCGAGCGGCCTTCGTGCCGCGTACCGGCGGAGGGGCCGTGGTCCCCCGGGCACGGGGCGTCGGCCGTGGGCTCCCCCGGTGGCGCCGCGCGGGATCCGGGCGGTGACGCATCCACAGGGTGGTCCTTCGCGTCGCTGGGGCCCATCACGGTTCCTTCCGTCGCAAACACAGCGGTCCTGCCTCAACGCTTTCCGCGGCAGAGGCGCCCGCGGATGCGCCGGAGGAGTGAAAAGGTGCGGCCCGTGCGCCGCCCGAGGGCCATCCGTGCACCGCCCGGAGCCATCCGTGCACCGCCTGGGGCCGTTCGGGTGACGGTGCGAAACCGTCCGTACGACGACGCGGCACCGTCCGGCGTAGAGCGCTGCGCCGTCGCGCAAAGCGCTGCACCGCGCGCAAAGCGCTGCACAGGCGATGCGAGTTGTCCCCTCTTCCCTCGTCCTCCCAGGGTGGAGGAGTTGCAGGAGCCGAGCGACGCGCGCCCGACACGGACGGGACGGGTGCCCCCACAAGCCCGCCCGTCACCCGCGGGGCGCAACGGACACAGCCCGCACCGCACGAGGAGCAGACGCCATGAGCGCACAGCAGGCCGCCGAGAAGACCCACGACAGCGTCGCGCTCTGGGCCCCGGTGGAGGACTCCCTGGCGCAGGAGGAGCTGGCCGCCGGGTTCGTCGCAGGTGACGAGGGGTGTCTGACCGCCGCCTACCACCGGTGGGGCGCGCTCGTGTACACCCTGGCCCGGCGCTCCCTCGGCGACGCCAGGGAGGCGGAGGACGTCAGGCAGTCGGTGTTCCTCGCGGCGTGGCGCGGACGGGCCGGCTACTCGCCGGAGCGCGGCGCCCTGGGCGCCTGGCTCGTCGGCATCACCCGCCGCAAGATCGCCGACGCGCTGACGGCACGGACGCGGCAGGCCGAACTCGTGGCGGCGGCCGGAACCCGCATGGCCGAGGCGCCCGTGAACCGCGACACGCTGCCCGACGCCGTGCTCGACCGGGTCCTGATCGGCCGCGAGTTCGCCAGGATTCCGGCCCCACAGCGCCGGGTGCTCACCCTCGCCTTCTACGACGACCTGACACAGGCCCAGATCGCCGAGGTCACCGGCTGGCCGCTGGGCACCGTCAAGAGCCACGCCCGGCGCGGTCTGCAGCGACTGAGCCGCAGCCTCCAGGAGGGAGGCGTCGACGATCACTCGGCGTGACGCGGAGCACGGCCGCGACACGGTCGGAGACAACGGTGCTCACATCGGCGCTCCACGGGTGCGCTGTCGGGTCGGCGCTCCACGGGTGCGTTATCAGGTCGGGCGCTCCATCGGCGTTCCATCGGTGCACATCGTTGCGGTATCGGTGCGCACGCAGCGCTGATGCCCCAGGACCGTGCATCCCGCGTCCCGGGGCAGACGGAACCCGTGCGCCACGCACCCCCCGGCCGCCGCAAAACGCCCTCCACCCGGCCGACAATCCGGCCGAGCCTGCATCCGCCGCGGCCCCCGGGGCGGAAAGCTGGCGAGACACCGATGGCCGCACACGTTCCGCCGGTGTGGTCGGACAGGGAGGGAGCCGTAGGTGCTGGAAGCTGACGTGGCCATCGTGGGCGCCGGAGCGGCCGGACTGTCCCTCGCCCACCGGCTGTCCCGCGGCGCCCCCGCCGGCCCCCGCCTGTCGGTCGTCCTGATCGACGCCCCGCCCGGCCCCCTGCGCCCCCCGGTCCGTACGTGGTGCTTCTGGGAGAAGGGACCGGGCCCGTACGACGCCGCCCTCAGCGCCCTCTGGCGGCGGCTGCGGGTGCGCACGCCCGAGGGGCGGCGCCTAGAGGAGGACATCGCGCCCCTGGCCTACAAGATGATCCGCTCCGACGACTTCGAGGATCTCGTCGCGCGCGAACTGGCCCGGAGCGACGTGGTCCGCCGTATCGAGGCGGCCGTGGAGACGGTGGACGGTGTCACCGAGGGCGCCGAGATCCGGGCACGCACCGGCCAGGGCGTCCCCGTGGCGGTACGCGCCCGCTGGGTCTTCGACTCCCGGCCCCTCGGCAGCCTGCCCGCCGCCCGCACCACCCTGCTGCAGCATTTCCACGGCTGGTACGTCCGCGCCGCGCGGCCGGTGTTCGACCACGGCACGGTGGACTTCATGGATTTCCGGGTCCCGCAGCCGTCCGGCGGACTCGCCTTCGGCTATGTCCTGCCCACCGACAGCCGCCGGGCGCTCGTCGAGTACACCGAGTTCTCCCGCGCCGTCCTGTCCCCCGAGGCCTATGACACGGCGCTGCGCCACTACACCGAGAAGGTGCTGGGGCTCGGCGACTTCGAGGTCGTCTCCACCGAGACCGGGGTGATCCCCATGACCGACGCGCGCTTCGACCGCCGGTCGGGACCGTCGGTGTTCCGCATCGGTGCGGCCGCCGGCGCCACCCGGCCGTCCACGGGCTACACCTTCTCCGCGATCCAACGGCAGACACGGGCCGTCGCCGCCGCGCTGCGCGCCGGCCGGCACCCGCTGCCTCCCCCCGCCCACCGGGCGCGTTCCCGCGCGATGGACGCCGTCCTGCTCAGGGCCCTGGACAGCGGCCGGGTCGACGGCGCCGCCTTCTTCGAACGGCTGTTCGCGCGGGTGCCGGCGGAGCGGCTGCTGCGCTTCCTGGACGGTGAGACCCGCCTCCACGAGGACCTCGCTCTCGGCCTGCGCACGCCCGTGCTGCCGATGCTCCGCTCCGCCGCCGAACTGTCCTGGCTGCCCCGCAGACCCGCGCCGCCCCCCGACCCCGGCAGGCCTTTCCCGGGTCACCGTCCGGGTGGCCGCCCATGAATGCCACGGACACCTCCGTGCGCCCCGCCTTCGTCCATCCCGCCTGAGGAGACACCGCATGACCCTGCTCCGCGACGAGGACCTGGCCGCCGCGTTCGACCACGCCTCGCGCAGCTACGACACGCTGGTGGCCGCCAACCCCGGTTACCACGCCCATCTGCGCCGCTCGGTGCGCCGCCTCGGGCTGCCGCGCCCCGGCACCGGCCTGCGCGTCCTGGACCTCGGCTGCGGCACCGGTGCGTCCACCGCCGCGCTCGGCGCCGTGCTCCCCGGTGCCGAGATCACCGCCGTGGACGCCTCGGCGGGCATGCTGGAGCGGGCGGCCCGCAAGCCCTGGCGCGACGGGGTGAGCTTCGTGCGCGCGCCCGCCGAACGCCTGGTGGAGGCCGGTGTGGAGGGGCCGTTCGACGCGGTGTTCGCGGCCTACCTCTTCCGGAACGTCGCCGACCCCGACGCCGTCCTGTCGACCGTGCGCGAGGTACTGGCACCACGGGGACGCCTGGCGGTGCACGAGTACACCCTCAGCGGCCGGGCCACCCACCGAGCCGTGTGGACAGGGGTGTGCCGCGGCATGGTCCTGCCCGTCGCCACCCTCCTCGGCGACGGTGGCCTGTACCGCCATCTGTGGCGCAGCGTGGTGGACTTCGACACCGCGGACACCTTCGCCGCCCGGGTCCGCGCCCATGGCTTCGACACCGTGAGGGTGCTGCCGCTGCCCGGGTGGCAGACCGGCATCACGCACACGATCGTCGCGCGCCGAGCGGCCACCGCCGGGGACGGCCGATGAGGGCCGCAGGGCGCACCGACCCGATGAGGCACGGCAGGGACCGGCGGGCCCGCCGACTGGACGCCGTGCCGGGCGCCCCGCGCTTCACGGGCGGTCGTCCGCCGTCCACCGCCGTCGTCGGGGGCGGCATCGCCGGACTGGCCGCCGCGACGGCCCTCGCCGAACGCGGCACACGGGTCACGCTCCACGAACGGGAGAGGGCCCTCGGCGGACGCCTGGCCGGGCGGCCCACCGTCCTTTCGGACGGTACGACCGTCACCATGAGCCGGGGCTTTCACGCGTTCTTCCGCCAGTACTACAATTTGCGGGGGCTGCTGCGGCGCACCGACCCAGCTCTCACGCAGCTGCGGGCGCTGCCCGACTACCCCCTGCGACACGCCGACGGGCTCCACGACGGTTTTCGGCACGTCCCGCGCACCCCGCCCTGGAGCGCGCTCGGATTCGTCGCCCTGAGCCCCTCCTTCGGCCTGCGGGACCTGCTCCGCATGAACCCGGTCGCCGCGCTGCCGCTGCTGGACGTCCGGGTCCCCGACATCCACGACCGTTTCGACGACGTCAGCGCCCGCGACTTCCTCGACGCGATCCGGTTCCCCGAGGCCGCGCAGCACCTCGCGTTCGAGGTGTTCTCCCGCAGCTTCTTCGCCGACCCTCGCGAGCTGTCGGCGGCCGAGATGATCCTCATGTTCCACATCTACTTTCTCGGCTCGGCGGAAGGGCTCCTGTTCGACGTACCCGACGAGCCGTTCCCCACCGCACTGTGGGACCCCCTCGCCGGCTATCTGCGCGGCCACGGCGCCGACCTGCTCACCGGAACCCCGGTCGAGACGATCGAGCCCACCTCCGACGGCGGCTTCCTCGTCGTCGCCGACGGGGAGGAGCGGCGCCACGACGCCGTCGTCCTGGCCTTGGACACGGCCGGCCTCCGCTCGCTGGTCGAACGCTCCCCCCGGCTGGCCGACGCGGCGTGGCGCGAGCGGGTGGCGTCCCTGCGGACCGCGCCGCCGTTCCTGGTGTCCCGCCTCTGGCTGGACCGGCCGGTCGCCGCCGACCGTCCTGGTTTCCTGGGCACCAGCGGCTACGGCACGCTCGACAACATCAGCGTGCTGGACCGCTGGGAGGGCGAGGCGGCGCGCTGGGCCGCCCGCACCGGCGGATCCGTGGTGGAACTCCACGCCTACGCCCTGCCCGAGCGCTCACCCCACGACGTCGAGGAGAAGCGTCTGCTGGAGCAACTGCACCGTGTCTACCCCGAGACCCGCGAGGCGACCGTCCTGGACCAACGGCACGAGTGGCGGGCCGACTGCCCGCTGTTCCCGGTCGGCGGGTACCACGACCGCCCCACCGTGCGCACCGGCGATCCCGGCCTGGTGGTGGCCGGGGACCTGGTCCGCACCGGACTCCCGGTCGCCCTCATGGAGCGCGCGGCCACGAGTGGATTCCTCGCCGCGAACGCGCTGCTGGAACGGTGGGGGGTGAGGGGCCAGACCCTGTGGACCGTGCCGGACCGGGGGCGCGGCCCCCTGCTGCGCCGCCTCGCGCGACTCGAACGGCTCACGACATAGGCGGGCGGCCGGTGGGCACCCGCCTGGGCGCGGCGCCGGTAGGGGCCCTACGGCCGTGGACCGGCGTGGCAGCGTTCGCGGCTGCCCGGGTGGCTGCCACGCTCGTCACCCGTCGTCACACACGAAAGGGGCCGGCCGACCATGACAAGCCCGCACGAGGAGTCCGAGGGGCCCGACAGGTCGCATCAGCGTCCGGAAGGCCTCAGCGACGCGACGGTCGAGGCGCTCGGTTCGTTGTCCAAGGCACTGGAGACCACCGAACGGGCCCGAGGACACCTGTTCTCCTTCCACCAGCTGACCGGCACGGCGGACCTCGAACTCGACCGGGCCACGTCCCTGCTCCGCGAGGCCGGCCACCACGAGTGGGCCCACCGTGTCGAAACGGAGGTCCTGGGACGCAACGTCATTCCGGGCCACTGGACGTTCCAGATCGTCGAGGCCT
This sequence comes from Streptomyces sp. NPDC002324, assembly GCF_053593335.1. Lineage (NCBI taxonomy): Bacteria > Bacillati > Actinomycetota > Actinomycetes > Kitasatosporales > Streptomycetaceae > Streptomyces > Streptomyces sp. NPDC002324. Next base: position 78,219 of record NZ_JBSFCF010000015.1, read on the forward strand.
ACGACCAGACCTACTACCAGGCGTTCAAGGCCCTGGAGCGAGACGCGGTGGACCAACTCGCCGAAGGACGCGACCACCTGTACGAGGCGGAGATGAAGGAATCCCGCCGCACCCACGACCACCCGGATCACACCTCCACACCCGACAGCCCGGACACCCGCAACCCGAAAGCTCCTTTCGACCGTAGGCCGTGACTGTGACCGTGACGGTGATGTGAAGGGCCGGCTGGGCTCGGGTCAGTTCGTGTGGACGCGGAGCGCGGCGCAGATCAGAACTGGAAGGGCCGCTGGAAGCGCAGAGGGAACCTCTCCTCCGGACCCGCGGCTTGCGACCGCACAGCGACCTCGCCCTCCCTCCGATCCGGCGAGCCATGCTTCCATGGCCCCTCGCCCCCTCGCCCCCTCGCCCCCTCAAGGCAGGGCCACGGCACTGTAGTCGTCGGCGCACGAATAGGTGAAGCTGCTGCCAGGCGCGCCGGGTGGGAAGTTCATGGCGCCGTAGTGGAAGTGGTTCAGGGTCGTGTCGCTGCGGTCCAGCCGGACGTCCTGTGGGTACTCCTGTGCGCCGCCCTGGTTCAGGCAGGATGTCTGCGGACTGCGCAGGGTGGAATCCCCGGCCGACGCGAAGATCACCTGCAGACCACCGGCCGTGCGGTCGGCGGAGAGGACGACGGCGAAGAACTCGTCGCTGTAGCGGGAGATTCCGATGCGGGGCACGGTCGCGGTGCCCAGTTCGGCGGCGGAGTAGTCGTCCCGGCAGGAGTAGCGCAGGACGTATCTCCCGGACACGAGCAGCGGGAAGGTCAGCGTCCCGTCGAAGACTCCGGGCCGGGCTGTCTCGGCGTCCCAGGCGGTCGGACGGACCGTGAACGTCCCGTCTGCTCCCCGCACTTCGAGGCACGTGGTGTCCGCCGCGCGGAGGTCCGCCTCACCTCGCGCCCGCAAGGACACGGCCAGTTGATGACCGTCCGCCTTCACCCCGGTGACCGTGGCCGCGTACCCCGGGTCCTGATAGCGGGACACGCCCAGCGACCCTGTCGTGAACGTGGGCGGCCGGGGTGCCGCGGCCGACGGTGCCCGGAGCGGCTCAGCCGGTGTGCCCGCGGGGGTGTCGGTGTCCCCGGACGGCGTGGACCTGCTCGACGGCTTCGCGTCACCGAACGGTTCGGCCGAGGCCGTGGCCGCCGTGCTGGGCACGAAGTTCGGTACCCCACCATCGCCCCCTCCCCCGGCCTCGGTCCCGCCGTCCGGCCCGGCAAGCGACACGCCGGTCACGACGAGCAGGCTCGCCGCGAGCACCAGGGCGACGGTGAGAGCGAGTCTCCTGGCGGGGGCACGGGTGGGAGCGGGACGTCGCGGGGGGTCGATCGGGCTGGTGGGGGCGTACGCGGGCGCCGGACCCCCGAAGGTGGCGTGTGCGGTCGCCGTCGGCTGATGGTGGGCGCCCGCGGACCGCGGGTCGAGCGCGGTCGGCGGATGGGTGACGGCCAGCAGGCCCTCCGAACTCCGGCGCACCGAACGGGCGACGGAGTCCGGGAGCCACCGGTAGGTGCCGTGGCCGTCGGGACGCGGCAGTTCCGTCAGCATGCCGGGGACCTCGGCCGGCGACGGACGGCCGGCCGGGTCCCGGGTGAGGGACTTCCGCACGATCGCCCTCAGGTCCGGCGGCAGGGACGCCAGCGCGGGGGCCCGCCCGTCCACGGAGTCGGCGGCGAGCGGGGTGCCCTGGGCGGAGAGCACCGCCTCGCCCGCGGCCTGGGCGAGCACCACTCCGAGGGAGAACATGTCGCTTGCCGGACCGATGCGTTGGGCGAGCAGCTGCTCCGGGGAGGCGTAGACGACACTGCCGACGAACTGCCCCGTGGAGGTGAGCCCGACCTGCCCCACAGGCCGTGCGACCCCGAAGTCGACCAGGCGTGGCCCGGTCTCGGCGAGGATGATGTTGGACGGCTTCACATCGCGGTGCACGATCCCGGCGGCGTGGATCGCCGCCAGCGCCTCCGCCAGGCTGGCTGCCAGGACACGCACGCTGCCGTCGGGCAACCGGCCGTGCGCGGCCAGTACGTCCGCCAGGTTCGGGCCGTGGACCAGCTCCGTCGCCAGCCAGGGCACGTCCGCCTCCGCGTCGAAGTCGACGAGCTGCGCGGTGTGCGGGCTGCGGACCGCGCGGGCGACCGCGATCTCACGGGCGAAGCGTTCGCGATAGCCGGGCTCCGCCGAGAGTTCGGCGCGGATCGTCTTGAGCGCCACGAGCAGCCCGCCGCCGGTACGGCGGGCGAGGTACACACTGCCCATCCCGCCCTCGCCCAGACGGCCCATCAGCTCGAACGGGCCCACGCGCCCAGGATCCGTACCATGCCGAAGCGGCTCCACCACGCTGCACCCTCACCCGTCCGTCGACGTCCCCGCAGACAGCCACGCCGTCTGCCGGGAGCCATGACCGACGGTCGGGGCGGGGCCACGGACGCAGCAGGGCCGGGAGCCCCGTGCCCCCGTGCCGGATCGGCTCCGATCACCGTGAGTCGTAGACCCTGTGGACCGTGAGCCGAGAGATGACATTCTGACCAGCCGCCCCCGGCTGCCACAGGGCGTGCGGCAGCGCGAACGGCGCGCGGACGTATCGATGCGGACGGCATCGCGCCCCCCGGTCGGGGCGCCCCGGTCAGGGCGCCCTGACCGGGGCGCCCGTCACAGTGTCACAAATCCGTTCGAATACGGTTCTCTCTCGACATCAGCAGGTTGCGGCGCCGCTGCCGTGCGGCACTATCACCCCACCATTCCGATTCCCGGGGGACTTCTCATGGCTCACACAGCTCGTTCACGCCGCACCACCGCCGTACTCGCCGTTCTCTCGCTCGGCATCATTGCCCTGACCGCCTGCAAGGGCGGTGCCGAGGCGGACGCCTCCGGCCCGGGCACGACAGCGAGCCCGTCCGCCTCGGACGGCGGCAAGGACGCCGACAAGCCCTCGACGGCCGGCCAGGGCGGCGGTGATGGCGGAAGCGGGGACTCGTCCGGCGGCTCCGAAAGCACCCCGGCGCCCTCGGAGCCCGGGGCGGACGACGGTCAGGACGGCGGCGTGGGCATGTGCGAGACGACCGACCTGACCTACAAGGTCACCGTGGCGTCCAAGCTCGTCAACCACGCCCTGCTGGCCGCGACCAACACCAGCGGTGACCCGTGCCTGCTGCCGGCGAACGAGCTGGTGATCACGATTCCGGGGCTCGACGGCGCCGCCGAGCACATGGGCCCCGAGGGGAAGGACTGGATCATGAAGGCGGGCGAGACCGCCTACGCCGGGATCCTGTTCTCCCGCGCCGACACCGCGGGCGGCAAGAGCGCCGACAAGGTGGAGGTCGCACTCACCGCTTCCGAGAGCCCGGCGACCGTGGTGATCGGCGACGGCCCCGTGACGGTCAACGACGGCCAGGTCACCAGCTTCTACGGCACGGCCGAGGACGCGCTCACCTACTGATCGGCATTCCGCCTCCCTGGCGGAGCAGGGTCGCGCCTCTCGTACGGCAATGGGGCACCGGATTTCGTCCGGGCAATTGACCGGTCAATTGATGGATTGTACGGTCTAATGGCACGCCTGATGGCACGCGTCTGATGGCACGCCACGCTGCCCTGCCCTGCCCCGCGACCTCACGGACCCCTTATGACCGCGCCGCTGTACGTAAGGATCAGGCGGGAGATCGAAGCCGAGATCCGCGCCGGGGAGCTGCCCCCCGGCGCGCGGCTCCCGACCGAGAAGGACCTCAGCACCCGGTACGGCGTCAGCCGCGCCACGGCCCAGCGCGTCCTCAACGACCTGGCGGAGGCGGGGCTGGCGATCCGCCGACGCCGCCACGGCACGTTCGTCGCCGACGTGACGCGGCAGATCAACCTGCTGAACTTCGTCACCCCCGTGACGGCCGCCAAGGGCACCCCGGGCAGACACGACGTCGTCTCCGCGCGGGTCGTCAGGGCCGCCGACGCGATCCTGCGCCTACCCGCCGCCGCCGCGGACACCGCCGTGGTGGAGCTGGTCCGCCGCAAACTCGACGTCCACGACAAGCCCCAGTCGGTCGAGCGGCATGTCGTGCTGTTCTCGGCCGCCCCCGACCTGCTGAGCGAGAATCTCGAAAGCCTGGTCACCCTCCCGTATCTGCGGCGCGAAGGCGTCCCGATCGACACGATCCGGCTCTACCTCGACCCGGTGACCCTCGACGAGCGCGACGCCGCACTGCTGGACAGCGAGATCGGTACGCCCGCGCTGATGAGGCGCAGGGAGTTGCGGACCGATGACGGAAGCACCGTCGAGGTGGTCACGACCCTCGTCCGTCCGGGAACCGCCGAGTTCTTCCTGGAGCTTCCGGTCCCGGCCATGTGAACGGCGTGCCGTCCGCGAACAGCGTGTCGTTCCCGGAAAGGAGATACGCAGTCAATGAAGGTCATCATCATCGGTGCCGGCGTCCTGGGCGTGAGTGTCGCGAGGCATCTCGCCGTCGCCGGCGAAGACGTTCTCCTGCTCGATCGGCGGGGCGCGGGCACCGGCACGTCCGCGACCACCTTCGCCTGGACCAACTCCAGCCGTAAGCCCGATCCGGCCTACCACCGGCTGAACCTCGCGGGGATGGAGGAACATGCCAGGCTCGCCGGTCAATTGCGCGGCGCGCCGCCCTACTTCCCCAGCGGGGCCCTGCAGTTGGCGGACGCCGCGAACGAGCGGCGACTCGCCGACAACGTGGCACGGCTGCGGTCCCTCGGCTACGCCGCAGAGTGGGTCACGGCCGACGAGGCCGTCCGGATGGCGGGCGACCTCCGTGTTCCGGCTGCCATCACCGCCCTCGCGCACTTCCCCGGCGAGGGATACGTCCTGCCGGACCTCTTCGCCCGGACCCTGCTGGCGGATGCCGTCCGGCACGGCGCCACGTACCTGACCGGCGAGGTCGAGGCCATCGGCGACAGGCCGGACGGAGTCACCGTCACCCTGGCCGGAGGCGGGGTCCACACGGGCGACCGCGTCGTCCTGGCAGCAGGCCGCTGGACGCAACGGCTCGCCGCACGGGCCGGGATCGACGTTCCCATGGTGACGGACACCGGTCGCGGGGCGCCGACCGTCGGCCTGCTCGGATACGCCCGGCACCCGCGGCTCGACCTGCGGTGTGTGATCCACAGCCCCGGGCTCAACCTCCGCCCCGCCGCTGACGGGCATACCGTCCTCCAGGCCCTCGATCTGAACGCCGACGTCGATCCGGCGGACCCTCCGTCCGCCGACGGTGACATCGCCGACGCCCTCGCGCGACGGTTCCGCGCGGTGCTGCCCGACCCCGCCGTCACACCGAGGATCGATCTGCGCGTCGGCATCCGGTCGCTGCCCGCGGACGGTCACACCATCGCCGGCTACGCCTCCGCGCGGTCCCGCGTCTACTGTCTCGTCACGCACAGCGGGATCACCCTGGCGCCGATTCTGGGGCGCCTGGCCGCGGCCGAGATCACCACCGACCAGGAACAGGACCTCCTCGGGGCCTTCCGGCCCACCCGGTTCACCGGCGCAGCCCGCTCGGACATCGAGGTGGACCAACGCGCCGTCGGGCTGGGTGAGCAGTAGCCGACAGCATCCGCGACGGGGCCTGCCCGGCGGTTCTCGCCGGGCAGGCCCCTGGTCCGGTACGGGCCCGTCGTCCGGGACGGGCCCCTGGTCCGGGAGGGCTCAGCGTTTGAGCGTGAAGGAGAAGTCGCCGGATAGCTTGCCGCTCAGCCGTACCGTCGAGACGGCCTTCCCCTCCGTGACCAGTCTTTCGACCTCGGCCCGCGAAAGGCCGCATCCTTCGGCGATCAGTCGCACCGGCCGGACCGGGATCCGCGCCGCGAAGCGGACGGCGACGTCGATCGCCTCGCGGTCCAGGTGAGCCGCGCCGCCGGTGTCGAGCCGCCAGGAGTCGTCCCAGTCCAGGGCGATCCGATTACGGCGCCGCACGACCGGGTCCTGGAGCAGCTCGGCTGTCAGACCATGGTCGTTGGCATGCAGCCGGTCCAGCAGTTCAGGCCGTACGGAGCGCACGTGCATCCGCTCCAGGACCGTGATCTTGGCCGTGTCCCCGCACCCCGCGCAGAGCACGAGGAGCCAGGCGTCGATGAGCTTGTGGTGGGCGTTGACGCGGAATTTACCGCTTGCCCGGAAGCGCTCGGACGCGCACGCGTGGCAACGGCGGCGAACGAGGGGCAGGCAGGTGGGCATGACGACCCAGTCGTAGAGCACAGAAGTACACCGGTTCCAGTGAGAAGTCCGCAGCAAAAGGCAGCGCGGCGCACATGCGCGACGCGCGACGAATCAGCGCTCGGGGGGTCTCACACGGTGTACAACGGCACGCCCTTTCCCGGACGACTCGGCTCGGCAGCACGGTAGTTGCGCGCAGCGCCGTCGCTCCACCGCTTTTACTTCGATGAATAAAGTGATATCACTATGCTAGATGGCGAGGTCGACGACCCGTCGGGAACGGACCCCGGGAACAGACCCCCGGGGGCGTACTCACCGGAAACGACCCTCGCCCACCACTCAGGCCACTCACATCGGGGAGCACACCATGAGCACACAGGACCGCACGCCGAACGCACCGGATCCGGTCGACCTCCCCGACATGCCCGAGCCACGCGTGCGGGAGTTCGCCGCCCACTCCATCGGCGGCGGGCTCGCGCTGCTGCTCGGACTGGTGGGCCTGGCCGCCGGCGTCGGCCTCGTGGTGCTCGGTGCGGTGAGCACCTCGCCCGGCGCGAAGGCGGTGCTGATCGTCGGCGGCATCCTGCTGGGCCTCGCCGCTTTCCTGGCCATGTGCGGCCTCAACATGGTGGCCCCGGGCGAAGCCCGCGTCGTCCAGCTGTTCGGACGCTACCGGGGGACGATCCGCACCGACGGCCTGCGCTGGGTCAACCCGTTCACGTCCCGGGTCAAGATCTCGACGCGGGTCCGCAACCACGAGACCGCCGTTCTCAAGGTGAACGACGCCTACGGCAACCCGATCGAGCTCGCCGCGGTCGTGGTGTGGAGGATCGAGGACACCGCGCAGGCGTCCTTCGAGGTGGACGACTTCCTGGAGTTCGTCTCGACCCAGACCGAGGCGGCCGTACGACACATCGCCATCGAGTACCCCTACGACTCGCACGACGAGGAGGGACTCTCGCTGCGCGGCAACGCGGAGGAGATCACCGAGAAGCTCGCCGTCGAGCTCCACGCGCGTGTGGAGGCTGCGGGGGTGCAGATCATCGAGTCCCGCTTCACCCACCTCGCGTACGCACCCGAGATCGCCTCGGCGATGCTGCAGCGGCAGCAGGCCGGTGCCGTCGTGGCGGCCCGGCGGCAGATCGTCGACGGGGCGGTCGGCATGGTCGAGGCCGCGCTCGCCCGGATCGCCGAACAGGGCATCGTCGAGCTCGACTCGGAGCGGAAGGCCGCGATGGTGTCGAACCTGATGGTGGTGCTGTGCGGGGACCGGGCCGCGCAGCCCGTGCTCAACACCGGGTCGCTGTACCAGTGACGCCCCCTTCGCCCGAGGGCGGGCCGGGTGACGGCCCGGCCCCGAAGCGGTCGGCCGCACAGCGCAAGCAGGTGCTGTTGCGGCTCGACCCGCTGGTCCATGACGCGCTGGCCCGGTGGGCCGGAGACGAACTGCGGTCCACCAACGCGCAGATCGAGTTCCTGCTGCGCAGGGCACTGTCCGATGCCGGACGGCTGCCCGGCGCGGCGGGGCCGCTTCCCCGCCGGGGGCGTCCGCCGAAGTCACCGGGTGACGACGACAAGGACCTGCAGCAGCCCGGAGAAGACGTGTGATCCGCTTCGCGAGCGCCCGACCGGCCCGACTAGGGCTGATCGAAACGGACTTCGGTGTTCTGGCAGGCGTGCAGCAGCCAGGTTCCGTCAGCCTGCCTGGTCATGACGTAGAGCGGAGCGCCCTCCGTGTCCCCCTTCGCCGAGCGGTAGACCTGCCGGACCTTGACGGCCGCCACGTCCGGGCGCAGGAACTGGATGTGCGTCGCCTCGTAGGTGACCTCGCCGTCCCAGTCGGCGGTCGACAGCACGGCACGGGTGAACTCGGCGATGGCCTCGAAGCCGATCAGGACCTTGCCGTGGCCGGTTGTCCACAGGGCCTCGGGGTGAAAGAGCGCGAGGAAGCCCTCGGCGTCCTTCGCGCGCTGGGTACGTTCGACGGTGGCCACGATCTCTTCGATGGCCTTGATGTCCGCGAGTTCCGCGAGTTCCGCGGTTTCGGTGTTCATGCGGATCACTCTGCGACCTCGAGCGGACTTGAGGTCAAGGCCGCAGAACGGCTTCACCCGGGCCGCCCGGCCTCACACGAGCCGGGACGCGTGGTCACCGGCCTCACCTCGCCATGCCGACCGGACGGCGTCCGTCGTCCGGCGTCCGCTAGCTCCTGCCACTCGGACCTGTGGTCCATCCCGCGAGTCAGCGGTCCCGTGGCGGCAGGCACGCCAGGCCGGTGTCACTCATGACGCGGTCGACGGTCTCGTGCAGGGCGCTGCCGGCGCCGATGACGGTCTCGCTGCCGTCGGGCAGCAGATCACGAGGCCGGTACCAGTCGCGCAGGCTCGTCTCGTCGATCTCGTCGGCGATCGGCTTGGTGGCGTGGCGGGCGACGGTTTCGGCGAACGGCACGTCCAGGTAGTAGGCATGGGTCGGGCCGCGGTGGTCGGCGCGAAGCCGGGCGAGCATCTCGCCGTAGCGGTCGGCGTACAGGATGCCCTCGACCACGACGTGGTACTCGGCGTCGAGCGCGTAGCGGGCCGTCAGGTCGATCAGGCCGATGTTCGCCGCTCCCGGCCGGTCGTGCTCGCGGAGCACGGTCCGGCGGAGGTTGTCCTGACCGACCAGGGCCAGACCCCGGCCGAACCTCTCGCGCAGCCCGTCCGCGACGGACGACTTTCCCGAGGCGCTGTTGCCACGCAGCACGATCAGCCGGGTTCGTTCGGTGCCCACCATCACAGTCGGCACTCTAGCGATCGCTGCCCCTGCAGATCGCCCCTGCCGATCGGTGGGTCATACCCCGCCGGGTGGCTGGACCTGCGGCTCCGTGCGCGACCGGAGCTGTTCGGGGCTCTAGGGTCGTGACGGCACGGTGGGGCGGCAAGGACGACGGTGAGAGTGAGCGCGCGTGATCCGGGTTGTGGTGGTGGACGACGAGGCTCTGGTCCGGTCGGGGTTCGGGCTGATCCTGGGCGCGTCCGAGGACATCGAGGTCGTCGCGACCGCGAGCGGCGGCGAGGCCGTGGCGACGGTGCGGCGGGAGCGGCCCGACGTGGTGCTGCTGGACATCCGGATGCCGGACGTCGACGGGCTCACCGTGCTGCGTGAGCTGCGGACGAGGCCGGACGCTCCGGTCGTGGCGATGCTGACGACCTTCGACGCCGACGAGTACATCCTCACCGCGCTGCACTCGGGCGCGGCCGGTTTCCTCCTCAAGGACACCGAACCCGACCAACTGGCCCAGCTGGTACGCACCCTGGCCGCGGGCGGCGTGGTGCTGTCCCCCAAGGCGTCCCGGACGCTGCTGCACAGCCATCCCGGCAGCGGGACGGCCGTCGACGAGGAGGCCGCCCGCGTCCGGCTGCTCACCGTCCGCGAACGCGATGTGCTCCGACTGGTGGCGGAGGGGTTGTCCAACGCCGACATCGGGGCGCGCATCCACCTCGGTGCCGGCACGGTCAAGGACCATGTCAGCGCGATCCTCACGAAGCTGCGGGTGACGAGCCGGGTGCAGGCAGCGCTGCTGGCCCAGCGCGCCGGACTCCTGGACGAGGGCCGGCGGCCGGAGACCGGACGATGAGCCGGGCACGCACGCTGTGGGAGCGGGTGCCGGCGCCGGTCGTCGACGTCGTCCTGGTGGCGGTGGCCGCCGTCGATGTACAGCTGATCCAGTGGGACAGTACGCGGACCGATCTCGGACTGGCCATGCTCGGGTGCGGGGCGCTGGTGCTCCGGCGCAGGTTCCCGTTCGCCGTCCTTCTGCTCACCCTGCCGATCGCACTCACCCAGGAGATCGCCCTCGCGCCTCTCCTGGCCCTGTACGCCCTGGCCGAACGCTCCCGCAACCGCCCGCTCCTCGCCGGAAGCGTCGCCCTGGTCGCCGTCGCGGGCACCACCCCGTGGCCCTGGGCCGGGCTCGCCGAGGTCGGCCGGGCCATGACACTGATCGACTTCGTGTACAACCTCGCCACCGCCGTCGTCCCGGTCCTCGTCGGTCAACTCGTCCAGGCGCACCGGGATCTGGCACGGCGGCTGGCCGAGGTCGAGGAGGCCAGGGGGCACGAGCGGGTCCTGCACGCCCAGGCCGCGCTCGCCCGCGAACGGGCCCAGCTCGCCCGCGAGATGCACGACGTGGTCTCCCACCAGGTCAGCCTCATCGCCGTACAGGCCGGTGCCCTCCAGGTCTCCACCAAGGACACGGACTCCAGGGAGGCCGCCCGCACGATCCGTTCGCTGAGCGTCACCACGCTCGACGAACTGCGCACCATGGTCACCCTGCTGCGCGCGTCCGGGGGCCGCGCCACCGAGCTGACCCCCCAGCCCACTCTCGCCGACCTGCGCACCCTGGTCGAATCGAGCGGCATCCAGGCGGAGTTGACGGGAGCGCTCCCGCCCGGCGTGAGCACCCCCGCCCAACGGGCCCTGTACCGCACCGTCCAGGAGGCGCTGACCAACGTCCGGAAACACGCCCCCGGGGCCACCGCCGCCGTGGAGGTGTGGCACGACGGCGACCACGTCGGAGTGACCGTCACCAACACCCCGCCCACCCGCCCCTCCCTGGCCCTCCCCAGCTCCCAGCACGGCCTGGTCGGCCTGCGGGAACGCGCCGACATCCTGCACGGAACCCTGGAGTCCGGTCCGGCCCCGGAGGGCGGCTACCGGGTGCGGCTCAGGGTCCCTCTCAGCACGGACTGAGAGGCCCGGTCAGCGGGACCGGAGGGCATGCGCCGGATCATCGGGGAGGCCGCGCCGGCCGTGGGGCTCCGCGGGCTCGCGGGTCTCCTCGACGGGCTGGAGAGCGGGTCGAGCGCGCGGGCCGGCGCGGTGATCCCGGCGGTGGCGGTCCTGTCTCCGGCCGGGCGCTCGGCTCCGGGCACGGTGCTGCTCGTGTCGTCGGCCCACCCCACCCGGCGTCCATCGAGAACATCCGGCTGTCATTGCCGGTGACGGCCATGCCGGCGACGGGCACGTTCCTGGCGCCGGCGGTCGTGCCGGATCTCGCCGGCCGGTGCCGCGCCCGGTGCCTCGCGCCGCTGATCGCTGCGTCGGCACAACGCCCAACTGGTGTGTGACCAGGCGATGGTGGCGCGCCGGGCCCGGGCCTGGGCGCGAACGCGGCTGACGGCCCCGGGCGCCGACACCGAACCAGCTCCGGGGCCCCGCCGGGTCCCGCTCGCCCGGATCGGTTCGCCACCGCCAGGCCCGGCCGGTCCACCCGTGCCGCAGCGCGACAGCGCGGACAGGGACCGATCGGCTCGTAACCTCACGACCTCGGGTAAAACGTCAACGGCCCGTGGCGGCCCCCCTGTCGGGGGTAGCTTCGTCGGCATGAGCAAAGACATCCGCATCGACCGTGCCCCGTCCTCCGGGGGCGGCATTCAGATCACGGTCAGCCTCTCCCCCGCCGTGCTGGCGAAGCTCCAGCAGGACGGCTCCTGGACGGAGACCATCGGTGAAGGCCAGGTCACCGGTGACGGACCGGCCATCACCCAGATCGAGTTCAGGGTCCCGTAGGTCTCACGGAACACGATGCCGCCGAGGGCCCGGCAGGCCGGCGGCGCGGGTCACGCGTTCGTCCGCGGGTCGTCGGCCTCGGGGCCGTACCAGTCCAGGCACAGGACGGTGGCGTCGTCGCCGACATGGCCGCCGCAGGCGTTCGTGACGGCGGTGACCAGTGTGCGCACTACCTCGCGCGGGTGTTCCGTGGCGGTCTTGCGGAGCAGGCCGGGCAGGTCGACCGATGCCGCCTGGCGTTCCTGCACACCGTCGGTGTAGAGCACGAGGCGGTCACCGGGACGCAGATCGATCTCCTGCACCCGGTACGGACCCGTGTGCGCGGCGACGCCGAAGGGCAGGTTGATGGTCAGGCGCAGTTCGTCGACCGCGCCGTCGCGCAGACGCAGCGGCCAGGGATGGCCCGCGTTGACGAGCTGGGCGCCGGTCCCGTCCAGGGCGATGCGCAGGAGCTGGCCGGTGGCGAAGGTCCGACGGCCGTGATCGAGCAGGGCCTGGTGGGTCTGGCGGGCCTGTTCGGCGAGGGTGGCCCCGGCGCGGCGGGCCCCCCGGGAGGCGTTGACCAGGAGGGTGGCCATCAGCGAGGCGTCGACGTCGTGCCCCATGGCGTCCGTGATGGACAGGTGCAGGGTGTCCTGGTCCATGGAGTAGTCGTAGGTGTCACCGGCGATGTCGGAGGCCGGAACCAGGGCGCCGGCGAGCGCGAACTCGGCGGCGTCGCAGGACGGCGCGGACGGCAGGAGCTGGCGCTGGATCTCCGCGGCCAGGCTGACCGAGGTGGTGCGGTTGCCCCAGTGGTAGAGGTCGGTGAAGCGGCGGTCGGTGACGATGATGTACGCCAACGCGTGCGCGGCTTCTTCGACCTCCAGCAACACGTCCGGGGTGACCCGGGTGAGGAAGAGTTCCAGGACACCGATGATGTCGCCGCGGTTGCTGACCGGTGCCAGCACCCGCTGCCCCTCCTCGTCCTCCCGCGTCCGCACCACCTTCTGGGTGCGCAGGACCTCGTCGTAGTCACCGCTGTCGGCGAGCGGCACCTGTGTGGTCCGCTGCCCCTCCCGCGTGCCCGCCGTGTCGTTGACCCGCAGCAGGCGTCGGCCGACGACGTCGACGAACAGGAACGACACGTAGCGCGCGCCGAACCGGTCGCGCAGATCGCGCGCGACGACATCGAGTGAGCGCACCGGCGCGGCGTTCTCCGCCGCCGCCAGCACCTCGGCCAGTCCCATGCGGTCCTGCGCCGGCCCGATCCGATCCTGCGCCACGAAAGCCTCCCCGGGTTACGGACACTCCTTCCCGCTGACGCGCCATGCATCACAGCCGACGCTCACAGCGCACACGGCGAAAGCCCGGGGGCCGGGCGAACCGTTACGTCGAGCCGCGGGCGGCGCTGCCGTTGACGGGCGGGTCGGACAGGGCGATACGGGCCGTGATGCGCTTGCCGACGGGCGCCTGCTCGATCACCAGGTCCTCGGTGACGGCCTTGACGATCTCCAGTCCGTGCTGGCCGACCCGGTCCGGGTCGGAGGCGCGGGCCGCGGGGACGGTGGGATCGCTGTCCCACACGACGATCTCGACGCTGTCGGCGTCGATGCGCAGTTCCATCAGGACAGGTCCGGGAGCGTACTTGCGTGCGTTGGTGACCAACTCACTGACGACCAGCTGCGTGAGTTCCCTCGCGCGAGGGCTCACGAGCACGTGGCGGTCGGTGTGGGCGTGGTCGAGGAAGGCGATGGCATGATGCCGGGCGTCGGCGATGCACGCGTCGTCCCCGCCCAGGGCGAACCCGGCGCGCAGCAAGTTCTCACCCGGCTCGGTAGAGCCGTCGTCATCGGCATGGGACCCCACGAGCCTCGCCCTCATTCCCCGTACACACGCACGCCAGTACCCGCCATACCGACACTTATGCCACTCGGGCGCCGCTCGTCACGGCTGCCCGGGTGTGTCCGGCCCGGACGGTGGGGCAGAATCATCGGTGCATGCCCTGACCCGGGGCCAGCCTAAGCGAGTCGAGAAGACGGTGACCGCCATCGAGAAAGCGGACCGGCCAGGCCGGCTCTCCATCGAACACCACGTGGTCGACGACGTCCGGGTCGTAACCCTGCGCGGTGAGATCGACCATGATGTCAAGGATGTCTTCGACGACGCCCTGCTCTTCGATGCCGACACGGTGCCGCCGCCTCGGATCGTGGTGGACCTCGGCGGTGTGACCTTCATGGACTCCAGTGGCATCAACGTCCTCGTCGCCGCCCATCGGCGGGTCAGCGGCGAGCGGGGCTGGCTGCGTATCGCCGCCGCCCAGGAGTCCGTTGTGCGGGTGCTGCAACTGGTCGGCATCGACACCTTCATCCCGTGTCACCCCACCACCGAGCAGGCCTTGAACCCCTGACGCCGCCGCACTCGTCGGTTCATGTCGTCCCGGACCGGCCGGATGGGGTCATGGCCCAGCGGATGGTCCGGGTCAGGGCCTGCCCGGTGGGGCGTACGGCGAGATCCTCGACGACCGGTACCCGGGGCAGCCAGAGCATGCGGCGGGCCCAGGGCGGCAGGAGCGCGACGGCGTTCGCGGCCAGCCCGCCGTAGAAGGGCCGCACGGCCAGGGGCAGGGGAGGCTGGAACAGCAGGAAGCGGGCGGCGGCCCGCGCCTCGGGGGTGGCCTTCAGCTCGTGCCGGTAGGCCGCCAGGCGCTCGGACAGCTCTCGGCGGTCGCACGGCGGGTCGCTCACCCCCAGTGCCGCGGCGACGCGCGCGGTGTCGGCCACGTAGGCGTCGTAGTCGGCGGCCTCCAGCGGGCGGGCGCCGAAGCGGGCGTGGGCGCGCAGGAAGCTGTCCGTCTCGGCGGCGTGCACCCAGCCCAGCAGATGCGGATCGGCCGCGTGGTACGGCACCCCTTCGGCGGTCGTCCCGCGGATCCGGTCGTGAATGCCACGGACGTGGTCGACCGCCCGCTCGGCGTCCGCCGCGTTGCCGTAGGTGGTCACGGCGAGGAAGGTGCTGGTGCGCTGGAGTCTGCCCCAGGGATCGCCCCGGTAGCCGGAGTGACCGGCCACGGCCGCCATGGCGAGCGGATGCAGGGACTGCAACAGCAGTGCGCTCAGCCCACCGATGAACATCGAGGCGTCACCGTGCACCGTGCGGATCGGTCGGTCCGGACCGAACCAGCGCGGGCCGGGGGTGTCGTGGATGCGGGCGCGCGTCGCGGGACCGTCGGGCCCGGCGACGCGACGGAACAGGGCTTGGCCCAGTTGTTCACGGACTGCGGTCAACACGGTCGGCCTCCCCTCTCCTGCCATTGTGCGTCCCGCACCCGCCGTGCGCCCGGACAGGCCTGACGGGAACGCCTGCCGGGAGTCCTACTGGTCGGGCGGTACGCCCTGGTCCGGCTGTACGGGGGTGCGTCCCGGGTCGGTCAGGACGGCGTCGGCGTGGTCCGCGAGGTAGGCCCGCAGCACCGATGCGAAGTCCGGGTCGGGAGCCAGCCCGAGCGCGGCGGCGCGCGTGTGGTCGAAGGCGGCGGGCCATGAGCCGACGATGGCCTCGACGGCGGGGTCGGGCCTGACCGTCACCAGGTCGGCGACGGCGTCGCCGGCCACCTGCCGCAGTGTGGCCAGCATCTCGGCGACCGAGACGGTGAGCGCCGGAAGGTTGACCGGCAGCGCGCCGACGAGTCGCCCCCTGCCCACCCCTCGCTCCGCCTGGGCGATGCGCAGGATCGCGTCGACGGTGCGCCGGGGCGAGGCCAGAGCGAGACCCGTAGGGCGGGGACCGGCCGCGCCCCGCGCCCGCGGCGAAGAGGGGCAGCGCGTCCGCGTCGGCGGCGCCTGCCACCAGGCCGGATTCACGCCTTCGACGCCGTACGTCACCGCCGACATCGCGGCCCAATTCACCCTCGCCCTGGTCGGACTCGCCACCGCGCTCGTCCCCCGGACCGCCATCGACCCGACCGCGCTCGGCATCCGCACCGCGCCCATCGAGGAACACCCGATCCGCCGCCTGCTGTTCGCCGCGACGCGGCACACCGACACCCCCGACCCCCGGCCACCGCCGTCGTCGCCGCGCTGCGCGCGGCCGCGCGGGAGGGTCGCACCACGCGCCCCGACGCCGACGCCGACGCCGACTCGGACTCGGACTCGGACTAGGCCACCGCGTCGAGCGGCCGGAGGAAGCGGCGTTCGTACCGCTTGATGCAGCGTGTCCGGCGCGCCAGCTCGAAGGCGTCCTGGCACTCGGGGTCGGACATGCTGTCGGTGCGGTACCGCTCGTACGCGGCCAGGCTGGGGAAGGAGAAAAGAGCGTAGGCGATGTCGCTGTCGCCCTCGCTCGGCAGGAAGTAGCCGTGGTGCGTCCCGCCGAAACGGTTGACGAGCCCGACCCAGCGGCGGCCGTACTCCTCGAAGTCCGCCAGCTTGTCGGCGTCGATCTCGTACTTCAGATGCACAGTGATCATGCCTTCATGATGCAGCGGGACGATCAGGGCCGGGGCAGGGCGGCATCCTGTCCGGCGAAGCCCGCCCTCTCGGTCGAAGCGCGTCCTCTCAGTCGAAGCGCAGGATGCGTGGGGCGAAGGTGCCCTCCGGGCCGTCGGCGCGGCCGACCGACCACACCGTCCCGGTGCCCGGCACCGGCGTCAGCGTCAGCCGCGAGGAGTCGCCCTCCCCCGCCACCGCCGGTTCGCTGTACTCGGTGAACGACTGCCCGTTCCAGGCGAGGAAGTCCGGCCCGGGGACGAACGGCGGAATGCTGCCCGGCGCACCCCACTTCTGCGAGCGGGCCACCGAGACCCAGCCCAGCGCACCGGAGGTGGTGGGCGTCAGGGACGTGACCGAGCCGAAGTCGGTGGGCACGGTCACGTGGCTCCACGCCTGTCCGTCGAAGCGGACCAGCAGGGGCGGAATCGGCCGCCCCACCGGGCCGCCGACGAATCCGGCCGTACCGCCGGCCCACACCTCGGTCGGCGAGACGGCGAGCACGCTGCCCACGGCCGAGCGCGGGAAGCCGTCCACGATCGTCTGCTGCCACGCCTGCCCGTCCCAGTGCGACACAGCCGCACCCGAGCCGGTGGCGCCCGCGGCCCAGACGTCGTCGGCCGCCAGGATGTGCAGGCCGTACACGGCCCCCGGCGGCACCGGCACGTCCCGCCAGGCACGTCCGTCCCAGCGCAGCAGTGCCTGTACGCCGTCGCGCGAACCGATCAGCCAGATCTCACCGCCACCGGCCACGACCTTCGTCAGTACGACACCGCGCGGTGCCCGGCTCTCGGACCAGGTTCCGCCGTCGAGCCGGAGCAGGTGGGTGGCGCCCGCCGCGTCGCGGCCGACCGTCCAGACCTCGGTCGGCGAGGTCGCGGCGACGGACAGCAGTTCTCCCTGCCAGCCGATCCCGGGCAGCGCACGGCGCTGCCACGCGGTTCCGTCCCAGCGCAGCATCAGCGGGAATCCGGGCGCCTCGCGTCCGACGGCGTCGGTGCCCACGGCCCACGCCCGGTCCGGTCCGAGGGCCACGGCCTCGTTCAGCCCGGCCTGTGGGCGTACCTGGGGCGGGACGGGAACGTGCTGCCAGGACCGGGCGTCCGCGGCCGCCGAGGTCATGAGGGTGATGAGGGTCAGGGCGGCGGCGAGGGCCGCGACCAGAAGTCGGCGTGCCATGGTCAGCCTCCCAGCCGCTCGCTCATCAGATTCGGTTTCGAGCCGTAGATCTCGACGGTCCCGAAGGACAGCAGCGAGGCCCCGGCCTTCGCCAGGGCTCGCGGCTTGACGTCGATCGCGTTCTGGCGCTCCGGGCCGTAGGAGAAGCTGGTGCGTGAGCCGTCCACCCGTGCGTACTTCGACTGGAAGGCGCGGTCGCTGCGCACCGGCAGCCACAGTGCGCCGTCCGGGCCGCGCACCAGGGCCTCGGCGGAGGTGTCGCCCAGCGGTGGGTGGGTGGTGCGCCAGGTGTGGCGGTTCCAGGTCATCAGGTAGGTGCGGGCCACGCCGTCGGTGTACTGGCTGCCGCCGATCGTGACGCGGCCGGACGGTTCGGGCAGGACGGTGTGCACGTTGCTGTCCGGTGGCAGCGGCACGTCCGCGTCCCGCCACGCCGTACCGTCCCAGCGCAGAACGGCGGCCCCGGTGCTGGTGTCCGCCCAGGCCCAGGCGTCGGTGGCGGTACGCGCGGTGATCCCCATCAGGTACAGCACGCCGTCGGGGGCGGACTGCGCGGTCCAGGCGGAGCCGTCGTAGCGCAGGATCTTCAGTCCGGTGTCGTCCTCGCCGACCACCCACGCCGCCCCCGGTACGGCGGTGAAGTCCTGGTAGGTCCACAGGGTCCGCGGCACCGGGAGAACGGTCCACCCGCCCGCGGACCGGCGCAGGATCTCGGCCTCCCCCGCGCTCTGCCGGAAGATCCACACCTCCTGGCCGACGAACTGCACCTTGCCGAGTCCGCCCGGCTCACCGGCGCCGGGGAAGGTCGTGTCCCGGCTCCACGTGGTGCCGTTCCACCGGTACAGCACCGGTCTCAGCCCGTCGGCGGCGGTCTCGTGGCCGGTCGCCCACGCCTCGCCCGGCCCGCGGGCGGCGAGATCGGTCACGGTCACGGGTGGGGCCGCCGCCGGTACCGGCAGCGCCGACCAGGTCGTGGGCGTCGCGGCCGAGGCCGGTGACACCAGCGCGGCACACGCGATCACCAGGCAGACGACGACCGCACGGAGACCGTTCATGAGACCCCCCAGGACGCGAAGGCCGCACACGCTATTGGCGTTCACCCACCGGTGAACAGACGTCATCCGGCCGAACACGAATCGCTCGACGGAGTCACGCGACGCCGTGGTGCGGCGGCGTGGTGGTGCGGCGTGGTGGTGCGACGTGGTGGTGCGGCGTGGTGGTGCGACGGTGTCAGGGCGACGTCATCTTGTCCGGGGGTAGGAGCCCGCACACCGCGCACGGCCGCGTGCGCACCCGCGGACCCCGTTCGGGCCTCCGGCGGCTACTGTCGAATATGTGAGTGATGCGAGTTCTGTCGCACTCGATGACGAGACGCCCTTGGACGAGGTGCTCAGTGGCACGGTGCGGCGGACGGGGGCTCTGGCGGGGGGCGTGTACCTGCTGCCGCCCGCCGAGTCGGTGTTGCGCCTGGCAGCGGTGTGCGGGGTGCCGGTGATGGCGGTGGCGCCGTGGCGACGGGTGGCGGTGTCGGCCGCGGGCCCGCTGTCCGAGGCGGTGCGCGAGGACAGCCTCGTGTGGGTGGGCCGACAGGAGGACATGGCCCGCCTGTACCCCAACGCGGCGGCCGGGCTGCCCTACCAGTTCGCGCTGGCCTTCGCTCCCCTGCACGGCGTCCGCCGGTGGGGAGCCCTGGTTCTGGTGTGGCCCAAAAGCCACCCGCCCTCGCTGACCCGGCGTGAACGCGGGAACATCCTGTCCAGCGCGAGCCGCCTCACCCAGGTGCTGGACCAGGAACCGGCCCTCCGGGACATTCCCGATCAGCCGCGTGCCGTGCCGCTGCACCGGTCCGGCCCGGACCCGGCCCAGAGCGGGCTCGCCGCCGCCGACCTGCTGCAGCGGATGCCCGTCGGCGCCCTCGGTTTCGACCTCCAGGGCCGCATCACCTACCTCAACGACGCCGCCGCGCAGCTGCTCGGGCGCCGTGCCGACCGCCTCCTGGGAACCCTGCCGTGGCAGTCCGTGCCCTGGCTCGACGACCCCGTCCACGAGGACCACTACCGCACCGCCGTCTTCACCCGCGAGGCCGTCGCCTACACCGCGCTGCACCCGCCCGACCACTGGCTCGACATCCGGCTCTACCCCGACGACAGCGGCATCAGCGCCCTCGTCTCCCCTCACGTCGACCGGCAGTCGGCGGACACGGCAGCGCCCCGCGTCACCCCGAACCTGACCGGCCCACCCGCGAGAACCGGCACCGGACGGATCCACCAGCTGATCCACCTGGCGGCGGCCCTGAGCCAGACCGTCACCGTGGCCGACGTCGTCAACGTGGTGGCCGACCAGATCCTGCCCGCGTTCGGCGCCCAGGGCATGGTCCTGTCCGCCGCCGACGCCGGCCGCCTGAGGATCACCGGGCACCGAGGCTACGACCCGCGCAACGTCGCCCGCCTGGACGGTCTGCCTCTGGACACCGATCTCACCCCCGCCGGGCATGTCCTGCGCAGCGGCGTCCCCGCCTTCTACGCCGACCGCGCGGAAATGACCCGCGCCTACCCCAGGGCGGCAGACCTCAGCGGCAAGCAGGCCTGGGCGTTCCTGCCCCTGCTGGTCTCCGACCGCCGCGTCGGCTGCTGCGTCCTGTCCTACGACGACCCGCACACCTTCGGCGCGAGCGACCGTGCCGTCCTCGTGTCCCTGGCGGGACTCATCGCCCAGGCCATGGACCGCGCGCTGCTGTACGACGCCAAACACGACCTCGCCCATGGTCTGCAGCAGGCCCTGCTCCCGGCGGCCCTGCCGGACTTCCCCACTCTCGCCGTCGCCGCCCGCTATCTGCCGGCCGCCCACGGCATGGGGATCGGCGGCGACTTCTACGACCTGATCCGCCTGAGCGAGACGACCGCCGCCGCCGTCATCGGCGACGTGCAGGGCCACAGCATGCACGCCGCGGCCCTCATGGGCCAGGTCCGCACCGCCGTCCACGCCACCGCCGGCGCGCTTCCCGGGGAGGTCCTGGCCCGCACCAACCGCGTCCTGACGGACCTGGAGACCGACCTCTTCGTCTCCTGCCTCTACGTCCACATCGACCTCGCCGAGCGGCGCCTGCACCTGGCCAGTGCGGGGCATCCGCCCCCGCTGCTGCGCGAGCCCGCGCCGGCGCCGCGGACCGTCGCGCTCTCGGTGGAGCCCGGCCCCCTGCTCGGTATCGCGGTGGGCCGGGCGGCCGACTATCCGGTCACCACTCTCCCGCTGCCCGCCGGAGCGGTCCTCGCCCTCTACACCGACGGCCTGGTGGAAACCCCCGACACCGACATCACCGACTCCATCACGGCTCTCGCCCGTCATCTCACCGGCGTCGGCGACCTGCCCCTCGACGACCTCGCCGACAGCCTCCTCCACCACGCGGGCCCGCATCACGCCCGTACCGACGACATCGCCCTGCTCCTCCTGCGCAGCCGGTAGGCGGCGGCTGCGTGCTCCGCCTCCCGTCCGGCCGAGCGGGCCCCGCCCCGGCCTGCGGCAGACGGGTGGAGAGCGCGGACGTACGGCCGAGTCTGGTGCTCCGGGGATTTTGGGGGTAGACGGGCCCGTGTACCGATCAAGGCTCAGGAAGCGGGCGGATCGCATGGACGAGGCTGCCCACGACGACAGCCCTCTGCTGCACGACGGGTTGATCAAGAGCTCGGCGATGTACGACGGCAAGCCCGGCGACATCGCTCAGGGCCGCGCCATGGCCCGGGCCTTCCTGGCCCGCCTGCAGTCCGTCCTCGATCTTCCGGTCTCCGCCAGAGCCATGGGCACCGTACAGCTGGTCGTCAGCGAGCTGCTGACCAACGCCTGCAAGTACGCGCCCGGTCCCTGTCTGCTGGACCTGGAGGTGTCCGGCGGCTCGGTGCAGGTCACGGTCTGGGACAGTGACCCGACGCTGCCGGTGGCCTCGGCCGCGGAACCGGGCCGGGTCGGGCAGCACGGGCTGGA
This sequence comes from Streptomyces sp. NPDC002324, assembly GCF_053593335.1. NCBI lineage: Bacteria > Bacillati > Actinomycetota > Actinomycetes > Kitasatosporales > Streptomycetaceae > Streptomyces > Streptomyces sp. NPDC002324. Next base: position 99,596 of record NZ_JBSFCF010000015.1, read on the forward strand.
GATCGTCATGGCCGCGTGCGAGAGCTACGAGGTGCGCCGGGAACCCGTCGGCAAGAGCACGACCGCCGCGGTCGTCCTCACGGAGGATATCGGCGGCGACCCGGCCCGGACTTGATCCGGTAGAGAGTCCGTGACCGACTCCGTCGGCCGACATCGCGGGTCGGCGGCCCGCCGCCCCGGACTCCGTCCCCGCCCCTGACACGATGTCCGGTAATCGGGGGTGCTCTCCCCATGTGCCGGCGCCACTCCGCGCCCAGCATGACTCAGGACATGACCAACCGTGTGACCACCGTGGCACTGGGTGCGGTGACGGCGGTGACGCCGTCACCGCGAGGACCTTCCTGGACGGTCAGGGCGGGCACGACACCGCGTTCGGCGGTGCCGGCGTCGACGACATCGTCGGCGGCTCCGGCGCCGACCGCTCCTACGGAGACGTCGGCACCGACACCTGCACCGGCGAGCTGGGCGACCTCAAGGACAGCTGCGAACGCTGACTCCGGGGACGATCCTGTTCATGGCCGCGGCCACGCGAAACACGCCGACCCTAGGCGCAGCCGGGCGGTTCGTCCTCGGTGGGTACGAACTGCAGAGTGGGCATTCCGACGGCGTCGAAGTTGGCGGTGTCCGCGCCGATCAGGGTCATGTAACCGGCGACCCTGTCGCGCCCCGGCGAGGGCGGCTCCCCCTTCACCTGCTCGACACCGGGGAACACCGTGTCGAGGACCCACCAACGGCCGCCGAAGTGCACCCACTTGATCCCGCAGTGCGTGTTGATGTCATACGGGTACGGCCTGTGCTTCCTGGGCTCGGCCGGGCCTTCCTGCCATGTACCCTCCGTGATGGTGCGGGCAGGCAGGGTGGGGCCGGTGTACCCCTCGCTCCCCGGATCGGCGGACGAGGTCGAGCAGGCGGTGAGCAACACCCCGGCGCTCATGAGCAGGACGGCTGATCGACGCGATACCTTCATGTTCCCTCAGACGTCGCGGGCACGAGTTCCGTTCGCGCCGCGCCCTCGCGGCACCCGCACAGTACCGGTCCCCTATCCGTCGATGTCCAGCGCGGTGCCGTAGAGCCGGGTCACCCTCAGCCGGACGACCACTCGGCGCTCGGCGACCAACTGCTCCAGGAAAGCGTCCTCGTCCTCGGGCTTCGCGGACTTCGGGAGCATGGCGAGCAGTTCCCGCCCCACCACGTCGCCAGGGACGGTGGTGGCCCCGGACACTTCTGCCTCGCCCTCGGCGACCGCGAACGACCACACGTCGCCGCCCTGTACATGCAGCGCCGCACGCGGGTCGCGCCGCAGATGCCCGACCTTGACCCGGTCGGCCGTCGTCGAGAACCGCACGACGCGGGCCGCGGGGTCCCAGCTGTACAGCATGGTGGTCAGGTGGGGGTGGCCGTCGCGCTTGACGGTGGCGAGCGTGCCGAACTGCTGGGCGCCGAGGAGGCCGGAGAGGGCTTCGTCGCTCAGTGGGCGAGGGCCTGGTTTCTGGGTCATGTGGTGATCAACTCCCTTACCTGGGCGGGAATTCCGTCGGCAGCCCACGAGGTCTGTTCGGCAAATTCGGTTGATCCGGGCCCTGGCGTCTGAATACTGGCTGTCGTCTCAGATGATCTCGTCCGCGCCCTGCGTCGAGGTGGACCGGCGGAGGAGCGTGCGAGAGATGGCCATGCACGATGACCAGGTGGACGTGACCGCCGAGACGGTCGCGACGCTGATCCGGGAACAGTTCCCGCAGTGGAGCGGCAAGGCGATCCGGCTCCTGCCGTCGACCGGGACGGTCAACGCCATCTTCCGCATCGGGGACGACCTCTCGGCGCGTTTCCCACTGCGCCCGGCCGATGCCGCCGAGGCCCTGGCGTCCTTGGCGGAGGAGGCTCGGGCGAGCGCGGAGCTCGCGCGGGTGTCCCGGTTCCCCGTTCCCGAACCCGTCGCCCTGGGACAGCCCGGAGCGGGTTACTCCATGCCGTGGTCGGTCCAGACATGGCTGCCGGGAACGGTCGCCTCGGATGCCGACGCGAGTGGGTCGGACGCTTTCGCCGAGGACCTCGCGGCCTTCATCGGAGCCCTCCGGCAGGCCGAGACACGGGGGCGGACCTTCAGCGGCGAGGGACGGGGCGGCGTCCTCGTTCACCATGACGGATGGATGGAGCAGTGCTTCGAGGAGAGTGAGGGGCTGCTCGACGTGCCCCGGCTGCGCCAGATGTGGAGCCGTCTTCGGGAGCTGCCACGCACGGGTGCCGACGTGATGAGCCATCGTGACCTGATCCCCGGCAACGTACTGGTCGCGGGAGGCCGGCTCAGCGGCGTGATCGACACCGGCGGCTTCGGCCCCGCCGACCCCGCGCTGGATCTGGTCAGTGCCTGGCACCTCTTGCTGCCAGGTCCGCGGGACGTGCTCCGGCGGACACTGGACTGCGACGATCTGGAGTGGGAGCGCGGCAAGGCATGGGCGTTCGAACAGGCGATGGGTCTCGTCTGGTACTACGTCGAGAGCAATCCGACGATGAGCAGACTGGGGCACCGGACACTCGACCGGATCCTGGAGTCGAGCCAGTGAGGCTGGACGGAATCGCGAAAGTGCTGGAGGGCGTCTGTACCGGTCATCGTCTGCCTCCTGGCCCGGGATGAGCCGCGTTTGTCAGGCACCACTGACAGCGGCTCTGGACAGCGGGCCGGAGCGCCCCGGCATGCCGTGCGACAGGCGTTCGCACCCGGCCGGGGAACGCGTGAACGGCTCGGTGTGAAGCCGAGCCGTTCACGTACCGCACGCTGCGGTGATCAGCCTCCGACGTACCAGGTGACACCGCCGTTGGACGCGGCCACGGCGAGCAGGACCGCGAAGATGACCAGGTCGACCACCCCGAGGATGACGCCGGCCTTGGCCATGCCGCCGCCCCCCTTCGCCGCTGCCTGTCGCATTCCGACGGCACCCAGCACGATGGCCACGGGGCCGAGGATCACGTTGAAGAGGAAGATACCGATGATTCCGCTGACCAGGCTGGCGATGGCCAGACTGTTGGTGCGCGACCCGGAAGTGGCGGAAGAGCTACCGTAACTCGTCATCACATTCCCCTGTTGTAGGCGTATGTGCTGAGGGCGCTCCGCTTGTCGGAGCGCTCAGCGCCCTGCGCTTTCCGGTCGTCCGAGTGCCCCGGAGTCCCGGCGCTATTCCACGGAACTCCCGTCGGCCGTCGGCCGTTTGCCGTGGAGTCGCCTCACGGCGAAGGCATCCCGGACATCCGTACGCCGGCCGGAGCCTCCTCCCACCGCGTCTCATCCGCCCCGCCAGACAAAGGTGTTGGACCACGCCCGACAGCTCGTCGTAGGACACGCCGGTTTCAGTCAGCCGCCCGGTTCAGCGACGCGCCTGGTGCCACATGCCCGATCGAGCATGCCCGGACAGGACTTGGGAGGGCGTGCCCGGACGACCGGCGGAGGCCTTGCGGCCCGGCAACCTGTACTACCACGGCTGTCGCGCCCGCTTCAGCCGTCCGCGGCGGCGGCGGGAACTGCCCAACTCACCGGCGTGCAGACGACCGCCGGTTCCGGTGGCCGCCAGGGCCGGCTGTCCGGCATGAAGACCGGGATGACGCCCTGGGACGCGGCCCTCACCGCAGGGCACGCCGCCGGTCGTCCCCGAGCACCACGTCGTGGCGCTCGTCCCCAGGCATCCGACGAGGCGTGCTGCTGGAGCCCTGCAAGACCGCCGTCTCCATCGCCTCGGTCCCTGTATGCCGTCCGGTCAGCGGTAGTTGAGCTCGGCGAGTTCGGTGGCGAGCCTCTTGGGCAGGCCGGTGCGGCCGAGCAGCGGCAGTGCCAGGTTGCGTGCCCCGCGGATCAGGGGGTTGCGGGCGGTGGCCGCGCGGGTCATCCGGTCGGTGAAGGCGACCACCCGCTGGGCTACGGGGCGGCGCCGCGCCTCGTAGCCGTCGAGCTGTCCGGTGGCGAAGGCCCGGCCGAGGGCGTGGCCGTCCTGGATGCCGGTGTTCATGCCCTGGCCGCCGGCGGGGCTGTGCACATGGGCGGCGTCGCCGGCCAGCAGCAGGCGGCCGGCCCGGTAGCGGTCGGCGACCCGGTGGTGCACCCGGAACCGTGACGACCAGGCCAGGCCGGTGACCGTGGCCTGGCCGGGGGCGCGCTCGTCGAGCATCTGCTGGACGAAGGCGAGATCGGGGGTGGCGGGCGCCTCGTCCACGGTCGCGACGACCCGGTAGTGACCGCCGGGGAGGGGGGCGACGACGGCGAGGCCCGCGGTGCCGAAGGTCAGGGAGACCTCGGCGGGGCCGGGTGCCCAGTCCATCAGCACGTCGGCGAGCACGAAGGACTCGGCGTAGGCCCTGCCGGTGAACCCGATGCCCGCCGCCTCGCGCACGGTGCTGTGCATGCCGTCGGCGCCGACGGCGTACGCGGCGCGCAGCTTCTCGCCCGTGGTCATGGTGAGCGTCACGCCGTCGTCGTCCTGGACGACGGAGGCGACCTCGTAAGGGCGGTGCACATCGCCGCCGAGCGCGCGCAGCCGGTTCAGCAGCACGCTCTCGGTCTCGTACTGGGGAACCATGAGCGTGTACGGGTGGGGCGTGGCGAGCCCGTCGAACGGGACGGTGAGCAGTCGGCGGGCGCCGTCGCGGACGGCGAATCGGGTGACCTGGACGCCCCGTCCGATCAGCTCCTTCGAGGCGCCCAGCTCGTCCAGGACTTCCAGGGTGCGGGCGTGCACGACGGCGGCTCGTGAGGTGTTCGCGCCCTCGGTCAGGCGGTCCAGGACGACGAAGTCGATGCCGGCGGAGGCGAGGGTGACGGCGAGCGCGAGTCCCGTGGGGCCGCCGCCGACGACGGCGACCTCGGTGCGGGCGGGCAGGGCGGTGGTGTCCATGACGGGGGCTTCCGTTCTCGATTCGGGGGAGCGCGGGCCAACACGTGCAGGCCGGCACGTGCCAACACACGTTGGCCAACATCTGTTGGCCAACGCCTGTTGACATGATGCTCAGGCTCCGACTGGAAAGTCAACACGTGTTGGCCTACAGTCGTTGGCATGACGCGAGGCACCGAGACCACCGGCACGGACAGGCGTTCCGACCGCACGAAGGCCGCGATCCTGCGCGCCGCACGGGAGCGATTCGCCGCCCAGGGCTACGAACGCACCACGATCCGGGCGGTCGCCTCCGACGCGGGCATCGACCCCTCGATGGTCATGCGCTACTTCGGCAGCAAGGCCCAGCTCTTCGACGCGACCCTCGCCATCGACCTGCGGCTGCCGGATCTGACGAGCGTTCCGGCCGACGAGACGGCACAGGCGCTGGTGCGGCACTTCCTCGCCCGCTGGGAGGGCGACCCCGCCGACGACGCGCTGCTGGTCCTGCTCCGCTCCGCCGTCACCAACGAACAGGCCGCGGCGCGCATGCACGAGATCTTCGCGGCCCAGGTCGCCCCGGCGCTGGCCGCCGCCCTGGGCCCGGAGCTCGCCGCTCACCGCGCCGGACTCGTCTCCGCCCAGCTGCTCGGCCTCGGACTCACCCGTTACCTGTTGCGGCTGCCCGCGGTGACCGCCCTGACGCCGGACGAGATCGAAGCCGGCCTCGCGCCGGCCATCCAAGCCGTCCTCGCTCCTTAACTGACGTGGCGTCACCACCGTTTCGCACGGTGGACGGCGGTTGTCCGTCGCCTCCGGTGGAGGTTGGATCGGATTCAGGTGCACGGTGATCTGCCCAGGGAGTTCGGGTGACGTGGTCGACGGGGTTGCTCGGGTTCGTCGCCGGGCTCCTGATCTCGGTGGCCACCTCGCCCGTGGGTGTCTCCGGCGCGGTCTTCCTGCTGCCGGTGCAGGTCAGCGTTCTGGGAGTGCCGAGCCCGGCGGTGACCCCGACGAACCTGCTGTACAACGTCGTGGCCGGGCCGGGCGCCCTCCTGCGCTACTGGCGGGCCGGGCGGCTGGGCGGCCCGCTGACCCGGCTGCTCGTCGCGGGCTCCGTGCCCGGCGTGATCATCGGCGCGGTGATCCGCGTGTTCGCGGTGCCGGGCCCCCGGGTCTTCCGCCTGCTCATCTCCGCACTGCTGCTGCCGCTCGGGCTGTGGCTGTGCCTGCGGACCCTCCGGCCGGCGTCGAACCGGGCCGCCCGTCCGCCGTCGCCCCGCGCGACGACCTCGCTGGCCCTGGCCGTGGGTGTCGCGGGCGGCATCTACGGGATCGGCGGCGGCTCCCTGCTCGGCCCCGCCCTCGTCGGCCGCGGAACACCGGTGGCCACGGTCGCGCCCGCCGCTCTGGCCTCCACGTTCGTGACGTCCGTCATCGGTGCGATCACCTACGGGCTGCTCTCCCTGACCACCACCGGGGACGTCGCCCCCGACTGGCTGCTGGGCCTGTCCTGCGGCGCCGGCGGCCTGGTCGGCGGCTACGTCGGCGCCCGCCTCCAGCCGCTGCTGCCCGAGACCGCGCTCCGGTTCCTGCTCGGCGCCCTCGCCACGGGCGTCGGCGCCCTGTACGCCGCGCAGATCCTGCGCTGACCGGGCCGGCCCCCGACACCGCGTCCTGGAACGCCGCGCGGCATCCGCCCCGGGCACACCGGAGTCAGGAGTTCTCCCCGAACGACGCCACCTCGTCCGGGGCCATGTCACCGCGAACCCGCACGAAGCGGACCGGGTGGCGGTAGCGGCCCGCATCGAGAGCCGCGTCCGCGACGAACTCGGCGACCAGGTCCGGCAGCACGGGCCGGTGGTCCAACCGGCTACGGGTTCCCCATCCCGCGCCGAAGCGCTGTCCGTGCCAGGGGTGTTCCGAGCCCGCTCGGGTCAGCCGCCGGCCCAGGTCCTGCCGGGTCGCGGTGTCCAGCGGCGTGGTGAGGGCGACCATGCGCAGATCACCGTCGTCGTCGTAGCGGCCCAGCACGAGGGTGAGCGGGTTCGTCGGAGAGCCGGTGACCGCGCCGATCACGGCTTCGGAGGTGATCTGGGCACGCACCTTGATCCTTCTCTGCACCAAGTCAAGTTCAGTGGTGTGTGTTGGGGCCGATCATCCCGCCCAGCACTCCGATCTTCGGCGCCGGCACCGAAGATGACGGGCGCAGAGTGCGTGAGGCGGTGTGGATGAGCCTGAGGTGTCCTATTCGCAGGACAACTGTCGTCATTCTCGCCCGGCTTCCTTACGCAGGTGCCCTTGGTCCGGTTCCGCGGGTCGCCGGGAAGCGGCGTTGTCGGTGGGCTCTGCCAGGGTGTGCGTCGTGGACGAACTGGTGGAGCGTGTCGACGATCAAGATCGTGTGCTGGGGGTGGTGGTCAGCCGCCGTCAGGCCATCCGGGAGGGTTGGCTGCACCGGGTCGCCGTGACAGTGTGTCGTGATGAGCGTGGTCGGGTTCTCGTTCACCAGCGGTCGGAGCAGCTGTTGCGCTTCCCCGGGCTCTACGAGGTCGTGGTCGGTGGCGCCGTGGATGTCGGTGAGTCCTACGAACAGGCCGCTGCGCGGGAGCTGACCGAAGAGATGGGAATTCGTGTACTGCCGCGCTTGCTGTTCACGTTCATCAACCGAAGCGGTTTGAGTCCTCACTGGCTCGGCGTGCACGAAGCCGTGGTACCGGACACGGTGGCCGCCGATCCTGATGAGGTCGCCTGGCATGGCTGGCTGACCGAGCCGGAGCTGCGGGCGGCCCTGCTGGAGTGGCGCTTCACCCCCGACAGTCACGAAGCCTTCAGCCGGTATCTCGCGTTCCGGGCCATGCAGTCCTGACCTTTCCTGCCTCGCGGCCTGGGCGGTGAACGGCGGGGGTGTAGCTTCCTGCCCGTGTTAGAACACCAGGATGAGACCAGGACGGCCTACGACGGGGTCGTCGAGCTCTATGCGTCGATGTTCACTAGTCGGTTGGAGACGCGGCCGTTCGCGCGGAACATGATCGGCACTTTCGCCGAGTTCGTGCGTGACACGGGGAACTTGCGGGTAGCCGACGTCGGGTGCGGACCCGGTCATCTGACAGCCATGCTGCACGACTTGGGGCTGGATGCCTTCGGGATCGACCTCTCCCCGGCCATGGTCGACCACGCTCGGCGGGCCCAGCCGACGCTGCAGTTCGACGAAGCACGAATGGAGGCCCTGCCGGTCGAGGACGGCGCGCTCGGTGGAGTGCTGGCCCACTACTCGATGATCCACATTCCACCTGAAGAACTGCCCGCGGTACTCGCTGAGCAGGTGCGTGTTCTGGCACCAGGGGGTCTGCTCCTGGTGTCTTTCTTCGGCACCGAAGGGCCGGAGCCGGTCCGCTTCGATCACAAGGTGGCGACCGCCTATAGCTGGCCGGCGGAGCAGTTTGCCGAGTTGCTGGCCGAGGCTGGGCTCGTCACGATGGCTCGGTTGCTCCACGACCCAGCGACCGAGCGCGGCTTCCTCGACACACACTTGCTGGCCCGCCGCCCGTAGAGACTGACCTGCGAGAACTTTTGAATGGTTCGGTCAAAATGCCTGACGCCCAATCCGCACCCTAGATAACAAGCACGGTGCGAATCTCCCGACAGATGTCGTGTATCGCCGGAGGGAACTCGCAGGTCGGGGCGGCGTGGGGGCACGACAGTAACGCGCTCCGGCACAGTGGAGCGAGGTTGTGGTCCTGGTCGGGAGCCATGCCCGGCATGCTCGCCGGAGCCGGTTCCCGTCCGTCAGGGCAGACTCGTGTCGCCGTGGCCCACAGGTCTTCGGGTTCGTCATGGTGTTCTGCTGGACCGCTGCGGGGATGGGGGTCACGGCGAGCTTTGGACGCGCTGAGCGGTGTAGGTGACCGTTAGGCGCGGGTCTGCGACCTGGCCGCCGAACTCGTCGACGAGCGAACCGAGGCGAGTGAGGAACTCTTCGCGGTCGGGCGTGGAGAGTTCCGCGATGTTCGGGAACGTGGACCACTGATCCCGTGCGGTCTGCGCGGTCAGGATCTGCTCCCATTCGATGATCTCGACGGAGACGCTGTCGAAGTAGCCGCCCTTGGTCAACTGGCTGCGCCACCCGGCGGTGTCGAGGACGTGCGAGCGGCTGTCCCGGTAGCCGGTCCCGCCAGGCAGCAGGTCGTGGTAGACCTCGTCGAGCCGGTCGCGGAAGAGCGTCGGCCGCTTGACGTCGCCGAAGTCGGTCCACCACGCCGCCAGCCAGCCGCCCGGACGCACCAACCGGGCGATCTTCGCGGTCGACGTGGCCGGGTCGAGCCAATGCAGCGCTGTCGCCGCCGCCGCGAGGTCGAACCCGCCCGGCAGATCCACAGCCTCGAAGTCACTGACGAGGACCTCCAGCCGGTCACACGCGTGATCGGCGACGAGGATCGCGGCCAGGCTTTCGCCGGGCTCGACCGCGACCACGTGCGCGCCGGCCGTCAGCAGCGGCTCGGTGGCCAGGCCCGTACCCGCACCGATCTCGAGCACCCGCGCACCGGGCCGCAGCCCGCAGCGCTCTGCCAACAGGTCGAAGACCGCGTCCGGGTACCGTGGTCTGCCTCGCTTATAGGCCAGCGCATCAGCGTTGAACGACATACGGCGAGCTGCGCGCATTGCGTCAGCCATCATCGATCGCTCGGCAGGGGCAGCATCCTGAGCAGTTCCGGTGTCGAGGTGAGATTCTTGATCGTCCACTTCGGCAGTCTGCCAGCTACGCCTTATGAGGCCACAGGATTTTCGCCCTGGGTACCATGCGCAGCTGGGAGCCACAGGTGGTCGCGAAACCTCGTGATGCTGCACAGCAATGCCGCGCCTATTTCGTTATGAGTCGTCAGTCGGGCCGTGGAGGGAAGGCCGGGATGCCGAGGGCGACGGGGGTGCGGTGGGCGAGTCGCGCGGCGTCTGCTTGCTTGGTGCGGACGAAGGTCAAGGTCAGGTCGATGCCTTCGATCTCGCCGAGCCACTGCTCCTCCTCGGCCCGCTTGCGGCGGAGGATCAGATCCTTCTCGATCTCCGCAAGCCTGGGCAGCATCTTCGGGTTGACCTGCAACATCGGGCAGCGGATGCAGGCTTCTCTGAACCAGTAACTACGGTCCGTTGAGGCAGTCGGCAAACCTGTGGCACATGAGTACCGTCCCGGGCCAGGATGCGGCTATGCGTGATGTCCAGAGCGATCCCGAGTTGCAGGATCTGGTTCGGCGGTTCGTCACGCCTGATCGGCGGTACCTTCGGTTGGGCGGGAGCGTTTTCCGGTTGAGCCCGGTCGAGCGCTCCGCGTTTGTGCGGGATCTGGCTCAGGCTGCGTACGAAATCACTCCGGCGGAGCTCGGCGTCCTCTTCGAGGGTGGATGGCGCGAGCGCAAGACTGCCGCCTGGCTGGTTGCTGTGGCCCACAGGTCCGAGTTCCGCGAGCTCATAGGCCGGCTCCTGCTGGCCAGCGAGGGGCCGTATGCGGGCGCGGCATACTGCGTCGCCCTTGCGAAGTTCGGTACTGCAGCGGATGCCGAACTGCTCAGCGCATACCTTGATCACTACTTGTCGCGTCCCGACCTCGACTACGACCAGGCAGTCGTCCTTGGGACGCTTCTGTACCTCGATGAGATTCTCGGCTCCGAGTACACGACACGGTTCCTTGCCCCGGCCGGTCCCTGGGACCGATGGCTCGAAGTCCGGGCCGTGGCGGCTCTCGACCCGCATGACTGTCGGCAGGCCGTGCAGCAACTGTGCGCTTTCGTCGACGAGACCGCTGAGGTCTTCGCCTCGCTGGCCTGCGGGAGCTGATCATGACCGAGCGGGACATCATCCTCAACGAACTCGCCCAAGGACTGCGCCCGATGTCACAGGGCATCGAGTGGTTCGACACCCACAGCCCGGAGGAGCAGGCCGAGATACTCCTGTTCCTGCGCCACCACTGCGTGCAGGCGCGCGCCGTCACCGAAGACGGACCGGAGAGCATCCGACGTGCCGGGCTGCGCCCGACGCACACCCCGGCGGTCTTGATCACCTGCGGCCCGATCGACCAGCAACTGGGGAAGATCGCCGGCCTCACCCCTGTCGACGAACGACGCAAGGCGTTCCGGCTACTGGTCGAGGTCCTCGCGGTCGCAGACGAACGGCGCCGCGAACGCTTCTGCTCCGGCGGATGCGGTCACTGGTGGCATAACCTGCCCGTCGCCGACGGGTGAGGACGAGTCCCCCGCCGCTGGCCTCCGCCCCTGGACTCCATGTGCGGCAAGACGGACTGACGGCAGTGTTCATGCGCTCGTGTCGTCGGCGGCGGAGTCGATCACCGCGCTCAGGGCCTGCAAGGCGCCATCGTATTGGTGGCGGTCGAACTGGAACGGACCGAATGCCACGTAGTCGCGGGTCTTGCGGTGGGGTTGCTCGAAGGCGTCCCAGGTTACGAGATCCGCTGTCGCGGTGATGCGGGCCATGAGCGGCCAGCACCCCCACTCACCGCATTCACAACCGAGGACGGGGGTCTTCGGCCCCATCGCGCTAGTGGACAGTCCGAGGAAGTGGTCCTGCATCGGGCCGAACCGGAAGAACTCCGGAATCAGACCACCGTAGGCATCACCTGCAGGCTGCATCCCGGCCGCGATCTCGTACTCATCGATCAGCTCGGTGAGTGGTGCTCCGTCGATGTGAGGGACGACCACGAGCAGACCCCTGTCGCCACGGTGCTGGCAATCGAACCGGATCTCATTGCTGATCATCCCGCGATTGTCTCAGCGACCCTGCTCCCTCCTTCTGGGCGGGGTGAGCCGGGGCCTTGCGCGACATGCCGAGGTTGATCGCCACGCTGCCGGGCGCGGAGTCGATCTGGTCGATTCTGGATTCGGCGCCGGCGAGGCTGACGCGCAGGCCCTCGATTTCGCCGAGCCAGCCCTCTTTCTCGGCTTCGGCGAAGTTCGCCGGCCCGTGAACCGCTGGAGACGTAGAGCAGGACGGCGGCCCGGTCCCGGTCGTGTGTCATCGCGGCGAAGAGCTCGTCCCACAGCGTGTCGGGGATGGCCCGCGGATCGGTGCTGCGAACCCGCTGGCGGAGCCGGGCCCGTCGGAACGGCGGCGCGGGCGTGTCGGGATCGCGGTGGGCCAGGGCACGGCGCTGAGCGGCCGATTCCGGCACCGGATTCACCAGGGGACCGCGGTTGTGGTGACGGTGGAAGGCGTAAAAGCTGCTGACGACCGTGAGGTTGTGATTGATCGTCGATGACGCGTAACCGGCCCTCAGGTAGGGCTTGCCGGTCCTGGTGTTCACCGAACCCGGCGGCGGAGCATCCGGTCTCGTACGCCGACGTTGTGGATTCTCCGCCATCCGCAGCCGCCCACCAATGCGGATGCCTCGGCCTGGGTGGCACGGTCCCACGGAACGTCGAGGAACCACAGGAGCCGGTGCCAGCGCAGCAGGTCGTACGCGTAACTGCGACCGGTGAGCGGGCGGTTGTCGTCAAGTGCGAGTTCTCTCAGGTACGGGACGACAGGCTCAACGACTTCACCTGATGCGTCGTGAACGGCGTACCCGGGGTACTTGGTCTCCAGCTCGACAACGGAGCCGACACGGGGGACCGTCGCTCGCCCCTCGACCACGTCGCGGTGGCGGTCGTGCATACGTCTCCTTGGGGCTCGGAATTGCCCCGGCCAACGAGCCAGAGAAGGTGCAGTTAACACACCAGGCCCGCCGGCCGGGGAGGTAGGGCTGCGCGAGCCCCTTGCACACCACCCCTTCGATGCCGGCCGTGCCCCAGGCGGGGTCCAGCCAGTCCCGTGCCGTGGCGCGGTCGGTCGTGTTCGGGCACAGCGTGAAGGGGGCGGCGAGCACACCGCGGGCGAAGAGGTCCTCCAGCACGGCTCGTCGCTCGCGATACGGCCGGGCCAACCACTCCCTGCCCGCCGCCTCCAGGACGTCGAAGACGATCAGGTAGGCCGGATGGCGGGCGGCAGCGTGCACGGCACCGGCGCCCCGGCGGCTCGCGCGGCTCTGGAGTCTGGGAAAGTCCAGCCGGCCCTGGTGGGGCACAACCAGCTCACCGTCCAGGACGAGCGTCTCCCCCAGGCCCGCGGCCGCCACGGCGATGTCCGGGAAGGCACCGGTCAGGTCCGAGCCCCTGCGGGACTGGATCAGCGCGTGTCCAGGACGGGTGAAGAGGAGAGCGCGAAACCCGTCCGCCTTCGGTTATGCGCTGTTGAGCTGTCCACGGACTATCGTCCAGCGTCATGTCGATCACCGGTTGGCGAGGGCATTTCACCCGTCGAGACCTGGCGTGGCCACGCGAAAAGACCCCGTTCATGCGGGAGTTCAGCGCCCTGTTCGCCGACCTCGGTGAGGGGTTGGATGATCTGTGGGTGCCCGAGGGGCAGCCGTTCCTGATCAGTCCGGCGGGCGTGTACGACGTGGCGCTGAACCGGTATTTCTCGGTGTGGCTGGCGTCTTCGCCGTGGAACACCCAGGCCGCCCATGCCCGGGATCTGCGCACGTACTTCGACTTCCTGTGGTTCGCACGAGGCAGGCGGGACTGGCGTAATGCGTCCATGGACGACCGGGGCGGCGTACGAGTGGTGGCGTCGTCGTGATGAGCGTGGATCTCGTTTGGAAGACACGAGTTGGGACCGGGAGGTGTCCACGGTCAACCAGTTCTACCTGTGGGCGATCGAGCAGGACCTCGTCAGGGCAAATCCGATCCGTCAGCGCGCGGCTTCGGTGTGGTCGCCGTGGCGGGGCGGGGCTGGCGGCACGATGGTGCGGCAAGTGCCAGCCGAGACGTCGCACATGGGGCCACGGCGAGAGGTGAAGTGGCTGCCACCGAAGTCGTATCGGCTTTGGCGCAATGTCGGGCTATGCGGCTTCGACTCGGAGGAGATGCCAAGGCGCGGGTTCCGCGGGAGGTGGGCGGCGCGGAACGCGGCGTACGCGGATTCGATGGTCCGTACGGGGCTGCGGTTGTGCGAGCACTCGGCGCTGACGGTGTTCGATCTACCGGAGCTGCCGCCTGCGGCGTCAGGGATCGTCAACGCGCCAGCGGTGCTGCCGCACGCGATTTCCAAGGGGAGGGCGGTGTACTGGCCGGTGCCGGTGCTGCGAGTTGTGCGCGACTACATGGAGTGGGACCGGGCCGAGATGCTCGACTACGGGCGCTCGCGCGGCTTCTACATCCCGACGCGCCGGTCGCTGCTGGTGGAGGACCCGGCCGCGCCCCGGGTGCGGATGGGTGGCCGGTGGGTGCCGGTGGCCCGCCTGGATGCGGAAGAGCGGCGCCGGCTGCTGGTGGCGACGGCCGATGGCAGGTGGGAGCCGGCGATGGTGTGGCTGAACCAGTGGGGCCTGCCGATGACGATGTCCGGGTGGAAGCAGGTCTTCGCCGACGCCAACGCACGGTGCCGTGCCCAGGGCGTAGACGTGGGGGCGACGCCGCACATGCTGCGGCACTTTGTCTCCGCTTACGAGTAGCCGCACGATAGGGCTTGGGATGTGCTGGCCTAGCGGTTCGGCTCAGGGTGTATCAGCAGGCCGTCGCGCGGACGAGGTCGAGTTCCATGCTTGGCCTGCTGCGAGTCGGACGCTTGGCGCTGCGGTCGGAGACCAGGGCGCCGATCGCGGCGATTACCTCGGGCAGGTCGGCGCGCTCGCCGGTCCAGCGTTGCAGCGACCGCCACTGCTTGACCTCTGCGTTGGCGTGCTCGACCATGATCCGCCGTTGGGATTGGCGGCGGCGCGCATAGTCGTAGAAGTTGCGCTCGGACGGCCCGGCGTCCGCTGCCGGCTTCTTCGGCGGGGCGCTGACCTGGCCGGGGAAGTCACGGGCCAGACCGGCATAGCCGGAATCGACTTCGGCTCTCACGTTCGGGTGCAGCCGCAACTGCTCCTCGACGCCCTCGGTGCGTACTGCGGTGGCATCGTGCATCCGGCCTGGGCGGATCGCCCCGAGCCACAGCTCCCGACCCTGCTCGTCGCTGATCATCGTGGCCTTCTCGGTGTTCTGCCTCTTCTTGCCCGACACGAACGCCTTACGGCCTGGCCGCCCCGCCTTCGGGCGGCGTACCTGCACCTCGGTACCGTCGATCCGCAGCGTGATCCCCTCCGCCTGGGCATAGGCGAACACGTCCGCGAGGGTCCTGAGCCTGATCCCGGGCCGGTCCGGCACCGCGAAACCGCGAGCGGCCAGCAACGGGCGCACCTCGCCAACCGCCCGGTCGATCGTGGAAGGCGAGACTCCGAACAGCGCCGCGAGCACCCTGTGCGACAGCGCCCAGCGCAACGCCACCAAGGTCACCAGCACCCGGTCCACGAAGACCAACTGATGATCCGGCCCAGCCCCGGCCGCCCGCAATCGGCCATGGCCACGCCGTTTGGCCAGCTCAGAGTCTCGGGCTGCGATCCACGGCCCGGCCATCTCGGCGATCAGCGCACCCAGGTGTTCCTTCGAGACCCCGCACAACGCAGCATCAGAGCAGGCCGCGCGGGCCCAACTTGACTTCACACTCCAGATAATCCCGTGCGGCTGTTCGCCTTCTGGCACCAGGGCGGCTGCCGGAGCTTGACCGCCGATACATCGATCATTCAGGACCGGGCCGGTGCGCCAATTCGTGGTCGAGGATGCTGAAGACTTCAGAGTCACGCCAGCCGTTCCGGAGCAGCGCGGTGTGCCGGTGCCGGCCCTCGTGGGTCATGCCGAGCTTGCCCAGTACTCGGGCCGACGCGACGTTGCGAGGATCGCAGGTCGCATAGATCCGGTGCAGTCCCATCAGCCCGAATCCTCTGCTGAGGAGTTCCCCGCCGATGGCCGTACCCACGCCTCGTCCCCACACCCGAGGATGCACGAGATAGGAGATCTCGCCCTGGCGGTGGGCCAGGCTACGAACCTTCAGCTCGCCAATACCGACGAGTTCACCGTCGAGGCAGGCCGCATACACGAATCTTGACCGTGGGGACTGCAACCGGGCATCCACGGCGCCTTGGACGAAGTCCCGCGTCTGTTCCTCGGTGTTCGGCCCCCACGCCTGGTAGCGGCAAGCCTCCGGCAGGCTGGCGAAGGCGTGTACATCGTGGCAGTCACCGACAACGAGATCGCGCACAGTCACCGAGGTATTGATCACAGGCGGATCCTGCCAGGCCAGCAACGCCAAATGCCAGCACTCAAGTCGCATGCTCCTGGACGATCAAGATCGCGTCACTATCGTGCGGCTACTCGTTAGTTTCCGTGTAGTGATTGGCTCCAACTGGGTTGGTGGCCTGGGCGTTTGGGCTTTGCGCTGAGCCGTGTGGTGTTTCTACTGTCAGCGCCCATGATCTTGAGTTTCTTCTCGTCCCGGGGCTGGGAGTCCTGGAACGTCGAGCATCGGCCACTGATCCCCGAGGGGATGCCTGTGCTCGTCGATGACGACCTGTGCTTCGAGGACGGTCCGGCAGCGCCGCGTTCGGCGGCGGTGGTGAACCGGTGGTTGCGTGAGCTCCCGGCCAGCGGGGCGCCGGCGCCGAGCTCGTGGGAGAGCTACGCGCGGGTGGTCAAGGAATGGATGGAGTTCCTGGCCGAGCACGGGGTGGGTCTGTTCGACTCGCGGGTACGGCTGAAGGCCGCGTTGAGCCGGTACGCCGAGCACCGGGCGGCGGGTCCGTTGAAGGCCCGGTTCGCGGCGACGACGTGGGGCCAGCACATGAGCATCCTGTCGCTGTTCTACCGGTGGTCGATCAACGAGGGGTACGCGACGGCCGAGCCGTTCACCTACCGCGCCGCGCGGGCCCTGTTCGCCGGGACCGGGCGGGAGGTGCGGGTGAATCTGGCGGTCCGCCGCACACCGAAGCCACACGTGACGATCAAGTACCTGGAGCCGGACTTCACTGAGCTGTTCCGCAAGGGGCTGCGCGGGCTGGCCCCGGACGGCTCGCAGGACACCGGTTTCCACGGGCGGGAGCTGTCCCGCAACGGGGCTGTCGGGGATCACGCGCTGGCTACCGGGATGCGGTTGCAGGAATTCACCTATCTGCTTCCCTGGGAGATCCCAGCGCTGTCGCCGGAGCCGATCGCAGTTCCTATTCCGTTCCCGGTGCCGGCCGGGATCACCAAGGGCAAGAAGTTCCGCACGACGTGGACCTCTTACGAGGCACTGGCCGGGCTGCACGACTACATCGAGCTGGACCGGGCCGCTACGACGGACGGCTCATCCTGGCGGCCTCCACGGCGCTGGGGCGAGCCGCTGATGGTGACCGAGCCGGATGCCCGGGGAGGGCTGATCAACGGGGTCCGGCGACCCTGGGAGTCACTGGCTCCGGCCGAGCGGCGCCGGCTGGTCGCTCCGGGGGGCGGTTCGTGTCTGCTGGCGGTGAAGAACGGCGGCGGCCCATTCACCGCCTGGGGCACGGTCTTCGAGCGCACATCAGACCGGGTCCGGGCCCGCTTCGAGCCCCGCTTCCCGCACGTCTGGCCCCACCGATGTCGCCACACCTTCTCCATGAGGACCCTCGAATACCTGGTCACCGGGCACTACCGGCAGGCCGCGAAGCTCGTCCGGGACACCGATGCCGACGCCGCCCTGGTCTTCTACCTGAGCAAGGCGGACCCACTGCTGGTGCTTCGTGATCTTCTGGGCCATTCCACCGTCCTGACCACGGAAAAGTACCTCCGCCGCCTGGATACGACCCGTATCTACCGGGAGGCATACGAGGGCGCCGGAGTCGCTGCCGGGCTGACGGATCATCCGGCCGCCGAGCGGGAGGCCGCAGCCGAGTTCGACGACGAGATCGAGGACGGTGACCTCTGATGCCGACGATGCTGATCGAGGAACCACTCGGCCTCACCTGCGTGTTCAGCGACGGAAGTCGCGCGGAGTACAGCCTGGACGGACTGCCCAACCCGCGTCTGGCCCGGGACCTGGCCCTCGGTCTCGTGGACCTGATCCATCCGCACGGCACCGCGGACTCGGAGGGCACCGTCAACTTCTACGTCCAGTCCCTGCGAAGCATGGTCCGCGTCCTGGCCGCTCAGGGCTTCACCGGTGGTGCCGCTCAGTTGCGGCGAGGGCAGCTGGCCGAATTCTGGATGTCCAGTCCATCAAGGCTGGAGGCCATGACCCGCAGTCTGCTGGAGGGCTATGCCCAGAGCGGCGGCACGCTCGGTGAAGAGGTGCTGGAACTCGCTGCCGGACGGCACTTCAACATCCAGCCCAACCGCCAGGCGCTGCCGCCCTATGGGGAGGAGGAATGGCAGCGGCTGACCGAGGTCTGTCGGACCTTGGTCGACGATTCGTACGCCGCCCACCGCCGGGCCCTCGCGGATGCCGCCGACGGACGGCATCCCCTCGAAGGCGGCTGGGAACCGGGCAGTCTGCGCTGGCTGCTGGCCCGGGTCGGGCCTGTCAGCATCGGCGAGTTCGGCCAGCATCTGGAGGTCTCGGCGGCGGTGGTCCGCAATCGCGGCGGCTTTCACGACGCGACTCGGGCTGTCTTCCCGCACCTGGACGTGCTGATCGCCTACCGGCTGCTGTTCGGCATCTACTCCGGCATCGTCCCGGACGGCATTGCCGACTTGGTGGTCGAGGACATCGACTGGGCCGGTGACTCGACGGTCCTCCTCTCCTACATCAAGCGCCGCACCGCGGCGGAGAGCCTGAACCTGCCCCGCCGGGCGGTCCGTTTGCTGGAACAGTGGCTCGCGCACTCCGCTCTGCTGCGGACCTTTGTGACCCCCGGGGAACGCCGCAAACTCTGGGTGGGGGTGAGCCAGGCCGGCAAGTCCCGCCGTGTCCGCCAGGTCGACCGTGTTGCCGTCCAGCGGTGGGCGCTTCGCCATGCGGTTCTGGGGAACGACGGACAACCCCTCAAGATTCACCGCTCGCGGATCCGGACCACCCACGAAGCCATGCGGGACAAAACCTCCTGGACAGGCAGCGGGCGGGCCACGATCGATCCGAACCACACCCCGCACGTTGAGGGCGATCACTACCTCACCGCCACAACTCCAGCCCAGCAGCATGCTGTCGAGACGGTCATTGAGGACGCCCAGCACGACATGCTCCGGCGGGCTCACCCACCGACCGTGATCACCGAAGAGGACGCGGCCGCTTTGGCGGACGGCTACCCGCAGCTGGTCGCAGAGCTGAACCTGAACGATGCCGTGATCGCCGAGCTGGTCGGCGGACAGCGCGATGTGTTCACCGCCGCCTGCGGGGACCAACTGTCCGGGCTGCACGGACCGAAGGGGAAGCCCTGTCCTGCCCGGCCCTGGGTCTGCCTGCTCTGCCCACTGGCCGTCTACGCTCCCCGGCACGTGGGCAACCTGCTGCGGCTCAAGGCGTTCTTCTCCCGGCAGTGGCAGCAGATGCCCGCCGCCCACTTCATGGCCGTCTTCGGCCCTTACACAACCCGCGTCCAGCAGGTCCTGGACCGCTTCGATCCTGCCGTCCTGGCTGCGGCGGCCCACCAGGTCGAGGACCTGGACGACGAACTTCCCCTGCGGCCTGAGGAGATGACCGCGTGAGAACCGCCCTCGCCACTGCTGCCGCCTTCGACGGCCGGTCCGCGGTCTTCGCCGGCGCCGATGTCTGCCGCGAAGCCGGACTCCCCCTCCCCGAGGGATCCCGCCGTCCGGTGTTCGAGGACGACGTCTGGAACTTCACCGATGTCGTCGGCCTGCCTGTCCAACTCGCCCTCAGCACACGCCGTTTCGACTTCACCGGGATCACTGATGAGCGGTGGCGGCTGGTGGGCAAGGAACTCGTCCTGGCCATGCTCGCCCCGCGGCACCCTGCGGTCGCTCCGCTGCCCCGGGCCCATCGCACCGCCCTGCACCTGAGCAGTTGCGCGGGCCGTCTGGACGAGATCATCCGGTTCTGCCGCTGGCTGTCCGAGCACGGGGTGACGAGCCTCGGGCAGGTCGACACGCGCATCTGTGACGCCTACATGGCTCACCGGCGTTATGTCCTCGACGAGCACGGAGCGGTCGTCGGCGAACAGAGTCCGGCAGTCCGTCGTGCGGCCGCACAGGTCGTCGTCGACCTGGTCAACTACCGCGAGTTGTTCACCGCCGACCGGGTCTCGGCAGATCTGCGGCCCTGGGGCGGGGCCACCGCCTCCGCCATCGCCGAAATGCCCAGCGGCCGGCCAGAGAACAAGACCCAGCCCGTCGACGACCCGGTCCTGCAACCGATGCTCGCCGCCGCCCTGTTCCTGGTGTCCGCCCTGGGACCGCACGCTGTTGAACTCGCCCGCCAGATCCGGGAGGCCGACAAGTTGTCCGCCCGAAAAGCGCGAGGACTCCGATCGCTCCACGTCGCCCCGGTGGCCGAGTTCACCGGGCTGCTGAGCGAGTACACGGATACGTGCACACCTTTGCCGATGCTCGCCGACCACCACGTCGCCGACCGGCTTGCCAACGGCTGGTCCGCCGACGACCCCCTCCTGACCGTGGCCACGGGAGTTTTGGCCCGTCAGGCCGGGATCACCCAGTTCGAGGCCCGCTGGATGAACCGCCTGCGCGACCCGCTGGAAGACGCGGTCGCGTCGGTCGGGGTGAAGGAGGTCTTTGCCCGGAACTCTGTCGAGATCGCTACGGCGGACACCTTGTCGGTGTTGCCCTGGACACTGCCTCTGCACCGTCCCCAGGCCGTCGCTCTGGTCGGCATCGTCCGCACCGCCACGATGATCGTGCTGGCCACAGCCTCGGGCATGCGATCGAGCGAGCTGATGGAGCTTCGCATCGGCTGCCGACTTCCGATCGAGGAACCCGTCCGGGGGCTCACCCGATACCGGCTCGCCAGCAAGGTCATCAAGGGACAGCCGCTGGGGGGCACCGACGACGAGTGGGTCGTCATCGAGCCCGTCTATCGCGCCGTCGAACTCGCCGAAGACCTGCATGACGACCGGAAGGAGGGCACCCTGCTCTTCGGGCGGTTCGCCTTCTCCGTCCGTTACAAGTGGTTCCGCAACTGGATCAACTCTCCGGCAGGGCAGCGTCTTGGACTCGCCCCCATCCCAGACGGACAGGTCAATCTGAGGCGACTGCGTCGCACACTGGCGCTGGAAATGGCCTACCGGCCAGGCGGCGTGCTGGCCGCCAAGATTCACCTAAAGCACATTGCCGTGGCCACGACAGAAGGGTATGCCTCCCGCCCCGGCGGGGCCCAGGCCGAGCTGCTGGCCGAGGTCAACAAGCACGAGAGCGACCGCAATCTCCAGCTGGTACTGGAAGAGTTCCAAAATTACCAGCAGGGCATTCTCCCGGCCGGCCCCGGTGCCCGGAGCCTCACCGAGTTCTTCGCCAGCATCGACGAGAAGCTCGACGCAACGGCAGCAACAGCACCCAAAACACAGCGCAGTGACCGTGACGTGCTGAACCTCCTGACCAAGCGTGCCAAGGTCCTTCACCTCGGGCCCGCTAACTACTGCTGGTTCACCGACCCATCCCGGGCCCTCTGCCTCAAGCTGGCCGGCACTCCGACGGCCGACCGTCCGCTGGTCGGGATGTGTGACTCCGCCCGTTGCCCGCAGGCCACCCATCACCCCTGCCACCGTCCCGTCTGGGCCGAGCACGCCGAACGCACCGGAACCTTTCTTGGACAGCTCGGCACCACACGAAAGACCGAACGCACCCGCCTGCAGGCCGACTACGACCGGGCCCTCCGCGTCGTCACGGAGATCGACGCCGCCTGCACCACCATGAACGAGGACTCCGCATGAGAATCTCCGCAGCCCAGCGGACCGAGAACGAGAACCGCATCCGGGCCGCCATGGACCGGCTCCTTCGAGGCGAGATCCCGCCCGGCGGAAAGTGCGACATCAAGATTCTCGCCATCGAGGCCGCGGTCGACCGCACCGCGTTCTACGGCACCCGCCCCTACGCTCACCTCCGCGTCGAGTTCGAACACCGCCTCCAGGCCCTGCAGCAGGCCGGAGAGATCCCCGACCCCCGCGAAGCCCAAATCGTCCGGCTCAAGACAGAGATCACCAAGTTCAAGGACCGGTTGTGCCAGTCCGAACAGACAATCGGCGAGCTCACTGACTTCCGCACCCAGGCTCTGGCTCGACTTGCCGCACAACACGAAGAGATCGTCAGACTCCGCGACGCCGTCGCCGGGGCAAGCAGGGTGAGCCGTCTGCCCACACCGCGAACCACCGTCATCGGGACATGCAGTTGAAGCGGCAGGACTCCTGAACCGTTCGTTCTGACACCCGGTTTGCTCAGCGGTGGTTGCCGAGACTCCGGTCGACAGGATGTACTGGAACGAAGAGGGACGTTGAGCAATCTGGCCGTGGTTGTCTTGTTCAACGCCTTGGGCATCAGGGGCGTCTCCGGCACATCAGCCGTTCGAGGATCCGCCTGTGTCCCCCCATCCCCATCTTCAGGGCTCCACTGGCTCGTTGCCTCCTCCGGAGGCCCAAACGGTGACCAATGGACCTGTCTCGACCTGCAAGAAAGGTTCTCGGATCATGCGGCGGTACGTTCTCACTGGCACGCCGGGCGCGGGCAAGACATCAATCCTGCGGTGCCTGGACGAGCTTGGCTACGGCGTTGTCGAGGAGGCGGCAACGGCGGTCATCGCACAAGCGCAGGCTCTGGGCGAGGACCAGCCATGGACACGGGCGTCCTTCATCGACGAGATCGTCGCTCTGCAGCGACAGCGGCAGTTGGAGGCCACCGGCTCTGTTCAGGTGTTCGACCGGTCACCGGTCTGCGCCCACGCCCTCGCCACCTACTTGGGGCGGCCGGTGTCTCCGGCGCTGGCCGCGGAACTCGAACGGATCACCTCGGAAGGGGTCTACGAGCGGCAAGTGCTATTCGTCCGCAATCTAGGGTTCTGCGAGCCGACCGCGGCCCGGCGGATCAGTTTCCAGGAATCACTGGCTTTCGAAAAGATCCACGAAGAGAGCTACCGCGCGTTCGGCTACGAGCTCATCGACATCCCTGCCGGCGAACTGGCTCACCGCGTCGCCACGGTGAGCTCAATGATCGCGCATGCCCTGCCTCAGACACCCGCAGGGTGAGCCGCATCACAACGACTCTCTCGGAATGCAACACGCCCGGCGATATGCAGCGCGAACGTGTCCCAAACGACGCACCTGCTCAATCGCACACAGGCTCATCCGCACACGGCCTCTGCGGACACAAGGCATTCGTACGCGGTGATCACGCTGGAGTTGCTGTGGCGAGGCCACCTGCAGGCGCTGGGCGAGATGAACGAGCAGCAGCGGCTGACGTATCAGCGAGTGTTCGGTGATCCGCTGAACTGGGTGCGGATCAGGCTCGGTCACCGGTCGGCGACGACCACGGCGCTCTATCTGCACACCTTGCAGGAGCTGGAGATGCGTACCCGGCTTGAACTGGTGCCGGAGGGGGCCTGGGAGCCGGTGGGCTTCAGCGACGAGGGCTGGCTGGAGCGGTCGGAGGTCGTCGCGTGAGCGAGGAGGCACCCCGCGCGGGGCGCGGCTGTGCCGCGGCTGTTCCCGGCGGCTTCTACGAGCCGCCTCAGACCGTGGAGTTCGCCGAGGACGGCGGGGCGCCGGTGGTGCGGTTCACCGGTGAGGACGGCCGCGAGTGCGTGTTCCGGTTCGAGGAGTTGCCGCTGCCGGGATTGCACCGGGATTTCGCGCACGCGCTGGGGGTGCGGATCGGACCCGGCGGCGGGCGCCGCACGCAGCGGGCGGCGAGCAGCCAGTGGTAGACGGTCAAGCGGTTCCTGCTGCTCCTGGACCAGCTTGCGGAACCGCCGCGGCGGGTGGAGGGGCTGCGGGTGCGTCACCTGGAGCGGTACCTGATGTCGAGGCGGCAGACGTGTGAGGAGAAGTCCGCCCGCCGGAACCTGCAGGATCTGCTGCGGATCGTGCGTGTTCTGCCCGGTCAGGAACGGCTGGACGGGGCTGTGGTGGACTATGCCGGCAGCCCGGGGACGGCGTGGGCGCCCAGCAGGCCGGGCGGCCGGGGTACTCCGATCGCGAGTTCCAGGCCGTCATGGCCGCCGCCCGCTCCGACGTGGCCGCCGTCCACGCCCGGATCATGGCGGGCGAGAAGCTGCTGGGGCGTTTCCTCGACAATGACGAAAGCCTCTCGGTGGCTGAGCGGGAACAGGGGGTACGGCTGGCGGCGATGGCGGCCACGGGCCGGGTCCAGGTCGATTACCGCGGGCTGACGGTGGGCGAGTACCCGGCGGCCTGCTACGCCCAGGCGAAAGCAGCTGTTCGTGACCGATCCGGACCTTGCCCCGCTGCTCATCTACGCGGCCGGGCTGAGCGGCCGCAACCCGGAGACAGTGAAGGAACTGCCCGCCGAGCACCGCATGTTGGAGGAGCGCGCGGTGGCGGTCACGCTGACCAAGCGCCGCCGGGGCAAGGCCAACTCCCGCACGACGGTGCACTGGAGCGTCGATGAGGACCGCCAGTTGCGGACGATGGGCGGCTTCTACCTGTTGCTGCACCGGTTGATGGGCCGCAGCCGGGCGTTTTCCGAGACCGGGTCGGTGTGGTCGATCTGGGCGGGCAACGGCCGAGGCAGTGTCCTCAATGCCGCCACCGGCGGGCACATCGGGCCCTTCGATGCCGAGCTGGCCCGCAAGCTGAAGCTCGGGGCGTGGGCGGAGCGCCACGGCCTGGTCGGCGACGATGGCAAGCCGCTGCAGATGATGGTGACGCGCATCAAGAAGACCGTCGAGGTACGCACGGCGAAGCAGGTCGGAGGGCATCTTCCGTCAGCGCGGGTGACGAACACGGCGGACACCTCCTTCACCCACTACCTGCGCAAGGACCCGTTCGTCGCCGAGTGGGCGGCCGACGTGCTCACGGAGGCGATCACCGACGCGGAGGAGAGCGCCCGCGCGGTCGTCGTCCGCCTCGGTGGCGGATCGGCTGCTGCCGTGCCCGATCAGGTGCGCGAGCAGGCGGCAGGGGGCGAGCTCGACACGCTGGCCTGTGCGTGCACGGACATCGAGCACGCACCCGGCGGTGGACGATGCCGCCAGTCGTTCCTGGCCTGCTTCGGTTGCCCCAACGCCCTGGTGATGGAACGCCACTTGCCTGCCCTGCTTGCCCTGGCCGAGGTCCTGCGTGAGGACCTTCAGCGCCGGGATGCCGCGCAGTGGACGGCCCGGTACGGCACGACCTGGCAGATCCTCACCCGCGACATCCTGCCTCGCTTCAGCCCGGCCCAGCGCGCCGCTGCCCAGCAGAGGCAGCCCCACCTGATGCTCGCTCTTCTGGAAGGGCCCACCCAGTGGTGATGACGCATGCGGCCCAAGCCCCCGCACACCGCGCCGCAGTGCCCGAGGACGCCCTGGTCCTGGCCACGCGTCCGCTGCGCGCCGAGGCACGGCTGGAAGAGACCTCCCGCTACGGCGATGACCTTTGGACGCTGACGCCGGCATGGCTGCGCGCGGACCGCAAGCCTCACCGGCTCGACTTCGCGCAGGTCCCGCACGCTCACCGGGACACCGCCAAGCTCCTGTTCTACGCCCTGCTGATCGAGGACACCCCGCCCGGCGAAGAGCCGATCACGATCTCCAGCATCCGCGCCTACTTCACCTGCGTACGCCACTTCCTGCTGTGGGCACAGGGTCGCCGGCTCCCGCTGGCGCAGCTGATGGGCGATGACCTGGACGCCTATCACGCCGAGCTGACGGCGCTGCGGCTGTCGGTCAGTGGGGTGTATCGCCACCGCCGTGCCGTGCGATTGCTGTGGGCCTACCGCTCCCGCCTTGCCGACCACCTCGGGCAGGACCCGCTGCGGCGGCCGCTGTGGCAGGCATGGGCGCGCGCCAATCCGCGCCGGTATGACGAGAACCTCACCGACCGCA
This sequence comes from Streptomyces sp. NPDC002324, assembly GCF_053593335.1. Classification (NCBI taxonomy): domain Bacteria; kingdom Bacillati; phylum Actinomycetota; class Actinomycetes; order Kitasatosporales; family Streptomycetaceae; genus Streptomyces; species Streptomyces sp. NPDC002324. The sequence goes on from NZ_JBSFCF010000015.1 coordinate 125,269, forward strand.
TCCCCGAGCATGTCATAGGGCCTTTGCTGACCTGGGCGCTGCGCTGGGTGGACGACTTCGCCGACGACGTGCTCGCCGCCCGCGCCGAGCGCGACAGCATCGACGCACGCCCGCCTGCCCACCCCGACCCGGTCGCGGCCCTGCAAGCTGTACTGGACGACTTCCGCCGGCTCGGACAGCGGCTGCCCACTGCACCCACCCGGCAGCCACCGGATGGCGGGGCAGAGAGGGCTCCCCGAACTTCGCCTACCTGGCCCGGCTCGCAGGCCATCCGTCATACCCGCTCAGAAAGGCCCGCCCCCGGCGTCTGATCGAGGAAGCGGCCCGCGGCCTCGGAGCAGGCACCGACTCTCCCTTGCGTCACGTTCCTCAAGCGCAGGTGGGCGGGCAGCGGTGGCTGGAGCAGATCTCCTACTACGACGTCGGCCAGTTCGAACGGCTGCTGCAGGTGTCCTGCTGGATCGTCATCGCCTACCTCTCCGACCTGCGCGACTCCGAGATCAAACACCTGCGGCGCGGCTGCGTGAGCGCCCAACGCGACACCGACGGCCGCATCTACCGCTACCGGCTTCACGGACTGGCTTTCAAGGGCGAAGGCGTCCACGGCGCGGCCGCCACCTGGGTCGTCACCGCTCCCGTCGCGCGAGCCGTCGCTGTCCTGGAACGCTGCCAGCCGGCCGGCGAGCCCTACCTGTTCGCGCACCCGCTCAAATCGGCCGACCATCAACGCCACCACGTGGCCGGGCGCGTGCGGACCAGCGCCACCACCATCAAGGACATCGCCGCACTGGCCAAGTGGATCAACTCCTACTGCGCTGCCCGTCCACGCCTGGATGCGATCCCCAAGGTCAAGGGACGCCTGCCGCGACTGACGCCTCGGCAGTTCCGCCGCACCCTGGCCTGGTTCATCGCCCGCCGCCCGGGCGGCACCATCGCCGGCGCCCTGCAGTACCGCCACCAGCGCATCCAGATGTTCGAGGGCTACGCCGGCACCAGCGACTCCGGTCTCCGCGACGAGGTCGAGGCCGAAGAAGCCTTCGCCCGCGGCCAGTTCCTCGCCGAGCTGGGCGCCGACGACGACCGGCCGTGCCTGACGGGCCCCGCCGGAGAGGAAGCCGAAGCCCGGCTCGCCGAGCTCGCCCGCCACACCGTCTTCGACGGCCAGGTCGTCACCGACGAAGCCCGCCTGCGCCGCATCCTGGCCCGCCACGACACGCGCCTGTACCCAGGCACCTTCATCACCTGCGTCTACAACCCCGACCGTGCCCTGTGCCGCACGTCCGAGGGCCCCGCCGATCAGCCCGTCATGGCCGACTGCAAACCGTTGGTCTGCCGCAACACCGCTCTCACGCCCGCCAACCGGCAGGCCCTCACCGGTCACTTCGCCCGTCTGGAGGACGCCCTCGCCGACAGCGACCGCCTCGCCCCCTACGTCCGTCACCGCCTTGAGGAACAGCACCGCGCCACTACCGCGTTCCTCACCCGCCACGCCCCGGAGACCGCCGAGTGAAACGCGCCCTGCCCGGCACCGAGACCGTCAAAGCCGCCATCGACACTGTCCTTGCCGAGACCGCGGCCCGTGGACGGCGCCCCACCGTGACCGCGATCGAGCGGCTCCTGGACATCCCGCACGCCACCTACCACCGGCACTACGCCGACCTGATCGACGTGCACTTCCGGCCCCGCATTCCGGCGCCGGCCCGGCCTGCGACGCCGACGGAACCCTCCGGATCCGACGTACGTACGGAAGCCAACCTGAGCCGGTTACGGAAGGAGAACAGCGACCTGCGCCGCACTCTCGCTCTGTACGAGGAGGCCATCCGCCAGCTGGCTCTCGAAAACGACGCGCTGCGCAGCGGCGGCACCGTGCTTTCACTGCCCAACCACAGCAGGCCCGTGCCACCCGGGCCGTCCTGAATCCGACACCCCCCGGAGGCGTCTGGCGTGGATAAGGTCGCTGGGCGTGGCGCGCAGCCGACTACCGGTGATCAAGGGGAGTTGATCAAGCCGTGCGTGCCGACGGCGTGCTCGTTCCCGCCCGGGTCGCGTCCGCGCCCCAGCTGGCCAGCAGGCGCAGAGCCTCCGCCGACGGGGAGTTCGGTTCGGCGTGGTAGGTCACCAGCATCTGTTCGTGGTTGTCGGCCTGGTGGAACGACTCGAGGCGGAGGTCGAGTTCGCCGACGAGTGGGTGGTGCAGGCGCTGGGTGCCGTGGCACTTCTCCTTGACGTCGTGGGTGGCCCACAGCCGCCTGAACTCCTCGCTCTTGACGGAGAGTTCGCCCACCAGCGCGGACAGTTGGGGGTCGTCGGGATGGGAGCCGGCGTCCATGCGCAGCTGAGCGACGACGTCGCTGGCTTTGTGCTCCCAGTCCACGAACAGGTCGCGGTACTCGGGCCTCAGGAAGACCAGCCGTGCCCAGTTCTGCTCCCTGGCCGGCAGCTCGGCCCAGTCGCCGAAGACCGCCGCGGCCATCCGGTTCCAGACGAGGATGTCCGAGCGCCGCCCTACGAGGATCGCCGGAACACCGTCCATGGTGTCCAGCAGCGTCCGCAGGGGGCCCCGCACCTGCTGGGCGCGGCCGGCCGGCTTCTTCTTCTGTTTCGGCTTCGCCAGGTGAGTGAGGTGGGCGTGCTCGGCGTCGCTCAGCCTCAGCGCGCGGGCGATGGCGTCGAGGACCTCCGCCGACACGTGCCGCCCGTTGCCCTGTTCCAGCCGCGTGTAGTACGCCACCGACACCCCGGCCAGCTGCGCCAGCTCCTCGCGGCGCAGCCCCGGAACCCGCCGGTACCGCCCATAGTCCGGCAGCCCCACGTCCTCCGGCTTCAGCCGGGCCCGCCGGGTGCGCAGGAACTCACTGAGCTCGGCGCGCGGGTCCAGAGCTCCGGCGGCGGGCTCGTGCACCGGTTCGGGGTATTCGTCCATGCCTCGAGTATCCACGGTCGCACGCACACCAGCCTGACCCAACCAGTGGTAGGCATCGCGCGCGTACGCAAAGCCGTGACCTGGGTGGATGCCGGATCGTCCAGCACGCTGGCCACTGTGCCCGGCTAGAAGACGGCCGGGGCGTGGCCTGGATCAAGAACGGAGTACATCCCATGAGCGCAACACAGGGGATCGAGCCGAGGACGCACCAGAGCGAACCGGCCGCGGAGGTCGTCGGCCGCCTTCGGGCGACGTTCAACACCGGTGTCACCCGCCCACTGGACTGGCGCGTCGACCAGCTGCAGCGGCTGCGGGCCCTGCTGGTGGAGAACGAGCAGGAGCTGCTCGATGCGCTCTGGGCGGATCTGAGGAAGAACGCCGCCGAGGCGAAAATGCAGGAGATCGACTTCACCGTCGCCGACATCGACGAGGCACTGGCGAACCTCGAGAACTGGCTTCAGCCCCGCCCGGTGGAGGTTCCTGCCCACTTCGGGCCCACGACCACGGCCTACACCACGTACGACCCGCTCGGCGTCGTGCTGGTGATCGCTCCGTGGAATTTCCCGCTGCACCTTCTCATCGACCCCATCATCGGCGCGCTGGCCGCCGGGAACACCGTGGTGGCCAAGCCGAGCGAGATGTCCGTGCACACCTCGGCGGTCGCTTCACGCCTGCTGCGCCAGTACTTCGACGCCGATGTGCTCACCGTGGTCGAGGGGGGCGCCGAGGAGACCACGGCCCTGCTGGCACAGCGTTTCGACCACATCTTCTACACCGGCAATGGCACCGTCGGCCGGATCGTCATGGCCGCAGCCGCCGAGAACCTCACCCCGGTCACGCTTGAGCTCGGGGGCAAGTCGCCGGTCTTCGTGGCCCCCGACGCCGACGTGGACGAGACCGCGAAGCGGCTGGTCGGCGCCAAGTTCGGCAACGCGGGGCAGCAGTGCATAGCCCCCGACTACGTACTGGCCGATCCGGCCACCGCCGCCGCGCTGGTTCCCGCCCTGCGCGCGGCGGTCGACGCCCAGTTCGGTGCCACTCCGCAGACCTCAGCCGACTTCGGCCGGATCATCAACGAGCGGCACTTCGACCGGCTCACCGCTCTGCTGGACTCCGGCCGGGCGGCGGTGGGAGGCCGGCACGACCGTGACGACCTGTTCATCGCACCGACCGTGCTCACCGATGTCGACCCCGCATCGCCCATCATGCAGGAGGAGATCTTCGGCCCGATCCTCGCCGTCGTCGAAGTCGAAGACCTCGATGCCGCCATCGCCTTCATCAACGACCGCGACAAGCCCCTCGCGCTCTACGCCTTCACCACCTCCGAGGACACCAAGTCGCGCCTCGTGAACGAGACCTCCTCCGGCGGCATCGCCTGGGGCCAGCCGGTGATGCAGCTGCTCATGCCCGGCCTGCCTTTCGGTGGCGTCGGCGAAAGCGGCATGGGCCGGTACCACGGCCGCTACTCCCTCGAGACATTCAGCCACCTCAAGGCCGTCGCGGACGTGCCGCTCAACTAGGCCCGCGCTTTTGTGGAGCAGGCTGTCCGGTGGGCGATCGGCCGTCGGGAGTGCCTCAGGCGGTGAGAATGAGGAGCGCTGAGATCGCTGTTCCCGCCACCGCCGCAAGCGCATTCCAGGTGAAGCCGTGTATCGGTCCTCGTCGCGGGGGCGCGTCGAGGGAGTCGGTCGCGGCGCGGCCTGCAGACACCGATCTGTACCGACGCCGGCGACACCCATGATTCGTCGCCTGGCTGACTGCTGATCATGCGCAAGGGACGAACGCCCGTACTCCGGCGGGCAGTTGCGCTTGACCGGCGCCGGCGGCGTGCGGCTCTCACCGCGTTCGCCGCCAACACCACCCACACCCCGATCGCGGTCATGGAACCGCGTCACCATCAGCGGGCCCGCGCCTGCCCGAGGACCGCATCCGCGCCTCCGCCGCAGCGTGGACCCCCTGCGTCGCAGACCTTCATCCCGTTTCCCTCCGTATTGCAGAAAGAAAGAAACCCATGACTGTCAATATTTCAGAAGTTTCGCCCGTTCCGTCGCTTTTCTCCCCCGTCTCCCTCGGGAAGATCGAGCTCGGCAACCGCATCGTCATGGCACCGATAACCCGGGTCCGGGCCGGTTCCTCCGGCATTCCCGGGGACCTGATGGTCGAGTACTACCGGCAGCGGGCGAGCGTCGGAATGATCATCACCGAGGGCACCTACCCCGACCACGCGTCGCAGGGGTACGTCGGTGAGCCGGGCATCGCCACCGACGAGCAGGCGGCCGGCTGGCAGCGGGTGTTCGAGGCGGTCCACGCCGAGGGCGGCCGTATCGTCCTGCAGATCATGCACGCCGGCCGCGGCACCCACCCCGACATCAACGGCGGCCGCCGCATCCTCGCCCCCAGCGCGATCGCCATCGACAACAAGACGTTCACCGAGAAGGGCGAGCAGCCCTACCCCGTACCGGAAGCGATGACCACCGCAGAGATCCGGGCAGCCCTGGAGGACTTCGTCACCGCGGCCCGCCGGGCCATCCAGGCGGGAGCGGACGGCGTGGAAATCCACGGCGCCAACGGCTACCTGCTCCAGGAGTTCCTCTCCCCGGCCGCCAACCAGCGCACCGACGAGTACGGCGGCTCGCCGCACAACCGCGCCCGCTTCGTCGTCGAGGTCACCACGGCGGTCGCCCAAGCCGTCGGTGCCGAGCGGGTCGGGCTGCGGATCTCGCCGGAGGTCGACCTCGGAGACGTCTTCGAGACCGACCGGGACGACGTCCTGGCCACCTACGGCACCCTGATGGACCAACTGCGCCCGCTGGGCCTGGCCTACCTCTCCGTACTGCACACCGAGCCGGGCGGCGACCTTGTACAGGAGCTGCGGCGGCGCTTCGACGGCAAGCTGATCGTCAACAACGGCCCCTTCGGGGGGCAGACCACCCGCGAGCAGGCGCTCCAGCACATCGAGGCCGACCACGCCGACGCCGTGGTCGTGGGCCGGGCCCTCATCGCCAACCCCGACCTGGTCGAGCGCTGGCAGGGCGGCCACCCGGAGAACGAGCCGCGGCCGGAACTGTTCTACGGGCCGGGCGCCGAGGGCTACACCGACTACCCCTTCCTCGAAGCGGCTTGAGGCCCACGGTCACGCCTGTCCATGCGGCAGCCCCACTCACCCATGGACAGGCGCCCGACCGGCGACACTGTGCCCGCCCCTTTGAGCCCGCGGTCACAGCGGCGATCACCGGCTCGAGGACCGTCGGGTCCGTCAGGGCGTTGACGGTCCGCAAGTTCTCGGTCAGCAGCCTGCGTTCGGTGACTCGGCGAGCACATCGCTCTCGTGCGTGGCCACCGCGGCGGCCTTCGGCCACAGCTGACGCCTATGACTGTTTTCCGGCGGCGCCCCACCCCCCTGGCCTTGCCGATCATCAGTTCTCTCTCCCCCCGGCAGGACCGTGCTGCCGCCTGCCTCTTTCACCTGACCCATTCTTCGAAGGAAGCTGCCATGACCACCGCGTTCGACCCGATCGACCTGGGCGGCAAGACGCTCGCCAACCGCATCGCAATGGCACCGGGTGACCCGCAGCCGCGCGGATGCTCCCGCAGCCACGGCGACGGAGCTGATGGCCACCTATTACGCCCAGCGCGCGAGCGCCGGCCTGATCATCACCGAGGGCATACAGCCGTCGATCGTCGGCCAGGGCTACACCAACACCCCCGGCCTGCACTCCGCCCAGCAGGTCGACGCCTGGCGGAAGGTGACCGACGCCGTCCATGCCCAGGGCGGCACGGTCTTCGCGCAGCTGATGCACACCGGCCGGATCAGCCACCCCAGCCTGCTGCCCGACGGACTCCTCCCCGTCGCCCCTTCCCCGGTTACGGCGGCGGGTCAGGTGTTCACCTACCAGGGCCCCCAGGACTACGTCACGCCGAAGGAACTGGACCAGGACGACATCCCCCGGACGATCGCTGACTACGCCGACGCCGCGCGCAACGCGATCGCCGCCGGTTTCGACGGCGTGGAGATCCACGGGGCGAACGGCTACCTGATCCACCAGTTCCTCGCCCCCAACACCAATCTGCGCACCGACAGCTGGGGAGGCGGCGCCGCGGACCGGGCCCGCTTCGGCATCGAGGTCGCCCGGGCCGTCGCGGAGGCGATCGGCGGCCACCGGACCGGCTTCCGTATCTCTCCCGGCAACCCCTACAACGACATCGCCGAGACCGACCCGGCCAACGTGCTGGAGACCTACACCACCCTGATCGCCGGACTCGCCAGGCTGGACCTCGCCTACCTGCACCTGGTCGAGAGCCCGGACCGCGACCTGACCGCCCGGCTGCGCAAGGACTGGCCGACGGCGTTCATCCTCAACCCCTTCACCCACCCCGAGACCACCGGCCCCGGCGCACTCGCCCACATCGAGGACGGCACCGCGGACATCATCGCCTTCGGCGCGCTGTTCCTGGCCAACCCCGACCTGCCCGCCCGCCTCACAGCCGGCGGCCCCTACAACACCCCCGACGCGGCCACCTTCTACGGCGGCGACCACCACGGCTACACCGACTACCCGGCGCTGCCCGCCGACAGCGCGTGACCTGAAAAGAAGTCATCGCTGGCGAGTGCGGAGGCAAGACGCGGCATGTCAGGCCACCGAAGTCCCTCAGGTCCTGACCTACGTGCCTGGTGGCGACACTCGCCGCCTGCCACATCCAGCGGATCACCTTGGAGAACCGGCAACTGAGAGAAGAGCTTGAGGCCGCGACGGCGGCGCTCGCGGCGCGGGCGATCTCGGACACGGTGCCCTGCGTATCGCCGCGCAGGGCACCATCGAAAGCTTGGACGACGCGTTCGCGACCGCGTGGGAGCACGGTGCCGGAACCGACGCCACCACTGGTCCAGGGCCCTTCACACCGGAGGGCCCTGACCCCTGCCCGCAGTGGACAACGGACAGAACAAAACCCCATCCATAACTTCTGCTCCGCGACCAGTCCTCCGGGCAGGGCCCCCTCCGGGGGAAGGACCCGCCGTGCTTCGGCGAGCATCGGCTGGATCGGAGGGGTCAGGGGCACACCGACACATGTACGCGGCTTCCTCCCGGCCCGCATGCCCAAGGGCACCGAAGGGACGCACACCGGTCCTGCCCGCCACGGCGGGAAGCACGGTCGGCTCCCGCCCGGACTTCCCCGCGGGACGGGTCCGTTCCGGCCGTGCGGTGGTACAACGGGGCTGTGATCGGCACGGCGGACACCACTCGGGCGGGCGGGCTCAACAAGGGCCCACTGAAGGGGAGTTGGGCATGGCTGCGAAGAACGCGGAGAACATCGACGAGGTCGTGGACGGGCTTGCCGGGATCGTGCGGGAGGCCGTCCGCTCCGGTGACCGGGTCGGATATTTCGCGGCGCTGTACCGACAGGTGACCGCCGAGGTCCGGGCGGGCATCCACGCCGGGCTGTTCGACGACGGCGCCCGCATGGACCGTTTCGACACGTTCTTCGGCAACCGCTACTTCGACGCGTACGACGCCTGGCGTCGCGACCGGGGCGGGCCACGCTGCTGGCGTCAGGCGTTCGGGCTGCTCGACGACGGCGACACGATCATCGTCCAGCACCTGCTGCTCGGCGTGAACGCGCACATCAACCTCGACCTGGCCGTCGCCGCCGCGCGCACCAGCCCGGGCGAGGCCATCCACGCGCTACGGCACGACTTCCTGCTCATCAACGACATCCTCGCGCGGGTGGCGCTGGCGGTGCAGGACTCGGTCGGCGCCCTGTCACCGCTCATGTCGCTGCTGGACCGGCTGGGCGCCCGCACGGACGAGCGGATCCTCGACTTCAGTGTCCGCCAGTCCCGTGCGGAGGCCTGGCACAACGCCGTCCTGCTCGCCGGCCAGAACGAGGAGGAGCGCGCGGCCACCATCGAACGACTCGACGTGCGGGCGGCCGTGCTCGCGCGGTTGGTGGCACGGCCGGGTGGCCTGGTCCGGCCCGCCCTGCAGCTGATCCGCGGCACCGAGAGTGACGACGTGCCGGCCGTCATCGCCCATCTGGACAACGCCGTCGGATGACCCCATCCCAGGACCGGGCGGGTGTGCCGGACGGGCCGACGACGGAGGCCGCCGCGTTCGAAGCGGGGGCGGTCGTCGTGGGCCCGGCCGCCGTGGCGTCGGCGAGGCGGCGGCTCCGTCAGGGTTTGGCCGGCTTCACCTTCTTCTCGGTGCCGTTCACCCGCACGGTGACCTTCCTCCGGTCCCGCGCCCGGTCGGCGACGATGTCGTACGACGTGACCCTGCCGTCGCGCCACGCGCAGCTCACCTCGTAGCCACCGCGAGCGCGCAGGCCGGAGAAGGACCCTTCGGCCTTCCAGTCGTCCGGGAGTGCGGGGAGGAGGTGGACGACGCCGTCGTGACTCTGCAGGAGCATCTCCGCCACGGCGCCGGAGATGCCGAAGTTGCCGTCCATCTGGAAGGGCGGGTGATCGCAGAACAGGTTGGGCAGCGTGTTGTAGGTGAGCAGTCCGCGCAGCATGACCTGGGCGCGCTGCCCGTCACCGAGGCGGGCGAAGAGGGCCGCCCGCCAGGGCCAGGTCCAGGATCGGCGGCTGTCGCCCGACACCGTCGCCGCGGTGAACGGGACGCCGTCCTTCTCCCCGCACCTGGCCTTGAGCGAGACGAGGGCGGCGGCCGCGAAGTCGCGGTCCTTCGGGGTGATCTGGCGGCCCGGATAGACCGCGAAGAGGTGTGAGGTGTGGCGGTGGATGTCGGTGGGGCTGTCGATGTCCGTCTGCCACTCCTGCAGCTGGCCCCACTTTCCGATCTTGTTCGGTGCGAGGCGCGCCTGCAGGTCCGCGACCTTGGCCCGGTAGGCGGGGTCCGCGTCGAGTACGGCCTCGCAGTCGAGGTAGTTCTGGAACAGGTCCCAGATGATCTGCTGGTCGTACATGACCCCGTCCTCGCGCGGCCCGTGTTCGGGTGACCAGCCGTCCGGCGAGACGAGAAGTCCGTCCTCGCGCTCCTTGAGGTGGTCCTCCCAGAACTCGCAGATCTCCTTGATCATCGGGTGGGCGACCGTGCGGAGGTAGTCCAGGTCCTGGGTGAACGCCCAGTGTTCGTAGAGGTGTTGGGCGTACCAGGCGCTCGCGACGGTGTTCCACTCCCACGCGTTGCCGCCGAAGACGCTCTGGCTGGTGCGGGCGGTCCAGCCGCGGGTGCCGGCGCCGAAGGCGTTGCGGGTCGCCACGCGGCTGGGTACCGCCACCTGCCGGATGAAGCCGACGAGTGCCTCGTGGCACTCCGCGAGGTTCGTCGTCTCCGCTCCCCAGTAGTTCATCTGGATGTTGATGTTGGTGTGATAGTCGGAGGCCCACGCCGGCTGGTTGCTGTCGTTCCACAGGCCCTGGAGGTTGGCGGGCAGGCCGCCGGGGCGGGAGGAGCTGATGAGCAGGTATCGGCCGTAGTCGAACATCGCCTGTTCGAGGGTGGGATCCGTCTTCCCGGCCGCGTAGCGTGCCAGCCTGGCGTCGGTCGGCAGGGCGACGACATCGGCGGCGGAGGTGCCCCAGGCGACGGAGACCCGCTTCATGAGAGCGCTGGTCCGGGCGGTGTGCTGGTCGCGCAGCTTGTCGTAGGGCCGGGCGGCCGCCCTGTCGAGCGCCCGGTCGATGGCCGCCCGTGGATCACCTCCCCGCCATCCGGCCGCGGCGTCGAGCTTGTAGTCGGTACGGGCGTCGAGGAGCAGCGTCAGTGTCGTGCAGTCGCTGAACCTGAGCGTCGAGCCGTCGGCGCCGAAGTCGCCGTCGGTGTCCACGACCTGGATGGTGCACGCGTGCTTGAGGCCGTTGCCCATGACCCCGCTGAAGGCGATCCGCCGGGTGGCGGGGTCGACGGAGGTCGGGGCCTTCTCCTGTCCGGACGTCAGCGCGATCGCACCGGAGAGCCCCCGGGCGCTTTCGGAGGTGTAGCGGAAGACCATGACGTCCGCCGAGCGGCTGGCGAAGGCCTCGCGCAGGACGCGCCGCCCTGGCGGGCCGAAGCGGGTGACGTGGAGGCCCTTGACGAAGTCGAGGCTGCGCTCGTAGTCGACGACCGTCCGTTGAGTGCGGGTGTCGAGGTTCGGGCCCGTCAGTGCGATCTCCGCGATCTGGAGGCCGGTCGCGGACGCGCCGGGGACCAGGGTGAGCCGGTAGACCCGGTAGGCCGTGCTGTTGGTGATCGGGAAGGTCCGTCGCCGGCCACGGTCGGCGAAGGGCTTCCGCGGGTCCTGTGTGTCGAGGGTCGTCCAGGCCTGCCCGTCCTGCGACGCCTCCAGGAGCCATCGCCGGGGGTCCTCGTGGGGACGGTCGGGTGCCGATGTCAGCGTGTACGAGGTGACGACGGCGGCGCGGGGCAGATCGGCCTGCCAGAGGACCGCCGGCGCGGCGGAGCCGACCCGCCAGGCCGTGGCCGGATCGCCGTCCACGGAACGGGAGATGTCCGTGGCGCGGGACCCGGCGCCCGATCCGGACCCCTGGGAGTGCCCGCTGGGCGAGGACAGGTACGTCGGACCGGCGCCGCCGAGATCGACGCCGGCCAGGCCGATCTCGCTCACCTGGAAGTGGCTGACGCCTGCCGCGGGGACGAAGTCGAACCGGTAGAAGCGGTAGGCGGCGCTGTCGGCACAGGTGAACTCCTTCGTCTGGAAGCGACTCTCGAAGGGCGCGTCCAGCGTGCGGCGGTCCAGCGTGGTCCAGGTGTCGCCGTCGGCGGAACCCGAGAAGGTCCACTGCCGGGGGTCGCGCTGCGGCACGTCGTCGGCGCTCGTCAGACGGTACGAGGCGACCGCGACCGGGTCGGGCAGCTCGACCTGCCACCGCACCTTCGCACCGGGCCCGTCGATGCACCACTTGGTGGTCGAGGCACCGTCGTAGGACTTGTCGACACCCTCCGCCGCGGAGCTGTCGTACGGTCCCCCCGGGGCGGTGACCTTCGGACGCGCGCGCGAGGCGAAGGTGATGACGACGTCGCCGAAGTTCCGGTACGAACCGAAGCCGGTCATGCCGGTGTCGAAGTCGCTGTCGGGCTTGCCCGCGAGGGCGTTGTCGTAGTTGTTGACGCCGCCCCACAGACTCTGTTCGTTGAACTGGACGCGCTCCTCGTCGGGATCGGCGAAGAGCATGGCACCGAGCCGGCCGTTGCCGATCGGCAGCGCCTGCGACTGCCAGGCCGTGGCGGGGACGCGGTACTTCAGCGCCGTACGGGAGAGGGTCGGCGCCCGGACGGCGGCCGGGGCGGCGGTCCCGGCGGCGGCTCGGTCCACGGGGGTGCCTCCGGTCAGCTGTGTGATCAACGGTGCGAAGGCGAGCGCGCTGCCGAACGTGAGGACGCTGCGTCGCTGCGGGTCGGATTCATTGATCACAGTAAGATCTCCCAGCCCATTCATCGGTTCTTTCTTGAGGCAATGACAGCCACATCGGCTTTCGCCGGAGGCGCGGTCATCCTCTCCGCTCAATAGATCGGATGTCTAGGGGGAGGTATCACCGATTGCCGAGGCCTGACCCCGAGCCCCCGCCGCTACGACGCGACCCCAAGTCGCCAGCCCTCGGGCCGAGTTGGCGGCCGAGCCGATTCGTCGCGGCGCAAAGCGGCGTAAGCTGGCGGTAAAGGCAACTATGCTCCCGCCCATGAACGAGGACGACAGAGGGCCCGAAAGACGAGTCGTCGACGGGCGCTTCGAGTTGGAGACCCGCCTCGGTGGCGGCGGGATGGGGACGGTCTGGCGGGCCAGGGACCTGGTGCTGCACCGACTGGTGGCCGTCAAGGAGGTCCGCCCGCCCGACCGGGACCTCGCCGAGTACGACCCCGACGGCGCGCGGCAGTTGCGCGAACGGGTGCTGCGCGAGGCCAGGGCCCTGGCCCGCATCGACCATCCGAACGTCGTCACCATCCACCACATAGTCGACGGCGGTGAGGGCACCTATCCGTGGCTCGTGATGGAACTGGTCAGCGGCGGCTCGCTGGCGGACCGGCTGGCCCAGGGCCCGATGCCGCCGACCGAGGCGACGCGGATCGGCCGGCAGGTGCTGGCCGCGCTGACGGCCGCGCACGACGCCGGTATCCAGCACCGGGACGTCAAGCCCGCCAACGTGCTGATGCGCCCCGACGGACGCCCCGTCCTCACCGACTTCGGTATCGCCGCGATCCGCGAGACGACCGGTCTCACCGCCACCGGCTCGGTCATCGGTACGCCCGACTTCATGGCTCCGGAACGCATCTCCGGGCACGAGGGCGGCTCCGCCTCCGACCTCTGGTCACTGGCGATGATGCTGTACACCGCGGTGGAGGGCCACCACCCGCTGCGCCGCGGCAGCACCCTGGCGACCCTCGCCGCGGTCCTCAACGACGACGTCGTGCCCCCGGTGCGCGCCGGGGCCCTGGGCGACGTGCTGATGAGCGTGCTCGTACGGGATCCCGCCGCACGGCCGTCGGCAGCCGTGTTCGACCGACGGCTCGCCGAGGTCGAGTCCGGCCCGGCCGCTCCGGCGGCATGGGCCGAGCCCACCTCGTACCCGCTGACCCCGCCGCCCACCACCAGCCCGGTCTCTCCCGACCCGGGCGGCCTCACCTCGCCGACAGCGTTCACTCCCTCCGGCGCCACCGCCTCCCCGCCGCCTTCCGTCGGCATCGCCAAGAGCACGTCCGATCCGGCGCGCGCCACGACCGCCGGCTTCGGCCCACCGCCGTCGTCGTACCACTCACCCCAGGGACACTCACCACAAGGGCACCCACCACAGAGGCAGGGCCCGTATCAGCCGGTGACCGCGCCCGTGGGCCCGCCGCCGAGGCGTGGACGGCGTGGCGGCGTGCTGCTGGGCGTGACCGGAGCCTCGCTCGCCGGCGTTCTGGGCCTGCTGTGGTGGCTGCTGCCCCTGGACGACAACGGCGACTCGGACGCGGGTGCCTCGCCGACCGCCTCGGCCACCACGTCCGCCCCGAAGTCGACCGTCTCACCGGCCGACGCCGACCCGACGGACGCGAAGCAGAAGGACACCTCGGAGACCGAGGACACCACGGAGACCGCGGAGACCGGCGACATGCTGACTCCGGACGGCATCCGCACCGCGATCAAGGCGTTCAAGAAGGAGACCGGCCGGGACACGTTCGGCGACTTCTCGGTCTACCCGGACTTCGTGTCGGCGCAGCTCATGGTCGAGGGCAGTGACAAGAGGTACGACTCCTACACCTACCGCCCGGGGCAGGGCGTGGAGAAGGGCATCATCAAGGGCACCCTCGCCGGTGGCGAACAGCCCGTCAGTCTCGACGACTTCGACTGGGACAAGGTCCCCGCACTCCTGAAGGAGGCGGAGAAGAAGCTCAACGTCCCCGACCCGGAGAACCGTTACCTGCTGGTGCGACAGCCCAACGACATCTTCGACACCCCGGCCGGGATGGCCATCTACTTCAGCGACGAGTACAGCCAGTCCGGCTATCTGGAGGCCGACCCCAAGGGCAAGGTCACCCGCGTGTACCCGGCGGACAGCTGACAGGCCGACGGAGGCGTGGCGCCGAAATCCTCTCGCCCTTGATCGTCTCGTCCGGTACGGTCGCCGGGTTGATCTCCGCTGCCGGAGGCCGTGTGACGCGTGGGGTGGCCTCCCGGCGGTCCCCCGGCTGAGAGAAGGTCGCTTCCATGGCATGCCGTATCAGTGAACTCGTGCTCGGTTGCCGCGAACCCGAGGTACTGGCGCGGTTCTGGTGCGAGGTCCTGGACTTCGTCGTACTCGACCGCGAGGACGACGGCACGCTGGAGATCGGGCCGCGCGAGGGGTTCGGCGGCCCCCAGCCGACGATCATCCTCAGTTACCGGGAGGAGCCGGAGCCGGGGAAGTCCCGGCTGCACATCGACGTCAACGCCACCGACCGCGACCAGGACGCCGAACTGGAACGCCTGCTGAAGCTCGGTGCGCGTCCGGCCGACATCGGCCAGACCGGCGACGAGCAGTGGCACGTCCTGACCGACCCCGAAGGCAACGAGTTCTGCCTGCTCAAGGCCCGCCTCAACCCGCTCTGAGGCCCACGGCCCGGTTGCACCGGCGGCGCGCCGGGGCGAGGCGAGCGGCATGGGCCCTCGCCTCGCCCCGGCGCCGCCGACAGGGGCACGGGTCCGGACGAAGCCGTCAGGGGAGCGGTAATCGGCCGGCAGAGCCCCGCCGACGGTCAGGGGCGCCGTTCGGCTCCGCCCGGGGTGAGGGCCGGCTGGGTTTCCGCCTGCTGGAGTTCGGCCAGCAGTTCCCTCTGGCCGGCGAGGAGTTCGGTCAGGATCCGGCGGGCCGCGCGGAGCAGGTCGGCCACGTCGCCACCGGCGAGCGCGTAGCTGACGGTGGAACCCTCCCGGATGGAGATGACGATCCCCGAGCGGCGCAGAACCGCCAACTGCTGGGAGAGGCTGGAGGGTTCGATGTCGATCTCGCTCAGCAGGTCGCGTACGGCCAGGGGGCCGCCCTGCAGCAGTTCCAGGACCCGGATACGGACCGGGTGGCCGAGCATGCGGAAGAACTCGGCCTTGGCCTGGTAGAGGGGGACCTGCATGAGATTCGCTCACTCCCTGGCGCGTGACGGGCTCTTCCCGGGCACGGCGGGCCGTCGGTGCCGCCGCGCGGTCGGTCGTGCGGAGATCGGTGGTGCGGACGTCGGTGGTGCGGAAGCCGGTGGTGCGGAAGCCGATGTTGCGGCCAATCCTCCTGGATCCGGCGCCGCACACCCAGGGGATTGACCTGATCTGGATATGCCCAGTTGAAGAAGTCTTCAAGTCATGGGCGTGCGACGCCGCTTGGCCCGGAGTTGTCTACACGTCGAGTTCGGCCCCGATGCGCTTGAGCTGATGGCGGGCCATCGCCAGGTTGGACTTCGTCCGGTCGAGCACGAGATAGAGGAACAGCCCGTTGCCGGCACGGCCCTTGAGCGGCTGGATGATGTGGTACTGGCCGCCGAGGGTGATCAGTACGTCCTCGATCGCACCCTTGAGACCGAGGTGCTCCATGGTGCGGGTCTTGGCGCGGATCACGTCCGTGTTGCCCGCTGCCGCGACGGTCAGGTCGAGGTCCTTGCCGCCTCCCAACGTGCCCAGCGCCATGCCACTGGTGTAGTCGACCAACGCGGTCCCCAAGGCGCCCTCGATCGACGTCATGATCTCCTTCAGGGAAATCTCCACATTGCTCATGACAGTGTCTCCTCCTGGTCGGTGCGCGGCTCGGGCGTCGCCTTCGGCCGCCGGGTGCAAGGACCCTACGAAGCACGCACGGCCGGGACGCCTGATGTACCGGTACTGAACGAGCGGGCCCGAAATTGCCGCGGTTCCACCCCACTTGCGACCAGTGATGACCGGTAGACCGTCCATAGGCGCCGCATGGGACGCACTGGGCAGTCGTGCACGCCTGGACACAGACCGGGGCTCCCGCACCCGGTGCGTGGAACAACCGGGTGCGGGGGCCGTCGGGGCCGAGTCGCGGGGCCGGACCGGCCCGGCCCGGCCCGGCCCGATCAGGCCAGGCCGAAGCGCTCGGCGTGCACCTGCGAGCGGGGAACCCGCAGCCCGTGCAGGGCACCGAGTACGGCCGAGGTCATCGCGGCCGGGCCACAGACGTAGACATCGCGCTCGGTGATGTCGGGGACAAGGGCTCGGAGGTTCTGCGGCTCGAACGGCGGGCTGCCCTCACCCCGGCGGCCGGTGAGCAGGTGCAGCTGCCCACCGAGATCCTCGACGAGCGTGCGCACCTCGTCGATCAGTACGGCGTCGTCCTCGCTGCGTACCCGGTAGAGGACGACGACATCGCCGGCCGGTTTCTCCTCCAGCATGGCCCGGACGGGTGTGATCCCCACTCCCCCGGCGATCAGCAGGGCGCCGGGCCGGCTGCGATGCAGCGAGGTGAAGGCGCCGTACGGTCCCTCGACGAACGCGCGGGTCCCGATCGGGAGGTGGCGCAGGCCGGCGCTGGTGGTGCCGGAGGCCTTCGCCGTCAGGCGCAGCGTACGGCCGTCGGGCGCCGCCGACAGCGAGAAGGGGTTGGCCGTCCACCAGGGGTTGTGGCCGGGGAAGCGCCAGAAGCAGAACTGGCCGGCCCGGGCGGGCAGCCTGTCGAGGTGACGGCCGGTGACGTGGACCGACACGACGTCGTCCGACTCCGGCACCACTGCCACGACCTCGAAGCGGTGATAGGCGTTGCGCCACACGGGCAGCACGATCCGCCCGGCGATCAGGGAGCCGAACGCGAACAGCCACAGGGCCCACCAGTAGATCTGCGCGGGCGCGGAGGAGGTGAAGGTCGTGGTCTCCTGCAGCTGGTGGACGAACGCCAGCCCCAACGCCACGTACAGCAGCAGGTGCAGGCCGTGCCAGGTCTCGTAGCGCAGCCGCCGCCGGATCTGTCGGGCGGAGACCGCGGCGACCACGACGACGATCGCCGCGGCCAGCATGCCGAGCAGGGAGGCGGGCACCCCGGCCAGCGCGAAGAACGTCTTCGGCAACGAGGTGTCACTGAGCTTCGCGTATCCGAGCACCACCAGCACGGCGTGGGTGAGGATCGTCCACAGCAGGGTGAAGCCGACCCACCGGTGCCACACCGTCAGCCGGTCCATGCCGATACGGCGGTCCAGCCACGGCAGCCGGGCCACCAGCAGCAACTGGAACAGCATCAGCACGGCCGCGTGCAGGCCGAAGAACTTGGCGACCGTGAGCACCCCGTTCTTCCCGGTCCCGGCGGTGACGAACAGGACCTCGACGATCACCAGGTTGACGAGGACGAACGTCCACAGCGCCCACCGCGCCGCCACCACCGGAGGTATGGTGCCCTGTCGCACCCGTGTAGTTGTCGCCTCCACCGTTTCCCCTTTTGTTCATGTGCCGCGCTTGTTCGTGTGACGCGATGGTTCATGAGCTGCGTCGGTTCATGTGACGCTGGAGCCCGATGCCCGCGAGGCCGCGGGGACCCGAGCGTCCGGATCCGACAGGGCCCCTGGGCGGGGCAAGAATACGGAACCTGGCCAGAAGTGGCCCATGTTCGGCCGCGACTGTTCTTGTTCCGCGACGTTCGGGATACTCCTCACCCGGCGGCCGTCCCGGCCGCCGTCGCGAGTACGCTGCGTGATTAAGCTCTTAACCACAAGCGGTCACAGGGTCGTTGGGGAACAACAGGCGCTGTTGGGGTGCACATGAGAAGCTCGCGTGTCTGGCAACGCCCCACGCTCGACGCCGTGGCCGCGCGGGCCGGGGTATCCACGGCCACGGTGTCCAACGCCCTCAACGGCACCGGGCGGCTGTCCGAGACGACCAGGCAGCGCGTGCTCGCCTCGGCACGCGAACTGGGATACGCCCCGGCCGGCACGGCACGCGCCCTGGCTCGCGGCGGCACCGGGATACTAGGCCTGACCATGACGACGCACGGCGACCTTCCCGTGCCCTACACCGAGATCCCGTACTACGCGCAGCTGGCGCTGAGCGGCATCGCCGCGGCGCACGAGCGCGGCTACCTGCTCATGGTGATGCCGAGTTCGCTGTCACCGTGGATGTGGCTCAACACGCCGATGGACGGCGTCATCCATGTCGAGCCGCGCGCCGACGACCCCGTGCATTCCCTGCTGCGGGAGCGGGGCATCCCGATGGTCTGCGACGGCCGGCCGCCCCGGGCGCACTGGTGCGACGCCTGGGTCGAAACGGACTACGACGTGGGACTGCGGCTCTTGCTCGGTCATCTCGCCGAGGCGGGCGCCCGACGGATCGGGCTCTCCCTGCCGCTGCACGACGACGCGTACCCGCGCCTGGTCCGGCGCGCCTACACGTCCTGGTGCGCCGAACGCGATCTTCCCGTCCTGGTCGAGGAGTACACCGTGTTGCCCGACTGCTTCACCGCCGAGCGCGAAGCGGTCACACGGCTGCTCGTACGCGATCCTCGGCCGGACGCCGTCATCGGCGTCTACTCCGACTCCGGTCACAACATCCTCGCCGCCGCACGACAGCACGGGCTCCGGGTACCGCAGGACCTTCTGGTGGCCTGCGTCAGCGAGGACGCGGACTACGCGGCGACGACGCCGCCCGTCACCACGCTGAGCCTGCGCCCGGACCTGGTGGGCGACGAAGCGGTCGACCTGCTGATCGCTCTCATCAACGCCCGCGGCGGCGTGGACCGGCACCGGCTCGTACAGCCGGTGCTCACCCCTCGCCGGTCCACACGACGCACGGTGCGGCGCGGGAACGCCACACCGTGACCTCGTGCCTCGCCCATGTCGGGCCCGCGGCCCGGCGGCCGGTCAGAACGGGCAGGTGTCCATCCAGCGGGTGACCAGGGAGGTGTCGTTCTTGTCGGCGTCCCGTACGGGACCGCACAGGAACGGGCCCGCCGAACTCGCGCGCTGTGCGGAGCTGGTCGCGGTGGTCGAGGCGGCGCAGGGGGACGGGAGGGGCGCCGTGACGTTCCGGGGTGAGATGGTCGACGAGGCCATGGCCCTCACGGCCCGCCTCGTCCTCGAACGCCACGCCGCGACGGCCCATGTAGGTGGCCATCCGGACGCCGTGACCGCAGTGCCCCAGGCTCACTCGCCGTCGTCCGGGGAAGGGGGCGCCGGAGTGTCGAGCGGGCGTAGCGGTCGGCGAGCCGGCGCAGGTGGTCGACGAGTTCCACGGGCTCGGTGACGTCGAAGTCGAAGTCGAGCATGCCGAGGTGGGCGGCGAGCGTCTGTACCGTGTCGGCGCCGGTGGTCAGGACGCAGGTGTCGGCGTCGAGAGGCTGGACCGTGCCGCCCGCGGGGTTGATCCGCTCGATCACCGCCGTGGCCGGGGCGTGGACGGTCACGCCCGCGTGGTGGCGCCACGCGGCGCTCGACACCCGCAGGGAGACGTACGCGGTGATGTCCCCGCCGGGCGGTTCGCGCGGTGTGCAGCCTGGCCCCGTGGGGGTCCGTGGCCGCATCCGGTCGACCCGGAACGTACGCCGGTCCTCGCGCTCGACGTCCGCCGCTTCGCGGAGCGGGACCACAACATCACCCACTGGAGCGAACTGGAGCGCGGGGGCAACTTCCTGTCGCTGGAGCAGCCCGAGGCGTTCGTCGCCGACGTCCGCCCCTTCTTCGGGGGCTTCGGGGACTGAGCAGGTCGCCACCCCCGCGAGGCCCGGGCGGCCCCGGCGCTGGGGCGCCGGGGCTCTGTTCGGAACCCCGCGCCGCACGAGCCGCATCGGGCCGCACCTGGCCGCGCGTGTCGCAATGGGCCGACTCGATGGATCGACTCAGTCACATGATGGAGTCCTGTCGACGGCGGCCGGGAGATGCGGTCGCCCGGCACGGCCGGGCGACCCGCGCGCACCACACCGGCCGGCGTTCGGCGCCGTGGGGTGTCCCCGTAGGGTGACCGGCATCGGGACGGCCGGTGAGCGTTCCCGCTCGGAGCGAGGGAGGACCATGGCGCGCATCGCCGACCGCACGGTTCTGATCGTCGGCGCCTCTTCGGGCATCGGCGCCGAGGTGGCACGCCAGCTCGCCGGTGACGGCAACCGCCTCGTCCTCACGGCACGGCGCGCCCCCGAACTGGCGCGCGTGGCCGAGGAGGTGCGGGCGGCGGGGAGCGCCTGCCTGGACCTCGTCGCCGACGCCCTAGATCCCCGCGCGGCGGCCGAGGTGGTCGCGACCGGCGTCGCGGAGTTCGGGGCGATCGACGTGGCGCTGCTCAACGCGGGCCAGGGACCGGACATGTCCATGGACCGGGTGAGCGTGGCGGACGTCGCCCGGATCATGGCGCTGAACTACGACACGGTCGTCAACTATCTCGTCCCGCTGATCGACCGGATGGGATCCCAGCGGGACGGCGGCCTGATCGCCCACACCAGCTCCCTCGCCGGGCTGATGGGCATCCCCCGCCAGGGCCCGTACTCGGCGGCGAAGGCCGCCGCGCGCACCCTGATCGACGCGGCGCGCGTCGAACTGGCGCCCCGCGGCATCCGGTTCACCTCGATCCACCCGGGGTTCGTCGCCACCGACCGCATCAGCGGGGACGGCCTGCCGAAGCCGTTCCAGATCAGTCAGGAGCGGGCCGCGCGGCACGTCGTGCGCGCGCTGGAGCGCGAACCGGCTCAGGCGTACTTCCCCTGGCCCACGGCCGCGCTGGTCCGCACACTGCGCACCCTGCCCACATCCGTCTCCGCCGCGGTGCTCCGCAGGCTCGCCTCCCCCTGAACGACCCACCGGGGCGCGGCTCTCGGCGGGAGCCCGCTCGGTCGCGGGGTGACGTGAACGGAGGCCGGCCGGTGCCCGCGCGTCCCGCGGGCTCCCTCAGGGCTCACGCCGGACGGCGGTCCCTCGCGCCGGGGCCTCGTCCGGCAGGGACTGCTCGGCCCAGATCGTCTTGCCCGCGGACGTGTGGCGGCTGCCCCAGCGCTCGGCCACCTGGGCGACGAGGAGCAGTCCGCGTCCGCCCTCGTCGAAGGTCCGGGCCCGCCGCAGATGCGGGGCGGTACTGCTGCCGTCGGAGACCTCGCAGATGAGCGCGTCGGCACGGACGAGTCGCAGCCGGATGGGCGGGGTGCCGTAGCGGATGGCGTTGGTGACCAGTTCGCTGACGATCAGCTCGGTGGCGAACTCCAGCTCGGTCAGTCCCCAGGCGGTCAGCTGCTCGCCGGCCGACCGGCGGGCTCCGGCGACGGCGGACGGATCGGCGGGCAGCTGCCAGGTGCGCACCTGGTCCGCGCCGAGGGTGGTGGTGCGGGCCAGGAGCAGGACGATGTCGTCGGCCGGGGGGTCGGGCCGCACCTTGCGCATCACCTCCTCACACGTCTCCTCCAGGCCGGCGGCGGGGTGGCGCAGTGCCTCACCCAGCAGGTCCAGCCCGACGTCGACGTCACGGCCCGGGGCCTCGATCAGACCGTCGGTGTAGAGAGCGAGCACGCTGCCCTCGGCCATGTCGATCCGGGTGGCCTCGAAGGGCAGTCCACCGAGGCCGAGCGGAGGCCCGGCGGGCAGATCCAGTACCCGCACCGTCCCGTCGGGCGTCATCAGCAGCGGCGGTGGATGCCCCGCCCGAGCCAGGTCGCAGTGGCCGGCGACGGGGTCGTAGACGGCGTAGAGGCAGGTGGCCCCGACCTCCCCCGAGGCCTCCTCCGCCTGCCCCCGCGCGTCCGGGCCCTCCTCCCGGTCGAGGCGGATGACCAGGTCGTCCAGCCGGGTGAGCAGCTCGTCGGGCATGAAGTCGGCGTCGGCGAGGGTCCGTACCGCGGAGCGCAGACGGCCCATCGTGGCCGAGGCACGCACGCCGTGTCCCACCACGTCGCCCACGGCCAGCGCGACCCGTCCCCCCGACAGCTCGATGACGTCGAACCAGTCCCCGCCGATCTCGTCCCCCGGCCCGGCGGGCAGGTAGCGGTAGGCGAGGTCCACGGCGGCCACCTCCGGCAGCCGTTCGGGCAGCAGGCTGCGCTGGAGCGTGAGCGCGGTACGGCGCTCACGGGTGTAGCGGCGGGCGTTGTCGATGCTCACCGCGGCCCTGGCGGCGATCTCCTCGGCGAGGACCAGGTCGTCCGGGCCGAAGGCGTCCGCCGTCCGGTGCCGCATGAGGTGCATGACGCCGAGCGTGACCCCTCGCGCGCGCAGGGGTACCATCAGCACCGAATGGATCTTGAACCGGCGCATGCTCACGGCCCGGGCCGGGGAGGCCGTCGACCACGCGCGCAACTGCGGGTCGCCCGCGCGGTAATGGGTCCCCCGGCCGGTGATCAGGGCCTGCGCAGGGGGTGAGCCGGAAGGGTGGACGTCGGTGTCACCCGTGGGAACCACGGACTCGGGGCATCCCGCGAGCACCGACCGTTGCGCGGTGCGGCGGCAGACGACCGGCGTGTCGGGCGGCACCGGTTGCGGCTCATGCCCCTGGACGACGGACTCCAGCAGGTCGACGGTGGCGAAGTCGGCGAACCCCGTCACCGCGACCTCGGCCAGTTCCTCGGCCGTGCGGGTCACGTCGAGGGTGCTGCCGATGCGCACGCTGGCGTCGTTCAGCACCGCCAGTCGGCGCCGGGCCCAGTACTGCTCGGTGATGTCGATGACCAGCGCGGACACCCCCAGCACCCCGCCGGCCGGGTCCTTCAGCGGGGAGAGGAACACGGACCACGCGTGATCGCGGGCCTCGCCCGAGGCTCGAAAGGGCTGTTCCTCGCGGAAGACCGTCTCGCCGGTGCGCACCACCTGGTGCTGCAGGCGGTCGATCTCGTCCAGGGGCGGGGCGGGGTAGATCTCCCACAGGGTCCGTCCCCGCATCTCGTCGGGTTTCAGCCCCATGGCCCGGGTCATGACCTGGTTGCAGGTGACGAACCGCGCCTCGCTGTCGTAGATGGCCACGGGCAGCGGGAGCTGTGCCAGCGTGAGGTCCCACAGCTGCGCCGATGCCACATCCGTCGGGCCGGAGGCATGGGTCACCGCCGCCGGCGTGAGGACCCAGTACGCGCTGTCGCCCGCGTCGGTCAGCGGGGTGCCCCGGAGCCGCACGGTGACGCGGTCCCCGTCGCGCCCGCGCAGCGCGAGGTCGCTCGTCCACGACTCGGCGGCGGCCAGGTGGCGCCGGGTCGCGAAGGGCAGTGTTCCGGCGAGCAGGGCCGAGGCGGGCCGGCCCACCACGTCCTCGGGCCCGTACCCGAGGAGCCGTCCGGCTCCCGCGCTCCACACCATGACGGCGCCGCGGGCGTCGATGACGACCGCGAAGTCGTCGGGTGCCGCTGTGGTGGTGTCGGGCTCGTTGTCCATGGGCGTGTACCGACCTCGTCCCCTGCGTCGCCCGGGCACGGGCGCCGGGTCGCCCCTCGCGGGGCGCTGCCTCCAGCATCCCGCCGCGGCCCGGCCCGCTCAACCGGCCGCGGACGGGCCCGCGCGTGCGGCGTGCTCAGAGAGGAGTCGAGGCCGACGGCACGAAGGGGGCCCCGTGGCCGGGGACGATCAGGGCCGGGCCCAGGGCCAGGACCTTCTCCCTGGCCGCCCGGAGCCGGTCGCGGTCGGGCGCGAAGGGGTCGTCGGCCGGTCCCTCGGCGGTCCACCACAGGTGGGTCAGGACCACCAGGCCCTCCGCCGCGGTCACCAGGGTGCTGACGTCCTCGTCGGTGTGACCGGGGGTGGTCATCAGCGTGATCGACGAGGAGAGCCGGTAGCCGTCGGCGTCCTGGTCCTCCCAGATGTCGTCGCGGTAGATGGCCATGTGGTCGTGGAAGCGGGCCTCGGGGAACAGGGCCGCGTTCAGTGTGTGGTCCGGGTGGTGGTGGCTGAAGACCACGTCGGTGACGTCCTCGGGGGTCAACCCGTGGTCCGCCAGCGGGTCGAGGATGAGCCGACGGTCCGCGACCATCCCCGGATCGACGACCGCGACGGTCGCTCCCTCGACGAGCAGGGTGACGGTGCCCGCCACCCGCGTTTCGGCGTAGCCGGTGGTCAGGACGTGGAACGAGGCGGTCATGACGGGTTCCTCCGGTGTGGCCTGGAGTGCCGGCCGCGCGGGCCATGGAGTGCGGGTCCTGGGATCCTGCCATGGGGCACCCGGCGCCCGGAAGCCGGTGATCACGCCCGGGAGCCGGTGATCAGTGCGCCCGAGGCGGGGCGGCGGGTCGGTCGGTGGCCGGGCCCGGCTCGGACGGCCGGCGGCCGGCGGCCAGCGGTCAGCGGTCAGCGGTCAGCGGCCAGCGGCCAGCGGTCAGCGGTCAGCGGTCAGCGGTCAGCGGTCAGCGGTCAGCGGTCAGCGGTCAGCGGCCGAGGGTATTGGTCCGGCCCTCTCCCCCGGCCCGCCCGAAGCCTTCTCCCCCGGCCCGCCCGAAGTCGCCGCGCCGACCCGGGACCGTCCGCCCAGCCCTGTGCGGCGGACGCCGGCGTTTACCGGGCCGCGCGCAGGGTGGCGAACAGTGCCGGCCCGGCTCTTCGTCGGCCACGGGCGGCGGCATGACCGGACGTCCGGCACAGGGCGGGGCCGCGGGCCAGATCGTGGGCGGTGTGCCGGACGGGCCGGGGACGACACTCCCGACGCCGTCCCGCATCGCGTCGGGCCTCCGTTCCGTACGGCGCCGCAGTGGCGCAGCAGGGTTGTCAGGGGCATGCTCGCGCTTCTACAGTCCAAGGCAGAACGGAAATGGGAGCGCTCCCAAGGCGGGGATGCAGGGAGCGCCTGGCACCACCCCCCACCTCCCGGCCGTACCTCCGAAAGAGGCCCCCATGCGACCGTCGCCGTATCCGCCTCTGCCGCGTTCCGTGCGCGGCGCGCTGGGCGCGCTCGTCACCGCGCTCGCGACCATCGCGGCACTCTTCGCCGCCACGCCACCCGCCCAGGCCGACACGACCGTCTGCGAACAGTACGGCTCGACCGTCGTCCAGGGGCGCTATGTCGTCCAGAACAACCGCTGGGGCACCAACGACCCCCAGTGCGTCACCGCCACCGACACCGGCTTCCGGCTCAGCCGGGCCGACGGTTCCGTCCCCACCAACGGCGCGCCCAAGTCGTACCCGTCCCTGTTCAACGGCTGCCACTACACCAACTGCTCCCCGGGAACCAGCCTCCCGGCCCAGCTCTCGAACATCTCCAGCGCGCCGAGCAGCATCTCGTACGGCTACGTCGGCGACGCCGTCTACAACGCCTCGTACGACATCTGGCTGGACCCGACGCCCCGGACCGACGGTGTGAACCGGACCGAGATCATGATCTGGTTCAACAAGGTGGGCCCGATCCAGCCCATCGGCTCGCAGGTCGGCACGGCCACCGTGGGCGGACGCTCGTGGCAGGTGTGGTCGGGCAACAACGGCACCAACGACGTGCTGTCCTTCGTGGCCCCGTCGGCGATCGCCGGCTGGAGCTTCGACGTGATGGACTTCGTCCGCCAGGCCGTGGCGCGCGGACTGGCGCAGAACAACTGGTACCTGACGAGCGTCCAGGCCGGCTTCGAGCCCTGGCAGAACGGTACGGGGCTGACCGTGAACGCGTTCTCGTCCAGTGTCAACACCGGTGGCGGTGGGCCCGGTGGCCCCGGCGGCGCCGCCTGCCAGGTGGCGTACACCACGAACGTGTGGCAGGGCGGCTTCACCGCGAACGTCACCGTCGCCAACACCGGTTCCGCACCCGTCGACGCCTGGCGCCTCGCCTTCTCCCTGCCCGCCGGCCAGAGCGTCACCAGCTCCTGGAACGCCTCCCTCTCCCCGTCCTCGGGATCGGTCACGGCGAGCCCCCTGGCGCACAACGCGAGCATCTCCCCCGGCGGGAGCCAGTCGTTCGGGTTCCAGGGCACCTACAGCGGCGCCTTCACCGCGCCGGGCGGTTTCAGCCTCAACGGGACCGCCTGCACCCGGGCGTGACGCGCACGACCGGTGCCGGGCGCCGCACGGGCGCCCGGCACCGGTCGACGACGTGGTGCGCCGACCGGGGACGCCGGCCGTCAGGGGACGCGAGGGGGAACCGCACCGATCCAGCGGCGATAGGCGTCCCTGTCCACGTTGCCGCCGCACACGACGGTGACGACGTGGCGACCGGCGAAGCGGTCACGGTCTTCGAGGACCGCCGCGACACCGAGCGCGGCCGACGGTTCGACGACGAGGCCGGCGTGGTCGTGGAGCATCCGCACACCGGCGATGATCGACGCCTCCCGGACCAGGACGGCGTCGTCGGCGACCAGGAGGAGATCGTCCAGGACTTCCGGGAGGGGATACCGGCCGGCGACGCCGTCGGCGATGGTGTCGGTCGCGTCGGTGGTGACGACCCGCCGCTGATGCCACGAGTGCGTCATCGCCGGTGCGCCCAGCGGCTGGACGCAGATCACCTCGACCTCGGGCGCCAGGGTCTTGAGCACATGCCCCACGCCGGTGGCCAGCGCCCCGCCGCCGAGAGCGAGCAGAACCGTGTCGAACTCCGGCGCGGTGTCCACCAGTTCCAGGCCGATGGTCGCCGCGCCCTCACAGGTCTCGATGTCCAGGCTGTCCTCGACCAGCCTGATGCCCTCGCAGCGGGCGACGGCCGCCGCCCGCTCCCGGGCCGACTCGTGGTCGCCGTCGACCAGTTCGAGCCGGGCGCCCAGCGCACGGATCCGGTCGAGCTTGGCCACGGTCGCGAAGCGGGAGGCCACGACGGTCACTTCGAGGCCCCGGCCGCGACCGGACCAGGCGAGGGCCTGGCCGAGATTGCCCGCGCTGGCGCACACCGCGGCTCGTGGGCCGTGACCACCGCCGGCGAGCCGGGTCGCGACGACCTCGGTGCCGCGGGCCTTGAAGCTGCGCACGGGGTTCGCGGTCTCGAGCTTGACGCTCACCGCGCATCCGAGGTGCGGTTCCAAGGCCTCGCAGCGATACAGCGGGGTGTCGAGGAAGACCGGGTCGATGACCTGGCGGGCCGCCCTGATCCGGGCGATGTCGAGACGTGTCTCCTGCACGACACCGCAGCGTAGTGCCGACGGCGCCGCGCCATCGGGCAACTGCCGCTTTCCGCATGTCGCCCGGAGGTGTCGGCAGGTCCGTCCCGTCGGCGCGCGGTACGCCGCGGGCGCGGGCACGGCAGCACCCCGGCGGTGCAACCACCGGGGTGAACCGCTTGCACTGTCAGTCGCCCGGCCATGTGCCGGCCCTGTCCGGCCGGCCGAAGTGCCGTGCGGCGCAACGGAGTTGCAGGCGTCCTACACCTGGTTGAAGAACCGCCACACCTCGGCCGGCAGCCAGGTCCTGGAGCCGCTGTCGCCGGTGGCCCCGTCCTGGGGAGCCGCGATGTGTCCCGCGTCGAACGCCGCCCAGGCGACCGGGTGCCCGGCCGAGCACCCGGAGTAGGTGGTGACCCGGTGCGACAGGCTGCCCTGCGCCGGCTCGGGCGGGTTCTGGGGGGTGCAGCCGTTGTTCCTGACGAACCTGTCCCGCATCGACCGGCCGCCGGAGATGCCGAGGACGTTGTCCCGCAGGCCGTGCACACCGAAGTAGGCGATGGGCTGCGTACCGCCGCCGCAGCCGCTGAGCTGCCCGCCGCTCTGGACGGCGACGGCGCGGAAGACCGTCGCCCGCGAGCATGCGAGCGAGTACGACATGGCGGCGCCGTAGCTGAATCCCAGGGCGAAGCGCTGGGTCGTGTCGATGCACAGACCCGCGTCGAGCCGCCGGATCATGTCGTCGACGAAGGTGATGTCCTCGCCGCCCGCGTTGCCCCAGCCGTTGTTGAGGCCCTGGGGTGCGACGAAGACGGCACTGTTGTCGGCCAGCCGCTGGAGCCCGTAGTAGGCCCAGGTGCCCGTCTCCACAGTGCGGCCCGTGGAGACGTCGGTGGAGGTGCCGCCCAGCCAGTGGAAGCCGAACACCAGCCGGTAGGCGCGGTTGCGGTCGTAGCCGTCCGGGACGCGCAGGATGAAGCTCCGGTTCTTGCCGCCGCTCTGGATCGTGTGCGTACCGCTCGTCAGCGCGGGCGCCTTGCCGCAGCCGGGGGTCGTGGCGGCGGGGGCACGCTCGGAGGCGGCGGCCGTGCCCGAGGCCGCGAGCGTCGTGCTCCCCAGGGCCAGGACGAGCAACGCGACGATGGCGGGCCATAAGAGGGTTCTGGTCCTCGTGATCATGTGACTCCCTTTCCGGCAACCGATCCCATGAATGTCGTGCACCTGACAGCCAGCGGTAACGCAAGATTCGGCCACGTTCACGATCGAACCCACCCGGTCACCAGGTAGTCCCGGACTATAGAGAGGCGGGTGAACATGTCAACACACGGCGTGCCACCGGTTCCGACGGCCGCGGCTGACACCGGAGTTGGCGTGGACCAGGCATAGGAGCCTCCGGACCTCGGCGGAAGCAGCCGACTCCGACGCGCGATGCGAACGAAATCTTTCGACCTGAACACCGAATCATGCGAGAGGTATTGACGGGGCACACCGGCCTCCTATCATCCAAAGTGCTCGATGTGCCGATCGGTGTCCGACATCACGAACCAGGCAGGACGGGCAAGTTCTGCCACGGCGGACCGCGCGCCGAGTCAGGCACCTCCTACGACGTACGTCGGCACAAGCACCCGCCCCTCGATCCCGAGGCACGGCGGCTCCACGCGCCACCCACGACGGCCCGGCCGCGCTAGGAGAACGACATGGATATGTCATGGCCTGATCACTTCTGGGATCGCCGTCGTGCGCTGACCGCAGCCACCGGTCTGGTGACGGGCACCCTGCTCCCCCTGGCCGGAGCGTCGCACGGCGTCGCGGCCCCCGGTCCGGCACAGGAGCCGGCCGGGCCGGCCGCCGCGGACTTCACCAACCCGGTCGTCTGGCAGGACTTCGCGGACATCGACATCATCCGCGTCGGCGCCACCTACTACGCCTCGGCCTCCACGATGCACTACTCGCCGGGCGCGCCCGTGCTGCGCTCGTACGACCTGGTGAACTGGGAGATCGCCGGTCACGCGGTGCCGACCCTCGACTTCGGCGCCAAATACGACCTGAACGGCGGCCGTGGCTACGTCCGCGGCATCTGGGCGTCGTCACTGGCCCATCGCCCGAGCAACGGGACCTTCTACTGGCTCGGCCAGATCGACTTCGCCCGGACGTACGTCTACACCGCCACCGCCGTCGAGGGCCCGTGGAACAGGCTCACCACGATCAACACGCCGTACTACGACGCGGGGTTGCTCGTGGACAGCGACGACACCCTGTACGTGGCCTACGGCAACTCCACCATCAGCGTGGCCCAGCTCTCGCCGGACGGCCGCACCCAGGTCCGCACCCAGCAGGTGTTCACCACACCGTCGAGTGTCGGCACCCTGGAGGGCTCCCGCTTCTACCGGATCAACGGGCAGTACTACATCTTCCTGACCCGCCCCGCGAACGGCCAGTACATCCTGAAGTCGTCGAGCGGCCCCTTCGGTCCGTACACGATGCGGCAGGTCCTCCTCGACCTGCGCGGGCCGATCCCCGGCGGCGGTGTCCCGCACCAGGGCGGACTGGTGCAGACGCAGAGCGGGGCCTGGTACTACCTGGCCTTCGTGGACGCCTACCCCGGCGGCCGGGTACCCGCCCTGGCGCCGGTCACCTGGACCTCGGACGGCTGGCCCGTCGTGCAGCTCATGAACGGCACCTGGGGCGCCTCGTATCCCGCGCCGGCGGTGCCCGCCCCACCCCGCCCGACCACCCCCATGACCGGGGTCGACACCTTCGACGGCACGGCCCTCAAGCCGAAGTGGGAGTGGAACCACAACCCGGACAACACCAAGTGGTCGGTGAACAACGGCCTGACCCTGCGCACCGCGACCGTCACGGGCGACCTGTACTGGGCCCGTAACACCCTCACCCACCGCATCCAGGGCCCCACCTCCACGGCCACGGTCCAGCTGGACCCCTCGGCCATGCGGGACGGCGACCGGGCGGGACTGGCGCTGCTGCGTGACTCCTCCGCGTGGATCGGCCTCAAGCGCGACGGCGGTGCGACACGGCTGGTCATGGTCGACGGGCTGACCATGGACGGCAGCTGGAACACCACCGGCACCGGTGTCGAACGGGCGAGCGCGAGCGTGCCGGGCGGTCGCGTCTGGCTGCGGGCGAACGCCGACATCCGCCCCGGATCACCCCGGCCGGGCACCTTCTCCTACAGCACCGACGGCACCCGCTTCACCCGCCTCGGGCCCGCCTTCTCCATGGGCAACGACTGGCGCTTCTTCATGGGCTACCGGTTCGCCCTCTTCAACCACGCCACGCAGGCACTCGGCGGCTCGGTCCGCGTCACACGCTTCGAGCTGACCACCCCCTGAAACCTCCATCCCCTGAGACCTCCACTCCCTGAAGCCTCCGCACCCGCATCACCAGCACGACCATCACTCGCACCCGACCGTACGAGGAGAACGATGAACCCGTTGAAACGGCTCGGCCGGCGCCAGGCGTCGGTACTGGGCCTGGCAGCCGTCATGTCCCTGGTCACGCCCGGCATCGCCGCCGGTGCGCCGGAGACGGTACCGGGCGCCGCCACCGAAGCGGCGCCGAAAGCGGTCAAGGCGTCCACCCTGGGCGCCCAGGCCGCCCAGTCCGGGCGGTACTTCGGAACCGCCGTTGCCGCCGGACGGCTCGGTGACGGCCAGTACACCGGCATCCTGGACCGCGAGTTCAACTCGGTCACGGCCGAGAACGAGATGAAGTGGGACTCGACCGAGCGGAACCGTGGCCAGTTCACCTTCGGCGGCGGCGACCAGATCATGAACCGCGCGGCCTCCCGGGGCCAGCGCGTGCGCGGCCACACGCTGGTGTGGCACCAGCAGCTCCCCGGCTGGGTCAACTCCATCCGCGACGCGAACACCCTGCGCGGCGTGATGAACAACCACATCACCACGGTGATGAACCACTACAAGGGCCGGATCCACTCCTGGGACGTGGTCAACGAGGCCTTCGCCGACGGCAACAGCGGCCAGATGCGCAGCTCGGTCTTCCGGGACGTACTGGGCACCGGCTTCATCGAGCAGGCGTTCCGCACCGCCCGCACGGCCGATCCGGCGGCCAAGCTCTGCTACAACGACTACAACATCGAGGACTGGAACGCCGCCAAGACCCAGGGCGTCTACCGCATGGTCCGCGACTTCAAGGCACGGGGTGTGCCCATCGACTGCGTCGGCCTCCAGGCACACTTCGGCGCCGGCGGTCCCCCCGGCAGCTTCCAGACCACGCTGTCGAGCTTCGCCGCGCTCGGCGTGGACGTGCAGATCACCGAACTGGACATCGCGCAGGCACCGGGGTCCGCGTACGCGAACACGGTCCGGGCGTGTATGAACGTGGCGCGCTGCACCGGCATCACCGTCTGGGGCATCCGCGACAGCGACTCCTGGCGCAGCGGGGAGAACCCGTTGCTGTTCGACCGCAACGGCAACAAGAAGGCGGCCTACCAGTCGGCGCTCACCGCGATGGGCGGCTCGCTCGCGACGAAGGGGGCCGAGGCACCTTCGCCCCGGTCCGTCGGCCACTGATCGCACCCGGGTCGCACACCACGACCCGCTGAAGCCGACGCAGGCCCCCGGCTCACCCCTGGGGCCTGCGTCCCCTCCATGAGCGCCGCGCACGAAGAGGCAGAACGGGTGACCGGCCGGATCGGACAGGACGCGTACGTCGGACCGGGGTTGGAACTCCTCCATGCTCGCCCCCCGGTGCGAGCGCGCGCTCGACGGCCGCCGGCAGGTCGCCGACCTCGATGTTCAGATGGCCACCATCCGCTGCCCGGACCGGGTGGAAGGCCACTGCGGCCGGGTGTACATCGGCTCGGTCCGGAAGGACAGCCCGCCGCCGCCGGGCGGGGCGATCTCGACCCGGTCCGGTTCCTCCTTCCGCGTCGGCCACCGTAGGAGACGCCGGTAGAACCGCGCCGGCTCGCGGGCGTCCGGTGCGTCGAGGGTGGTCGCGGCCAGGGTGAAGCGCGGCGGGGTCTCCCCGCGGTGCTCGCGGGGGCTACTCATCCTCTTCCGGGTCCCAGGCCAGGAGCAGGTCGAAGAGGCGGCGGTCGCCGTCCCCCTTCAGGGAGTCCACCGGGATCCGGCCGTACAGGGCCAGGACCAGATCGCCGGCCGTGCCCCGCAGGGAGGCGTCGGCAGGCGTCGTGCCGGAGTCGGGGAGGCGGGCGGCCCGTGTCCCGTCGGCGCGGAGCGTGAGGCGCCACGCGGGGCCCTCGGTGGTGAGACAGTCGACGGTGGCGGGCTCGTGGGGCCAGGGGGCCGTCCCCGCACAGCAGGTGGACAGGAACTCGTCGACGCCGTCGAGTGCCGACTCGTCCGGCAGCGGCCGCGCGCCGCCCGTGGTGATCTGGGCGTCGTAGGTGTGCACCGCCGCCTCCTGGACCTGGTGCCGGGCGACCGCGCCGCAGGTCTGCGGCGACTGCGACGTACCCCACCAGGTCCAACAGCCGCGATCCGGGCCGGACTCCCGCAGTGCCGCGAGCAGTTGCTCCGTGGCCTCGGCCGACCAGGCCAGCAGGGCCGCGCGCTCCCCTGGCGCGTCCGGGGCGGTCTCGGGCGGGGGAGCGTCGGCCGGGCCCGCGGCGACGGTGGCGGCCCAGAAGCGGTGCACCGTGCCCAGGTGCCGCACCAGATCCAGCAGCGTCCACTCGGGGCAGGTCGGCACCCGCTCCGCGAGGCTGGGCGCGGCGGCGATCACGGCCCGGAACGCGTCGGACCGTTCCTCGATCATCCGCAACCGTGCGGGGAAGTCCAGGGTCGTGGTCACCGTCTTCGTCACGCTGACTGTCTATCACCGTCCTCGGCCGCCCGGACAACGGTTTTCACGGCAGCCGTGCCGGGCGCGCGGCACCGGCCGCGCGCCCGTCGTGTCAGCGGCGCCGGTGGAGCTCGATGGCGAGTGGGGTGGCGGTGAACATGGAGGAGTACGTGCCCACGGCGAGCCCGATCAGCAGGGCGAGGGCGAAGTCGGCGAGGGAGTCACCGCCGAGGACGGCCAGGGCGGTGAGGATGAAGGCGGCTCCCATGCCGGTGTTGACGGTGCGGGGCAGCGTCTGCAGCAGAGCCCGGTTGGCGACGGCCGCGAAGGGGGCGGTTCGGTCGGCGCGGCTCAGGTCCCTGACGCGGTCGAAGACGACCACGGAGTCGTTGACCGAGTAGCCGATGACGGTGAGCAGGGCGGCGAGGAAGACGCCGTCCACGGGCTTGCCCAGCCAGGCGAAGACGCCGATGAGGATCACCACGTCGTGGGCGAGCGCGGCGACGGCGGAGGTGCCGAACAGCCAGCGGAAGCGGGCCGCGAGGTAGAGGAGCTGGGCGCCGAGGGCCACGACGAGGGCGATCAGGGCGCCGTTGCGCAGCTCCTTGCCGAGGCTGGGGCCGATGGCCTCCTCGCGGACCTTGTCGGCGCGGTCGGTCAGCGTGCCGATGGTGTCGGTGACGGCTGCCGCCTGCGCGTCGGTCAGCCGGTCGGTGCGGACGGTGAGTTGGCTGTCGCCGGAGGTCTGGACGACGGCTCGGGGGAATCCGGCGTCGGCGAGAGCGGCGCGCGCCCGGTCGGCGTCGACGGGTGTGGCGGTGGAGTACTCGACGAGGCGGCCTCCGGTGAACTCGATCCCGAAGTCCAGGCCGCGTACGCCGATCCCGGCCACGGCGACGGCGAGGACCACGGCGGAGGCGGCCAGCCACCGCCGGGGCCTGCGCATCAGCTGCGGTGGGGTGCGGGTGAGGCGGTCGCGGACGGCACCGGTCCGGTCGATGCCCGTCAGGCGGGGGCGACGGCGGATCCGGGGCCGGGAGGCGGCGTGTTCGGCGAGCACCCGGGTGATGACCAGGGCGCTGAACATGGAGGCGAGGACGCCGATGCCCAGGGTGACGCCGAAGCCGCGTACGGGTCCGGAGGCGAGGAAGAACAGCAGCCCGGCGGCGATGAGGGTGGTGATGTTGGAGTCGGTGATCGCGCTGAAGGCACCCCGGAATCCCGCCGTCAGGGCCGAGCGTGGGCTGGGCCGGTGGTGGGAGGCGTACTCTTCGCGGGCCCGTTCGAAGACCAGGACGTTGGCGTCGACCGCCATGCCGATGGCCAGGACGAATCCGGCGAGGCCGGGGAGGGTGAGGGTGGCGCCCAGGGCGGCGAGCGCGGCGTAGGAGATCAGGCCGTAGCAGAGCAGCGCCACGGTGGCGAGGACGCCCATGAGCCGGTAGACGGCGATGATGAACAGCGCGGTGAGCGCGGTGCCCACCGCGGCGGCCCAGGCGCTGGCCTCGATGGCCTGGGCGCCGAGGGTGGGGCCGACGGTGCGCTGCTCGACGTTCTCCACCGGTACGGGCAGGGCGCCGCCGTTGATGAGCAGGGCGAGTTCCCTGGCCTCGTCGGCGTCGAACGATCCGGTGATCTGGGTGGAGCCACCGCTGATGCCGGCGCCGCAGCCGACCGACGGATCGATCTGGGGCGAGGTGATGACCTTGTCGTCGAGGACGATGGCGACCCGCCGGGCCGGGTCTCCGGCCGGGGCGCAGGCGGCCTCGCCCGTCAGGCGGGCCCAGCCGTCGCGGCCGGCTCCCTCGAAGTCGACGGTCACATGCCATCCGGCGCCGGTCTGCTGGTCGATCCGCGCGGCGGCTTCCTCGACGTCTCCACCGGTCAGCGAGGCCGCTTCGAGGCGCAGGAGTTGACCGGACTCGTCGGCCAGGACCCGCTCCCGCGGCTGCTTCGGCGCGTCCTTGTCCGTGTCGTCGGTGGCGGTCGTCGTGCCGAGGACCCGGTGGAAGGTGAGCTGGGCGGTGCGGCCGAGGACGTCGGCGGCCTCGGCCGGGTCCTGCACTCCGGGCAGTTCGACGACGATCCGGTTGTCGCCGGAGCGCGCGAGGGTGGGTTCGGCGACGCCGAGGGCGTCGATGCGTCCGCGCAGCACCTCCAGGGTGCGGTCGGTGGCTTCGCCGTCGGCGTCGGCGGTGTCGGCGGTGTCGGTGGTGTCGGCGGTGTCGGCGGTGTCGGTATCGGTGGGGCGGGTTTCCAGCACGATCTGCGTGCCGCCCCGCAGATCGAGTCCGAGGTGAACGGGTGTGGTGAGGGCGATGTACAGGGACAGGGCGACAGCGGCGAGGGCGAGCAGCCCTCGGATGCGCGGGGCGCGGGTCAACAGGGGCCTCCGGCAGGCACACCGCGGCCAGGCATGACCGCGGTCGACGGAAAGAAAGGGAAGCTCAGGTGCCTGGTGGTGGAGGTGGCGCCCGCCCCTGGTGGCGGCCTGTCGGAGGGGGCGCGGCCGGCGGGGTCGCCGCGGCCGGGGAGGTCGTGCGGACGAGCCACGGCGGGCCGACGGTCGCGCGGTGCGCGGCGACGGCGACCGTGGCCGGCGGCGCCGGCCTCTCGCCGGGGACATCGCGAGGGCTTCGCAGCAGGACGGCGCAGTGCCCGTCGTCCGCCGGTGCCCCGCTGTCGGCCCGCGCGACCTCGAAGGCCGACACGGCCCGGCCCTCGACGGCCGACGCCACGCGGTCGGGCACGCGGGGCGCGCCTCCGTACACAGGCAGCAGGAGCAGGGCGGTGAGGACGGCGACCAGGACGGCGAGCACCGCTGCGGGGCCGACGCCGGGGCCGCCCCCGCGGGGGACGGTGGGCAGGCCGCGTGCCATGTGCCCCCTCCCCGTTCCGGTGTCTGAAGTAAGTGCCTCGTCAGTGCCAACGCGCTTGCCCGGTCCGGGAGTTCCGGACCGGCGCGGATCAGGCGGACGGAGTCAGGGTTCGATGAGGCCGGCGCGGATGGCGTAGCGCGTGAGTTCCAGGCGGTCGCGCAGGCCGAGCTTGTGCAGCAGGTTCGCCCGGTGCCGGTGGACGGTCTTGATGCTGATGAAGAGCATCTCGGCGATCTCCTTGGAGGAGTGCCCCTCGGCGACGAGCTTGAGAACCTCCTCCTCCCGGGGTGTGACGACCTGGTCGGGCGGTTCCTCACCGTGGCGGACCCGGTCGAGGTAGTTGCGGACCAGCGCGGTGACCGCCCCCGGATAGAGGAAGGGCTCGTCGCGCACGGCGGCCCGGCAGGCGGCGACCAGGTCGCGGTCGGCGACCGACTTCAGGACGTATCCGCTGGCGCCCGCCTTCAACGCCTGGAAGAAGTACTGCTCGTTGTCGTGCATGGTCAGCATCAGCACCCGCAGGTCCGGCTTCAGCGCGATCAGTTCCCGGGCGGCCTGCAGACCCGTCATCCGGGGCATGGCGATGTCCAGCACCGCCAGATCGACCTCGTGGGTACGGGCCTCGGTGATGGCCTCCGCGCCGTCCCCGGCCTCGGCGACGACCCGGAGGTCCGGTTCGCCGTCGAGGATGAGCCGCACACCGCGTCGCACCAGCGCGTGGTCGTCGGCGAGGAGGATGCGGATCACGGCCGGCTCGGTGGGGGTCATGGCTGCTTCCTGGGGACGGGTACGGTCAGCCGGACGTGTGTACCGGCCCTCGGCTGGGAGGTGACGTCCAGCGTGGCCCCGATGAGCAGGGCCCGCTCGCGCATCCCGCGGATCCCCGCGCCCTCCCGGGCCACCCCTGTCCCCCGGCCGTCGTCCACGACGGCCAGCACGACCGCGCCGCCGGCCGGGGCCAGGCTCACCTCGACGCGCCCGGCCTCGGCGTGGCGGGCCGCGTTGGTCAGGGCCTCCTGCGCGACCCGGTACAGCACCAGTTCGGTCTCCTGGTCGAGTGCGGGCAGACCGGTGTCGAAGCGGCGGACGACGCGCAGCCCGGTTTGGGTGGCGAACTCGGTGGTCAGCGAGGTCAGGGCGCTGACCAGACCGAGATCGTCCAGGACTCCCGGTCGCAGCCGGCGCACCAGGCGGCGGACC
Organism: Streptomyces sp. NPDC002324; assembly: GCF_053593335.1. Classification (NCBI taxonomy): domain Bacteria; kingdom Bacillati; phylum Actinomycetota; class Actinomycetes; order Kitasatosporales; family Streptomycetaceae; genus Streptomyces; species Streptomyces sp. NPDC002324. Next base: position 162,413 of record NZ_JBSFCF010000015.1, read on the forward strand.
TCGTCCAGGCTCTCGCGGGTGATCTCCTGTGCCTGGTGCAGCTCACCGCGCAGCGGCTCCTCCGCGTCGTCCGCCGCGCGCTTGAGCCCCAGCAGGACCGCGGTCATGCTCTGGCCCACCTCGTCGTGCAGTTCCTGGGCGATGCGGCGCCGCTCGTCCTCCTGGGCGAGCAGCGCGCGGGCGCTGCTCGACGCCCGCTCGTGTTCGAGCCTGTCCAGCATTGCGTTGAAGGTGCTGATCAGCTCGGCGGTCTCGCCCCGGCCGTGCTCCGGCAGCCGTTGCCCGGGCCGCAGCAGGTCGACCGTCGTCATGAGTCTCGTCAGCCGCTCCAGCGGGGCGAGGCCGATCCGCAGCAGGGCGGCGTTGGCGATCAGCATGACGACCAGGCCGGCCACGAGGATGATCGCCTCGGTCAGCACCACCGGGACGGACACGGTCACGGGAGCCCACAGCAGCAGCGCCGTCGCGGTCCCCAGCACCACGGCGTTGAGGGCGAAGATCCGCCAGAACAGGGACACGGCGACGAAGCCCTCCTTCCTGCCCGTGACACGGCCTGTGTCTCGTCCACGGCCGCCGCGCGACCCGGTCCAGATGCCGCGTCCCGCCGCCGCGCGGGCCGGGCTCATGTCAGCCTGCCCGCACCCGGGGGGCCGCGTCGATGGGCTCCGATGCCCATTTCCGCTCCCGGTCGGCCCACCTCACCGTAGACCCCCCGCGACGGCGAATGGGTATCGCGCCCGATGGGTTTCGCGCGGTGCATCGGCCACGGTGGGGTCATGCCCCCATCCACCGTGCGGAAGACAGGAACCGCGATGTCACTCGATACGCCCCAGCCCGACATGCGGACCGCGCCCCAGCCCGACATGCGGACCGCGCCCCAGCCCGACATGCGGACCGCGCCCCGGCCCGACATGCGGACCGCGTCCCGGCCCGGAGGGCTGCCCGCGCACGAGGCCCGCCAGCGCCTCGCGCACGAACGCGACACCCGCCTGACACAGCTGCGGGCCCTCGCCGAAGCCGGACACACGGCGGAGGAACAGCTGATGTCGGCGCAGCGGGACACCATCCAGCGGGTCCTCAAGGAGATCGACGCGGCCCTCACCCGTGTCCAGGACGGCACCTACGGCACGTGCCGGGGCTGTTCCAAGCCCATCCCGGTCGAGCGGCTGGAGATCCTGCCCTACACGGGGTGGTGCGTCCCCTGCCAGCGCGACGCGGCCTGACGACCGTCGGCCGGCCTTCTCGTCTCCCTGACCGCCCGAGGGGTGAAGTGGTGAACCAGCAGACCATCGGCGCACACGCACGCGGCACGGCCCTGTCGGCCGAGGACCTCACCGCGCTGCGCGACAGCCTGAACGAGCAGCGCGCGTTTCGCCGCGAACAGATCCAGCAGCTCACGGCCCCCGCCGTGCCCCGTACCGAGGCACTGCTCGACCGGCGGGCCGCCTCGCAGACCGAGGTCCGCGTCCAGCTCGCCGCGTCCGCCCGGATGGTCCTCGCCGACGTGGAGGCGGCCCTGGAGCGCATGGACCAGGGCCGCTACGGCACCTGCCATCTGTGCCGCGGCCCCATCGACCGTGACCGTCTGACGATCGTGCCGCAGGCCCGCTACTGCGGTCGCTGCCAGCACCTCAGGGAGGCCGGCCGGTGACCGCGGCCCGCCGCCCCCGCTCCGCCGGCCTCCGGCACCGGCCATGGCCCTGGTGCCGGCAGTGCCGCGGCATCGCCCTGGACCTGGGCAGCGCCCGTACGCGTGCCTGGAGTTCGGGCGGCGGACCACTCTTCGACGTGCCCACGACGGCCTTCGGCGACGGTATCGTCCATCCCGTCAGAGGCGGCGCCATCGTCGACACCGCCGCGACCGCCCGGATGCTCGACCGTCTGCTCGGCCATCGGCTGCCCGGCACGGCCCACCCCCTGCTCATCCTGACCACACCCGCGCTGGGGGGTGTCGCCTTCCGCGCCGAGGCCCGAGCCGCGGCCGAGATCCTGCGGCCGCACACCGTCCTCACCGTTCCCGCCGCCCGCGCCGTGGCCGTCGCCGCCGACGCAGACCTGACCCGGCCCGTGCTCGTCGCCGACATCGGGGCCCATGTCACCGACGTCGTCCTTCTCGACGACGGCGCCGTGACCGACGCCCGCCGCACCGTCCTGGGCACCGGCGACGCGGGCCGGCGCACCCCGGCGGCGCGGATCACCGACGCGATCGCCGCCATGACGGAGGCCATGCTGGATCAGGACCACACGTTCCGGACCCACGACGCGCTGCGACGGGGCGTCCTGCTGGCCGGCGGCGGAGCCCTGCGCCCGCACGTCGGCCCCGGACTCGCCGAACGGCTGCGTGCTCCCGTGCGGACCGTCGTCGGCCCGCACACCGCGGCCGTCCGCGGGGCCGCCGCTCTCCTCCGGGCCGCCCACGACCACCCCAGCACCCGGGTCGAGGTGCCTGGGTAGGGTTGCTCGTCATGACGGCTCCTCACCCCTACCTGCGCTACGTGGCGATCGGCGACAGCATGACGGAGGGCCTCGGCGACCCCGATCCGGTCGGCGGGCACCGTGGCTGGGCCGACCGGCTGGCCGAGGCCCTGGCGGAGCGGCAGCCGGGCCTGTCCTACGCCAACCTCGCCGTGCGCGGCAGGACGGCGGCCCAGATCCGGGCCGAACAGCTGGGGCCGGCAATGGAGTTGAAGCCCGACCTCGTGACCGTGATGGCCGGTATGAACGACCTGGTGCGGTCCGGCTTCGACGCCGCGTCGGTCGTCGCCGACATCGAGGAGATGTTCGTCCGTCTCACGGCGTCGGGCGCCCAGGTGGCCACCGTGAACTTCCCGGACCTGGGGAAGGTCTCGCCGCTCGCCCGCCGGGTGCTGCCGCGCATCCTCGACCTCAACACCCGCCTGCGCGCCACCGCGGAGCGTCACGGCGTCCTCGTCCTGGACGTCTTCGCCCACCCGGTCACCACCGATCCGCGCCTGTGGGCCGACGACCGGCTGCACGCGAGCCCGTTGGGCCACGCGCGGATCGCCTCCGGCATGGCCCACACCCTCGGTCTGCCCGGCCACGACGGCTGGGCCGAGCCGCTGCCTCCCCGGCCGCCGGTCCCCGCGCTGCGGGCCGTCGGTGTCGAGGTGCGCTGGGCCGTGGACTTCCTCGGGCCGTGGCTGTGGCGGCGGCTGCGGGGGCGTTCGTCGGGCGACGGGCGCTCGGCGAAGCGGCCGCAGGCGGGGCCGGTGACGCTCCCGGACACGGCCTGAGATCCACCGCCCCGCCGCGCGCGGACGCCGGCGTCCTCACCGGCGCCCGCGCGCGTCCAGCACGGCACCGCACCGCACACGCCGTCCGCTCGTACGTATTCAGCCCGGTGCGGTCGCCGCGGAATCCGCGTGCCGGAAACCCGGCAGGATCAGGCACAGTACGGCCGCGACGGCGGTCGTGGCGGCGAAGGCGCCCACCGCCCAGGCCCCGGAGGCGTGTTGCACGATCAGGCCGGCGCTCAGCGGCCCCAGGGCCGCCAGGGCGGTCGCCGCCGTCACCACGGTGCTGATGACCCGGCCGCGCATGTGCTCCGGCGCGCTGCGCAGCACCACGGCGACCAGCGCGCCGTTCGCGGCCGGGGCGAGCAGCAGTGCCAGTGCGACCGGCGCCGCCACCAGCGGTGACGGGAGGAGCAGGGCCGCGGTGCCGAACAGCAGGGCCCCGGCCAGGGTGATGGCGGTGGCCAGCGTCGCCAGCCGCGCGCGTCCTTGCAGCCAGGGAGCGATCACGGCGCCGAGGAGCCCGCCGGCCGCGACGGCCGCCTGCACCAGACCGATCACCGTGGTGGAGACACCGCCCTGTCGCAGCGTGAGGGTGAGAGCGAAGATCACGCCGCTGAAGGCGAAGTTCACCAAGGGTGTCTGGATCAGTGCCGCCCGCAGAACGGACACCTGCCAGACGAGTCGCAGACCGTCCAGCACCTCACGCCACAGCGTCGTGCGCCCGGCCGCGTTCTCCGGCCGGAACCGCCCGCGGATCCGGCTGACCATGCCGCACGAGACCGCGAAGGAGAGGGCGTCGGCCAGGAACGGGACGGCCCGGCCCACCCCGAACAGCAGGCCGCCGAGCGCCGGGCCCGCGAGGCCGGCCCCGTAGGTCCGGCCTTCGGTGGCGGCCCAGGCCTGTTCGAGCTGTCGGTCCGGCACGACGGCCGGCAGCGCGGCGGCGGCCGACGGGTTGAAGAGGGCACCGGCGGCCCCCTCGATCAGGCTCACGGCGAGGATCACCGGCCAGGACGCGAGATCCAGCACGATCAGGATGCCGAGCAGGGCGAGCAGGACGGCGCGTGCGGCGTCGCAGACGATCATCGTCAGCCGCCTGTCGAACCGGTCCGCCAGCGCTCCCGCGGGGAGTTGCAGGCACAGCAGGGCGACGGCCCGTACCGTGCCCACCAGCCCGGCGAGCACCGCCGAGTGGGTCAGGGCCAGGATGAGCAGCGGATAGCCGATCGCGCTGATCTGCGAGCCGGTGTCGGACAGCAGCTGACCGATCCACAGCAGCCGAAAGCCCCGGTTGCGCCGGAGCGGATGCCGGCCGTCGTGGCCGCCCGCACGGGCCGATCGCCGGTGCGATGAAAATTTTCGCCAACTCGGAAGATTACCCACCAGTCAATCTTGAACCCTCAAACATCGCGGATATCATCACTCGCACACACGGTGTGATCATTCGCTCGCCGACTTGCCGGTGCACGATGCGCTCCCCCGTTCCCGCCCCGGGCCCGAAGACCTCCCCCTCCGGGCCCGAGGCAGCATCATCCCCCGAGTCCTCCACGCCGGCGGCCCAGGCGCCCGTCCGTCGTGCCCTTACGAAGGCAGCGCATCGATGAGCAACAACAGGGGCAGAGGGCTGCAGGCCAATGTCCTCGGCACGTTCGACACGGTGGTCATGGCGGTGGCGGGCAGTGCGCCCGCCTATTCGATCGCCGCGACCACCGCCGTGCTCGTCGGCGCGGTGGGCCTCGCGAGCCCGGCGGCGCTGCTGTACTGCGCGATACCCATGCTGGGCATCGCCCTGGCCTTCAGCTACCTCAGCCGCATCGACGTCAACGCGGGCGCCAGCTACTCCTGGGTGGGCCGCACGCTCCACCCCTTCCTGGGGTTCCTCAGCGGCTGGGCCCTGGTGATCTCCGCGACCATCTTCATGGTGGCCGGCTCGCTGCCCGCCGGCGCGATGACGCTGTCCCTGTTCGACGAGGACCTGGCCGACAACACCGCGCTGGCCACGACGGTCGGCGCCTTCTGGTTCCTGGTCATGCTGGCGGTCGTCCTCGGCGGCGCCCGCCTCACCGTCCGCGCCCAGCTCATCATGTCGGGCGTGGAGCTGGTCATCCTGGCCCTGTTCGCCGTGCTGGCGCTGCTGCACGGCGACAGCGCCCGCTCCTTCGAATGGTCCTGGCTGGGCTTCAGCCACTTCGACGGGGTGAGCGGCTTCGCCTCGGGTGCGCTGATCGCCGCCTTCTACTACTGGGGCTGGGACGTCACCAGCAACCTCAGCGAGGAGACCCGCGACAGCCGGCGCACCACCGGTCTCGCCGGTCTGATCGGCGTCGGCATCGTCTTCCTTCTCTTCGAGGTCTTCACCATCGCGGTCAACGTCATCCTGACCGACACCCAGATCCAGCAGAACGACGCCAACGTCCTCGCGGTGCTCGGCGAGGAGGTGTGGCCCGGGCTGGGCGGCAAGCTGCTCATCGTGGCCGTGATGCTGTCGACCATCGCGACCCTGGAGACCACCCTCATCCAGGTCACCCGCTCGCTGTTCGCGATGGGCCGCGACCGCACGATGCCCGAGGCGCTCGGCCGCGTCCACCGCACCTGGAACACCCCCTACGTGGCCATCGTCGTGGTGGGCGGCGTGGCGCTGGTGATGTTCGTGGCCTCCAACGCCCTCGGGTCGGTCGGTGACATCCTCGCGGACGCCATCTCCGCGATCGGCCTGCAGATCGCCGTGTACTACGGGCTGGCCGGGCTCGCGGTGGTCGTCGCCTACCGCAGGATGCTGCTGAAGTCCGTGTCGAACTTCGTCTTCGGCGGGCTGTGGCCGCTGCTCGGCGCCCTGTTCATGTTCTGGGTGCTCGTCGAGTCGCTCGGCGAGCTGAGCGGCGCGTCCGTGGCGATCGGGCTCGGCGGCCTGGCGGTCGGTGTGATCCCGATGCTCTGGTACTGGCGCAAGGGCAGTGAGTACTACCGGCCCGCCCCGCTCGACGCCGCCGAGGCCGTCGAGACGGATGCCGCATCGGGTGACGCCGCGGCAGCCGCGGCGGCGGCCGAACGCTCCCATGCCCATCAGGGTCTCCCGACCGACTTCTGAGAGGGACCCGATGGCGCGAGAACGCTTCACCCCCGACTTCGACTCCGACTGCGGTGACGCGCCGTTGACCTCGGCCCGGCAGGACATCGTCATCGGCCGCTGGCAGGGCCCCCGCGAGCTGTTGCGCATGACCGGCCCGGCGTGGGTGGCCCGGGGCCACCGGGTCCGGATGCTCGCGCAGGCGTGCGCGGGCAGTTCGACCGTGGAGTCCTGGCTCGCCGCCGAGCCCCGCAGCGCCGACGCCCTGGTGCTGCGGGCCGCCACCGAGACGGCGCGGGCCTTCAACCTGGCCATCACCGCCGGCCGGGGCGTCCCCATCGACCCGCGGCGCATCGACAGCGCGGCGGTGGCCTGCTTCGAGGCGGCCGAGGCCTACCCCGACGATCCGACCCCCTGGATCTCCCTGATCTCGGTGGCCCGGCTCTACGGCGGAGGGGTGCGCCGCCAGGAACTGGCGCGCTGGTGGGACGAGTTGTACGACCGCGACCCGTTCAGCGTGGAGGGCCACCTCCAGGTGCTGCACTACTACTCCTCGCGCTGGCACGGCTCGCACGGCCTGATGTACGACTTCGCCCGGGACGCGGCCGGTGTGGCCCCGCCGGGCTCGCCGCTGCCGGTGCTGGTGCAGTACGCCCGGGTCGAGGAGTATCGGGCGCTGCGGGAGGAGAACGGGTCGCGGTCGACCGGTGTCGGCATCGGGCAGCACTGGAGCCACGACGGCGCCGCCAGCGACGTACGGCGCACCTGGCAGCGCTGGATCACCGGGCGGCCGGACGGCCCCCCTCCCCCGGGCGAAGTCCGCGACCTCAACTACCTGACCCACGCGGCCTGTTCGGCCGGTCTGACGGACATCGCCGGTTCGCTGTTCAACATCGTCGGGCAGCGCGCCACGCGTACGCCGTGGTCGTACACCGGCGACCCCTCGCGCCAGATCACCAAGTGGCGCAAGGAGTTCCTGCCGCGCGGCTGAGGCGTGGCCGCATGCCCCGTTCGGCGGGTGGGCCCGTCACGGCCCCGGCCCCGGGTCCGGACGCACCGCCTCGGTGATGCCGGCCCGGGCCGCTTCGAGCTGAGCGGCGAAGGCGATGCCCAGGAACAGCGCCACACCGGTCAGGTTGGCCCACAGCAGCAGGGCGACGAACGCCGTCAGCGGTCCGTACACGGCGCCGAACGATCCGCTCTCGGCGACGTAGAGGGCGAGCAGCCAGGTGGCCGTGATCCACAGGACCAGGTGGACCGCCGAGCCGAACGCGAGCCAGGTGTAGCCCGGTTGGTCCCGGCGCGGGGCCCAGCGGAAGATGACCGCCGAGGCGACCCAGGCCAGGATCACGCCCAGCGGCACTTCGAGGGGACGCAACCAGTCGAGCCGGTTCTCGGGCCAGCCGAGCGCCTGCACCACCGCGTTCCCGACGGCGTCGCCCGCGACCAGCACGAGGAAGCCGAGCACCATCGGCATGCCCGCCGCGAGGGCGAGGAGCAGGGACCGCCCGTACTTCCTCAGGAAGGGCCGGTCGCGTTCGATGCCGTAGATGCGGTTGGCGCCGCGCTCGACCTGCCCCATCGCGGAGGCGAGGTTGAGGACGGCGAAGCCCAGTCCCACCCACATGGCGACGGCGTTCCAGACGCCGGAACCGGCGCTGCGCGCGGTGCCGTCCAGCGCGTCCTCGACCAGGCTCGCGCTCGCGCCCGGCACGATCTGGCCCAGGGTGAGTTCGATGATCCGTCCCACGCTCTCCGTGTGCACGGTGGTGGCCACGCCGACCAGCGCGATGGTGAACGGCACCAGTCCGAGGACCACTTGGAACGCGAGCGAACGGGAGTTGGTGAAGCCGTCCGCGTAGCGGAACCGGGCGAACGCGTCCAGGAGCAGCCGACGGCCTCCGTAGTGCCGCAGCGCGGTGAGCGCCTCGTCGCCGGACAGTTCCTCCCCGATCATGTCCCGCGTCTGCGGGACGTGCACCACGGTCCCCATCGAGAACGTCTCCTCCCGTTGTTCCCGCAGCCGGGCGAGAACGTGATCTTGCGGCCGGGAGAACCGTACCGCCGACCCCCGAGGCGGTCGGCGTCAGGTGGATTCGGGGTGGCTGCCGGGCCCGTCGGTGCGGTGGGAGAGGGGGGTCGGCGACAGGGCCGTGTCCTCCTCGCCGGGTTCCAGAAGGGTGTTGGCGGCGCCGACGACGAGCGGGTCGGGGGTGCCGACCGCCTCGGGGTCCTTGTTGCCGTAGTCGATGCGCGACAGCAGACTGCGCATGGTCTCCAGCCGGGCACGGCGTTTGTCGTTGCTCTTGACGACGGTCCAGGGGGCCTGCTCGGTGTCGGTGGCCCGGAACATGTCGACCTTGGCCTCCGTGTAGTCGTCCCACCGGTCCAGTGAGGCCACGTCCGTGGGCGACAGCTTCCACTGGCGCACCGGGTCGACCTGCCGGATGGCGAAACGGGTGCGCTGTTCGGCGCGGGAGACGGAGAACCAGAACTTGAACAGCAGGAAGCCGTCGTCGACGAGCATCCGCTCGAAGGCCGGGCACTGTTCGAGGAACAGTTCGTACTGGTCCTTCGAGCAGTAGCCCATCACGCGCTCCACACCGGCCCGGTTGTACCAGGACCGGTCGAAGAAGACGATCTCCCCGGCCGTCGGCAGGTGCGCGATGTACCGCTGGAAGTACCACTGCCCCGTCTCCCGTTCGGTGGGCTTGTCCAGGGCCACCACCCTGGCGCCACGCGGGTTGAGCCGCTCGGTGAGACGTTGGATCGTGCCGCCCTTGCCGGCCGCGTCGCGTCCTTCGCACACCACGATCACCCGGGCGCCGGCGTCCTTGACCCACCGCTGGAGCTTGAGCAGCTCGATCTGCAGAACGCGCTTGCGCCGCTCGTACTCCTGGCGGCCGACCTTGCGGCCGTAGGGGTGGTTCTCGCGCCACGTCTTCAGCGGCCGGCCGGCCCCGTCCAGCAGGACCGGCCGCTCCTCCCGGCTGGTGTCCACCGTCAGCCCGTCCAGCAGCCTGTCGGCCTGTTCAGCGTTCATCGCACCACTCCCGCGTGAGCCCGAGTACTCCGTGACACCGGTCGGTATGGCACCGCCGAGATCAGAACGGCATGCGGCCGCGGGTACGACGACCCGCCGAGCCACTGCGGCCGACGGCGCGGGAACTCGTCCGGAACGGCTTGCTGAACAGCCTGCCCAGGACGCCGGGCGCCTTGCCGCCGACCCGTGACCCGGCACCGAGCGAACGCTGTGTGCCGCGCTCGGGGTGCTGCGAGAGACGAGGGACGAAGAAGGCCAGAACGGCCAGGACCACACATATTCCAACAACCGCCGCAATGATCACGAATGCTCTCCTTTGACTGGTCGGGAGCATTCGGGTTCCCCGTCAGCCTCTCCCTATGTGACCGGGGGCGGGGAACTTCCGGGGCCGGTCAGGTCACGCGGGCACCGGGCCCGACGGCTCGCCGGAAGGCGCTTGGACGAGGTCCGGCAGCAGTCCCCGCAGCGCCTCACGCTGGGCCGGCCCCATGAACTGACCGAGCGCGCCGGTGACGGTCTCGCCCAGTGGGCCGGAGGCCTCCTTCAGCAGACGCCGCGCCTTGTCGGTGAGAGCGACCTGGATGCCGCGCTTGTCACCGCACACCGATTCGCGGGTGACGAGGTCGGCATGGCCGAGGCAGGCGATCTGATAGGTGAGCCGGGTCTTGGGCCGGCCCAGCAGTTCCGCGATCCGGGTCATCCGCAGCCCCTCCTCGGGCTGCGCGGCCAGCAGGCAGAGGATCAGGAACTCGTCGTGCGAGACCCCGAGCCGCTCCTTCACGACCACGCGCAGCCGCTGCTCCACGGCACCCGTCGCCGCCAGCAGAAGCATCCAGGCGTGCAGCTCGGCGGGCAGCAGCCCGTCGCCCCGCGCGGACGGACATTCGGGCAGGCGGGAGGGGTCATTGTCGAGGGCGGCCATGGACCCAGTGTAACTGTTGTCCATTTTTGAAGAACATGGAGAACAAGGGTTGTCCAAATTCGGATAACGGGCTAGCTTCAGTCATACAAATTTGGACGACCTCACCGAGTGGAGAAAGACCATGACCGTCGCCGTGGAGACCGGACTGTGGCAGCTCGACACCACCGCCTCGACCGTCTCCGTGCAGCACAGAACCATGTGGGGTCTCGTCACCGTGAAGGGCGCCTTCGGCACGGTCCGCGGGCAGGGCGAGGTCCGGCCCGACGGCTCCGCGGTCGGTGTCGTGGCCTTCGATTCCGCCTCCCTGGACACCAGGAACACCAAGCGCGACGAGCACCTGCGGTCCGCCGACTTCTTCGACGTCGAACGCCACCCCGAGATCACCTTCGCGGTCCGCAGCGCCGAGCTCCGGGACGGTGACACGGTGCACGTCGTCGGTCAGCTCACCGTGCGCGGCATCAGCAGGTCACGCTCCCTGACCGCGCGCCTGACGGAGGCGACCGCCGAAGGGCTCACGCTGGAGACCGAATTCGCCGTGGACCGCGAGCAGTTCGGCATCACCTGGAACCAACTGGGCATGATGCGCGGCCAGGCGACGATCACGGCGACACTCCGCTTCGCCCGAGCCGGCGCCTGACGGCGCGCCCGCCCTCAGCAGCGGCGCCCGACGTCGGCGGAGCCGGCGCCCGGCGTCGGCGGAGCGCCGGAGGCTGCGGTCGCGTGTCATGATCAGCCCATGTCCGAGTACTCCTGGCCGTCCGAGAACGGTTGGCGCCCGCCGACCGGTGGCGCGGCGGCCTGGAAGGCGACGGTCCGTTCCCTGCCTGTCGGGACGCCGGTCACGGGCGAGGTCATCGGCAGACAGCCCTTCGGTGCCTTCCTCTCCGTCGACGGCCACCCCGAAGCCGTGGGCCTGGCCCGCATCGACAGAATGCCCCGGTGTCTGGAACTGCCGCCCGTCGGTCAGCTCGTCACCGGCGAGGTGGTCTGGCATGCCGAGCACCAGCACCAAGTGGGCATCGAACTCCGTGAATGGGCCGAGCACGAGGACCTTCTTCCCGGGTTCGCCGGGCGCGTCGGCCAGGTCGTCGCGGGAACGGACACGAAGATCGCGCCGATCGGCTGCTTCGTGCGCATCGCCGACTGTGTGGAGGGACTCGTACCGGTCACCGGGCCGGTCGCGGACATGGCCGATGCCGTCCGCGAGGGCCAGGACGTGTCGGTGCGGATCGTCGCCGTCGACGTCGACGCGGGGCGAGTACACCTGTCGGTCGAAGACGTCTGCCCAGCGGGTTCGTAGGTCGCGTACGGCTCGGTCGGCGCGCCACGAGAGCCCGCCGGGGCTCCCACGGGTACGAGCGTGGCCCCTCGTTCGGACGACCCGGCCCGCACTCGCGTCCGGCGCGTCAGCCGCTCGCCGCGGCCGTCACCGTGGCGGGGTCGACCCCGGTCAGTTCGACGATGCGGTGCGGTGGCACACCGGCGGCCAGGGCGCGTGCGATCAGACCGTCCCGGCCGTCCGCGCTGTCGCGGTAGGCGAGCAGTTCCTCCTCGACCCGGGCGAGCGGTTCGGGTGTCATCAGGTGGCGTACCCGGCTCAGTTCCTCGTCGCTCAACGGGACGGGCAGCCGTTCCGCCCCCTCGGGAATGGCGGCCGTCTCCTCCGGTGGCAGCAGGCGCAGGTGAGGGGAGTTCGGCGCGCTCTCCTGAGCGTCCAGCCAGGCGCGTACCGCCGGAGTCTCCATGCACGCGAGACCGTCGACGGCGGCGGGGGCCACGCCGAGCGGCGCGGACACGTCGTCGAGCAGGAACAGATAGGCGTCGTCGGTCATGCTCGGCTCTCTCTCCACGGGTTCGGCTCCCTCCACGGAGCCGGATCTGCATCCCTCTACCCCGGCTCGGGGCGGTGTCACAGGAAACGTCGGATGGGTTGCACCGCCATTTCCCGGGTTCTCTGCAGTACGGAGCGTCTCTTCCAGCGGCCGGCCCGGATCGGTTCGCTCACCTTGATGTCCGCCTCGAAGTGGGCGTCGAGAGTGGTGGTGAACTCCTCGTCGAGGACGGCGAGCATGATCTCCTCGTCGTGGTCGAGGGAACGGCGGTTGAAGTTGGTCGAGCCGATCAGCGCGGCGACGCCGTCGACGGTGATGACCTTGGCGTGCATCATCGTCGGCTGGTACTGGTAGATCTTCACTCCGCAGGCGATGAGGTCCTCGTAGTGGTGCTGGCCCGCCAACTGGCAGACGCGCTTGTCGGTGTGGGGGCCCGGCAGCAGGATCTCCACCAGCACCCCGCGCCGGGCGGCGGCGCACAGCAGCTCGACGAAGTACCCGTCCGGCGAGAAATAGGCGGTGGCCAGGCGGAAGCGCTTCTCGGCGGATTCCAGCATGACGCGGATCAGGGTCTGCATGTCCTGCCAGCCGATGCTGGCCGAGCCGCGCACCACCTGCACGATCGCGTTCCCCTGCGGGCGGTGCTCGATGAACCGGTCGCGTTCGTCGAAGAGTTCGTCGTGGCACTCGGCCCAGTTCTGCGCGAACGCCGCGGCCACGCCGTCCACCGCGGGTCCGCGGACCTCGACATGCGTGTCACGCCACTCGTTCTCGTCGCGCGCGTCGCCGCACCATTCCTGGGCGATGCCCACCCCGCCGGTGAACGCGATCTCCTCGTCCACGACGAGGACCTTGCGGTGACAGCGGTGGTTCTGTTTGAGCGGGGAGAGATACAACGGCTTGCGGAACCAGGCCACCTGCACGCCCGCCCGCTCCATCGTCTCCAGTTGCTCGGCCTCGATGAGCCGGCTGCCGAACCCGTCGAGCAGCAACCGCACCCGCACACCGGCGCGGGCACGCTCCGCGAGGGCCTGCGCGAACTCGCGGGCGATGTCTCCCCGCCAGTACACGAACGTCATCATGTCGACGGTGTGGTCGGCCCGGCGGATCGCGGTCAGCATCGCGGTGAAGATCTCGTCGCCGTTGCGCAACGGGATGAGCGCGTTGCCCTCGGTCGCGGCGACCCCTATCAGGCGTTCCAGGCGTCGGCGTATCCGCGTGATCCGGTGCTCGACGGACGGTGCGTCCGGCTGTCCGGGGACACGGGGAGTCAGCTCGGACGGTTCATGCGTACTGCTCATGACATCCCTTAACCCGAAAGATGTGGCGGAAACGTGGGCGATGGGCCCACGCGTGGGGCCCGGCCGTCACGACGGCCGGGCCCCACGCGTGGGTGTGGTGTGGCTCAGGTCACCATCGGTACCAGCGGCCGCGGCCACCACCCGCGTTGGTGGAGCGCATGACGAAGCCCAGCAGCCACAGCACCAGCACGGCGAGGGCGACCCACCACAGAATCTTCAGCGCGAAACCCGCGCCGAAAAGGATCACCGCGAGAAGCAGAACCAGAAGCAGGGGAACCATAGTTATCAACCTCCTGCGGCTCCGTCTGCCCTGCCTATGCGCCTCCATTCCTCACAATCTCCTTGTTTGTGAAGGCCTGCCCAGGGCACTAGCAGCACTACCGCGACAGCGGCTCCGAACGTCACGAGGAGGCATGTTCCATGAGTGCCGGCGAAAAGGCCAAGGCGAAGACCGAGCAGGCCGAGGGCAAGGCCAAGGAGGCTCTGGGGCGCGCGCTCGGCAACGACCGCATGGCCGCCGAGGGCCAGGCGCAGCAGAGCAAGGGTGACGCGCGCGAGGCCAAGGAGAAGACCAAGGACGCGTTCAAGCACTGACGCCTCGCACACGGTTCGAGGGCCGCCCCGGAAGACTTCCGGGGCGGCCCTCGAACCGTGTGCGAGGCACCGTGTGCGGTGGGGGACGCGTGTGCGGTGCGGAACACCGCCGCGGTCAGGGCTGAGTGGCGGAGTGGCCGTCGGGGTGGAGCGGAAAGATCTGGTCGAGGCCGACGATGCGCAGCACCCGCAGCGTGTGCGGCGGGACGGCGGCGAGCGCGATGTCCGCCCGGGCGGCGAGGGCGTGGCTGCGGGCCGCGAGCAACGCGGTGATACCGCTGGAGTCGCAGAACTCCATGCCGGCCAGGTCCAGGACGAGGCGTCGGCCCGGTCGCAGGGTGAGCGTGCTCAGCAGCGCGCGCAGTTCGGATGCGCTGGTGTAGTCGAGGTCGCCGCTGATCTGCACGACGGGACCGGTGGCCGCGTTTCGCGTAGTGATCTTCAGCGGGCTCATCGTGGCTTCGTCGGGTGTGGGTCGAGGGCGGGAACGCCGAGGGCGAGGAGGGCGGTGTCGTCATCGAGGCCGTCACCGAAACCGTGAAGCAGGTCCGTCAGGGCCCCGACGACGGCTCGCGGGGGCAGACCGGCGTGGTCGGCCGCGAACGCCAGGAGCGCCTCGTCGCCGAACAGGGTGGTGCGGTCCGCACCGGTGCGGGCCTCGGTGATGCCGTCGGTGTAGAGCAACAGGGTGTCGCCGGGGGCGAGAACCGTGGTGGCGCCGGCGAAGGGCGCGGAGGGCACGACACCGACGAGGAGCCCGCCCGGGGTGGGCAGGAAGTCCGCCGTCCCGTCCGCGCGCAGGACGAGGGCCGGGGGGTGACCGCCCGAGGCGAGCCGGACGGCGACCTCGCCCGCCGCGGGATCGGGTTCGAGTGTCCCGAAGACGGCCGTGCAGTAGCGCGGGTCGCCACCCTCGGCGTACCGCTCGTGGAGCACCCGGTTGAGGGTCGACAGGGCGGAGAGGGGATCGGGGTCGTGCAGGGCGGCCGCGCGCAGGGTGTAGCGGGTGAGCGAGGTGATCGCGGCGGCCTGGGGTCCCTTGCCGCAGACGTCGCCGAGGAAGAATCCGAAGCGTTCGCCGTCGACGGGGAACACGTCGTAGAAGTCGCCGCCGAGCCGGTCGGGCGAGGCGGTGTGGTAGTAGGCGGCCGTCTCCATCCCGGGCACGGCCGGCAGGGTGGCGGGCAGCAGCGACTGCTGCAGCACGGCGAGAGCGTCCTGGAGACGGGCGCGGTCGGCCTCCGCCTGTTTGCGTGCTTCCTCGGCGGCCTTCCTGCCGCGCAGGAGTTCCTCCTCGTAGGCCCGTCGGTCCCGGGCGTCGAAGACGGTGGTGCGGATCAGCACCGGCTGGCCGCTGCCGCCGCGCTTGACCGCGGAGGAGACCAGGACGGGCATGCGTCCGCCGTCGCCCTGCCGGATCTCCAGGGCTATGCCACCGATCTCGCCCTGCAGGCGCAGCAACGGCGCGAAGTGCGTCTCGTGGTACAGCTTGCCGCCCATGGTCAGCAGGTCGGTGAACCGCATCCGGCCCACCACCGCCTCCCGCTCCAGCCCGAGCCATCCCAGCAGTGTGGCGTTGATCTTCGCGATGGTGCCGTCCATCAGCGTCGACAGGTAACCGCACGGCGCGCTCTCGTACAGTTCCTCGGCGCTGTCCTCCAGCAGCGCGGCGAACGCCCCGTTCGTCGATTCCTCGTCGCCCCTGCCGCGCGGGTCGGGCTGCTGCCCGATCGGGCACATCAACGCAGGCCCGCCAGAAAGCCGGTGATCGCCTCGTTGGTGGCCTCCGGTGCGCAGAGGTGGGGGCAGTGTCCGGTCGCGTCCAGGGTGACCAGCGTCGAGCCGGGGATCACCTGGTGGACGAAGGCCCCGACCTCGCGTGGGGCGATGACGTCCTGCGTGCATTCCAGCACCAGCGTCGGCACCCGGACGGATGTCAGGTCGTCCCTCGAATCCGACAGGAACGTGGTCCGCGCGAAGACGCGCGCCATGTCCGGGTCGGTGGCGCAGAAGCTGTTCGTCAGCTCCTCACCCAGCTCGGGCCGCTCCGCGTTGCCCATGATCACCGGCGCCATCGCCGCCGACCAGCCCAGGTAGTTCGACTCCAGTGACGCCAGCAGTTCGTCGATGTCCTCCGCGCTGAATCCGCCCCGGTAGCCGTCGTCGTCGATGTACCGCGGCGACGGAGCGACCATCACGAGCGCCCCGATGCTTTCCGGAGCCATGCCGGCGGCCAGTACACCGATCATCGCGCTGACGGAATGGCCCACGAACACCGCGTCGCGCACGTCGAACGCCTCGCACACCTCCACCACGTCCCGGGCGTATCCGTCGAGCGAGGCGTAGCGGCTCTGCGAGAAGGCGGACGGATCCGCACGGCCCGAGCCCACGTAGTCGAACAGCACCACCCGGTACGTGTCCACCAGCGCCGGCACCGTCAGCCGCCACATGTTCTGATCACAGCCGAAGCCGTGCGCCAGCACCACCGTGCGCCCTTGTGGGTTGCCGATGACGCTGACGTTGTTCCTGCGGCCGATATCCATCGGGCCAGTCTTACAGGTCCCGAGGAGTGCCCCGTGAGTGCCCGATGGAGACAAGTGCCTCATGAACAGGTCTGCAGCGGGTAGACGAAACAGCGCGATACCGGCAACCAGTGATGAACGACAAGGAACGACCCACGGGAAGAGTTCTATGGTCACCCCGCTTGAAGAACGGACAACGGACGAAGAGGGATCCTCCGTGCCCCTGCGCTACAGCGCCGCCTGGGACACGGCGGACGCCTCGATCGCCGACGCCCGCACGGCCGTGCGCACGCTGCTGGCGCGCGCCGGCCACGACCCCCGCCACCGGCCGAGCCAGGACGCGCAGCTCGTCGTCAGCGAGCTGGTCACCAACGCCCTGCGCCACGCACCCGGCCCGGGCGGGCTGGCGCTGGAGGTGGCGCCCGACGCCGAGCTGCTGCGCATCACCGTGTGCGACAGCTCCCCTCGCCCGCCGGAACTGCGCGCACACGACGCCCGCCGCGTCGGCGGCCACGGGCTGTTCCTGGTCGCCCGGCTGTGCGACCACCTGCAGACCGTCGCCCTGAAGACCGGCAAACAGGTCGTCGCGCACCTTCGTCTGCGCACGCCTTCCGCTTGACCGGCGCCCGATGCCGGGGTCCCGTGACCCCGGTGGCGTCGGCCGCGCGGCCGAGACCGGAGGGCGGGGGCAGTCGCGGTGCTGCCGTGACGGCACTGATGCGGAGCTGACGCCTCGCCCGCACGCACCGCCCGTGCACCGACCGTACGCGCCGCCCGTGCCCCGACCGTACGCGCGCCGCTCGTGACGATCCGTGCGGACCTGTGGATGCCTGGTCCCTACGGCGTCCTGTGCACCCATGCGCCTGTTCTGCACCTGGGCCGCAGACGCCACCATCGCGTCCCCCTGCTCCACCGCCCCCTGGCCCGCCCGGCCGCCTCCAGGAACCTCGGCACCAAGGGGCGGCCGAAACGCGTTGTGGGGCCCGTAGGCCCCGGCCGATCGGCGACTCAGCGGCGCGGTTCCCGTGGGGTCGGGGCCGGCCGGTCGGGGTTGCCGTGCCAGTCCAGTATCAGCACGGTGGCATCGTCCTTGAGGTTGCCGTGGCAGGCGTCGAGCACCGCGCTCGTCAGGCTTCGGACGGCCTCGCGCGGATGCAGCGCGCGGGTGTCGTGCACGACCGACACCAGATCGGCGGCCGCGGCGCCACGGTCCTGCATTCCGTCGGTGAGCAGGATGAGGCGGTCGCCGGGGCGCAGTTGCAGTTCCTGGACGTGGTACGGGGTGGGTGCCGCCACGCCGAAGGGCAGGTTGACGGCGAGCCGGACCTCCTCGACGGTGCCGTCACGCAGTCGCAGTGGCCAGGGGTGGCCGGCGTTGACCAGTTCACACAGGCCTGATTCCAGTTCGACGCAGAGGAGTTGTCCGGTGGCCAGGCCCCGACTGTGGCGCAGCAGGGCCTGGTGCGCGTGGTTGGCCTGCTTGAGAGCGTCACAGCCGCTGCGGCGTGCGCGTCTGAGCGCGCCGACCAACAGCGTGGCCAGCAGGGCGGAGTTCGTGTCGTGGCCCATGGCGTCGGTGATGGACAGGTGCAGGGTGTCACGGTCGAGGGTGTAGTCGTAGGTGTCCCCGCCGATGTCGTCGGCCGGGATCAGCCCGGCCGCGAGGGTGAACTGCCGCGCCTCGCAGCAGGAGGCCGAGGGAAGCAGCTGGTGCTGGATCTCGGCGGCCAGGCTGGTCTCGGTGGTGCGCCTGCCCAGGTGGTAGAGGTCGGTGAAGCGGCCGTCCGTGACGATGATGTAGGCGAGCGCGTGCGCCGCGTCGCGCACCTGCTGGAGTACGTCGTCGTCGGCGGACTGCAAGGTCACCTCCAGGACGCCGATGCAGTCACCGCGGTTGCTGACCGGCGTGATGACACGCCGTCCGCCCTGACCGTCCGCTTCCACGTGCTGCCGCTGACTGCGCAGGACACTGTCGTAGACGCTGCCCTGCAGGGCGATGGGCGCGGTGGCGTCCACCGTCTCCTCGCCTGCCGCGGCAAGCCGTACCAGTCGTTGACCGATGAGGTCGACGAACAGGAAGGACACCCGCTCCGCACCGAACCGCTTCTGCAGATCGTGTGCCACCACATCGACAGACTCACCGGGCGGGGCCGCCTCCGCGGCGGCCAACAACTCACCCAGCTCTAGATCTCCACCCTTCACGACAACCTCCCGTCGGCTGTCGCAACTTCTTCCCCGAGTCTCCGCAGAATCACATGATGCGTCCATTTTGGCCGGTCAGGGCAGTGGGCCGGGCATGACCGGGCGGAGGGCCGGGGCATGCCGGAACGTCAGTCGTGGGCCAGGGTTCCTTCGAGGAGGGGGAGGAGGCGGTCCCAGTGGTGCCGCAGCGCGACGGGGTCGAAGGCGTCGGTGTCGGCCATGGTGAAGCCGTGGCCCGTGCCGGGGTAGATCTCGGAGGTGTGGTCGACACCTGCGGCGTCCAGCGCCCGGTCCAGTTCACCGAGTGCCTCGGGCGTCATGTCGGTTGCCGCGTGGCCGAGATGGACCCGCGCGGTGAGTGGGGAGAGGAGTCGGTGCAGGCCGTCGGGTCCGTCGGCGACCACGGGGCAGTGGAATCCGGCGACAGCGGCCACCCGGCCGGGATGGGCCGAGGCGGTGTGCAGCGCCAGGAGGCCACCTATGCAGTAGCCGGTCACCGCGACGGGGCCTGCGCCGACCTCGGGTCGAGTGGTGAGAAACCTGAGGTAGGAATCGGCGTCACTGAGGACACGTTCGGTGGTGTGTGCCTCGATCAGGGGCATCAGCTGGGCCATGAGCGCAGGTCGGGCGTCTGCTCCGATGTGTTCGGGAAGCTCGATCACCGGTGCCGGGCCGTGTCGGTAGAAGAGGTTGGGCACGAGTACGTAGTACCCGTGCCCGGCCAGCTCGCGGGCCATCTCCCGCAGTACGGGCCGGATGCCGAAGCCGTCCGCGTACATCAACACCCCCGGGTACCGCCCGCCGTGGCCGCCGTGGTCGGGGAAGACGGCGAACGCGTCGGCGTGGCCGTCCGCGGTGGGGATCAGCAACGGTCTGACGGGCAAGGGTTTCCTTCCTGGAGTTCACTCGACGATCGTTGGCGTCACCAACGTTCTCGGACGGGGTGAACGTATATCGTTAGTCGGACTAACGCAACGGATAGCATGGGAGCCGTGACCAGAGACCGAACGGGAGACAGTCCCTGCCCCGGCGTGCCCCACAGCGCGACCCACACCCCCGACAGGCTGAGGCGACGGGCGAGCCGCCTGCTGTCACAGATGTCCGTACGGTCGGACCGGCTGGTGAACGAGGGGCTGGCCCACGTCGACGCCCGCAAGTGGCACTACGCCGTACTCGCCTCACTGCAGGACATCGGCCCGGCCAGCCAGGCGGCACTGAGCGAGCGCACCGGCGTCTACCGCAGCGACATGGTCGGCGTACTCAACGAACTCGCCGGGCGAGACCTCGTCGAACGGGCACCCGATCCGGGCGACCGGCGCCGCAACATCATCACCATCTCGCCCCGGGGCCGCCGGTACCTGCTCCGCCTCGACGAGGTTCTCGACGATGTGCACGACGAACTGCTCGCGCCACTGACCCCGACCGAACGCGACCAACTCGTGGCACTGCTTCTCCGCTTGCTGGACCACCACGACAGTCGAGTCTCCTGAGCCAATGTCGTGCGGTCGGCACCGCACGCAGTGGGGTTGGTCACTAAACCACTTAGTAGATCAGGAGAAAACACCCACTCCCCCGGCAGGGCCGGCTCCGACTGGGTACGGTCGGAACGCGAGATGTCGACCCGCCGTCGAAGTCGAGGAGTCCCGTATGTGGGTGAGCAGGTGCGTGCGCGCGGGAGGTGCCCTCGGGCAGCTGCTGCTCGTCGTCGTGCTCGCTCTGGGGGTCTTCGCGATGCATGGCATGGGACATCCCCGTGAGTCGTCGCACTCCACCATGAGTGCCGCCCCTCGTACGGCCGCGATGGACATGTCGACCGTGTCGGCTTCGCGCCACGATCCGACGGGGGTTGCCGTCGGCGGCGTCACGGGCGGCCATGGCACGGAAGCGCGGAATCCGTCGTCCTCGCACGGGCCCTCCATGGCCATGGACGTGCTGTCGCTCTGTGTGGCGGTCCTGCTCGGCGTCCGGGTGCTCACCGCGCCAGTCCGGTCGGCCCTCGCGCGCCGCCGGGAACGGGCGGCCCGCGTCCTCGCCCTGGTCGCCGCCGCCGCGCGGCAGGAGCACCCGCCACGTCCACCCGATCTCACCCGTCTGTCAGTTCTGCGGCTGTAGGCCGAACCGCTCTCGCGGACCCGCGGCACGCGCGGACCCCGCGGCTTCGCCTGCTCTCGAACAGCCAGAGAACCCACACCACGAGGTGAATCGACATGACCGCCTTCACACACGCCCCGCACCGCAGGCCCCTCCGACGCGCCGCCACAGTCGGCATGATCGCAGCCGGTGCCCTGTTCCTCAGCGCCTGTGGCAACGACATGAACGGCATGGACCACGGCAGCGGCAAGGCCTCCACGACAGCGACCCCGACCGCCACCGCCACCGCCACCGACAGGGCTGGATCCGCCGGCTTCAACGCGGCCGATGTCGCGTTCGCGCAGATGATGATCCCGCATCACGAGCAGGCCCTGGAGATGGCCCGGCTCGCCGACAACCGGGCCTCCGACGCGGAGATCAAGGACCTCGCCGGGACGATCGAGAAGGCCCAGGATCCCGAGATCAAGACGATGCGGGGATGGCTGAAGTCCTGGAACGAGCCGACCGGCGTCGAGTCGATGCCCGGTATGGAGCACGGCGGCGGCAAGGGCGACGGCATGATGGCCGACTCCGACATGGAACACCTCAAGGGCATGAAGGACGCCGAGTTCGACAAGATGTTCGCCGAGATGATGATCGAGCACCACAACGGCGCCATCGACATGGCCCGGGACGAGCAGAGGAACGGTGAGAACGCCGACGCCATGGCGATGGCCGGTGACATCGTGAAGGGCCAGTCCGCCGAGGTCGAGCAGCTGAAGGGCATCCTCGACCGGCTCTGACGCACCTGCGGCGCGAGCCTCCTCCGGTCGGCTCGCGCCGCTCCGACCTGCCTGCGCACCCACCCCCACGCACCCGCACGCGCGCACCCCGCACCCCGCACCCCGGAGTCACGTACACACGCACGATTCCATGCGCGGCCAAGCCATCTACTATGCCCTTGCGTATTCACTGCGCGCGTCGGCGGCGAAAGGGAGTCAGGGGCATGCGGCGGCTGGGGGAACTGGAGGCGGAGATCATGGACCGTCTCTGGACATGGAACCGTCCGGCGACGGTGCGCGAGGTCGTGGACGATCTCAACAGGACCCGCCCGGTCGCCTACACCACGGTGATGACCGTCACCAACATCCTCTACAACAAAGGCTGGTTGCTGCGGGGCAAGCAAGGTCGCGCCTGGTTGTACTCGCCGGTGCGCAGCCGGGAGGCGTACGCCGCCGCGCTGATGGAGGACGGTCTGGGCGCGAGCAAGGACCGCCCGGCCGCGCTGGTCCACTTCGTCGAGAACATGACCGAGGAGGAGCAGGCCGCGTTGCGCAAGGCCCTGCGCGCGGTACAGCGGCAGGCGAAGTCGTGAACGCGGCTGCCGCCCTCGGCACCTACACGCTGCTCGTGGGCTGCGCCGCCCCGTACCTTCTCCTGCGGGCCGGCTGGACGCACCGCGCACCCGCTCTGGCCCTGACGGTCTGGCACGCCCTCGCCCTCTCCTTCGCGCTCGGGTCCGCGCTGACCGCCTACCACCTGTTCATGCCCATGCGGCACCCGCACGTGGGGCTGCTCGGACTGCTGCATTCCTGCGGGTTCGACATGGGCGCGGGCGGCCCTGACCCCGACACCGCGGGGCGTCTCGCCGTCGCCCTTCCCGCAGCGCTGGGGACCGTCCTGGCGGGCGGTTTCGCCTTCCAGGTCGCACGAGCGCGTCACGCGAGGTCCCGGCACCGGGAGGCGGTGGATCTGGTGGGCCGCCGCTCCGCCCGGCTGGGTGCCACCGTCCTGCCGTACGACGTTCCCGCCGCCTACTGCCTGCCCGGCCGCCGGCCCAGGATCGTGGTCAGCGAGGCGGCCGTACGGGAGTTGGCGCCGGAGCAGCTCGCGGCCGTACTGGAGCACGAGCGGGCCCATATCGCCGGGCGCCATCATCTCGCGCTCGCCGGCACGGCGGCGTTCCACTCGGTCTTTCCCCTGCTCCCCCTGGCCCGCCACGCCCGCGAACAGACGGCACTCCTGCTGGAGCTGGTCGCCGACGACCGGGCCCTGCGCGCCCACTCCGACGAGGCCCTGGCCGCCGCGATGTACGAGATGGCGGCGGCCCGGACACCGAAGGGCGCGTTCGCGGCGGGTGGCCGGACGGTCCTGATCCGGATGCGGCGGATCCTCGGGCCGCGCACCGCTCCACACCCCGCCCTCCGGAGCATCATGGCCACCGCGAGCGCAGCCGTTGTTCTGTTGCCACTGCTCGTCGCCTGCCCGCTCGGCGCCGGCTGACGGGTTCCCCTACGAAGTTCCGGTGGGGAGCGGCTCGGGGTGCCCCCGATCGTGCAGGCGGCATGACCCGGCGACCGTCACGCGGACATCATCATCAGCATCGTCGCCATCGAGCCCCCCATGCCGACATGGCCGGCCAGCCGCGCGTTCGGTACGCAGAACAGGGCGGGGACGCGGGTGGCTCGACGGTGGCGCGCCTTCGCCGCGGCCGGAGCGGGTGGTCCGCCCGAGTCCCGCATCCGGGCGCGTACGGCCAGAGCCACGAAGACCACGAAGTAGGCGGCGAGCGCCCAGAAGGCGACGCTCCACAGGAGCGCGGAGCCGGACGCGGCCTCGGTCACGCCGTGGGCGGCGCTCATGCCCTCCGTCCCGGCCGTGCCGCCGTGCCCGTGCCCCGACGAGCCGGCCAGGGCGAGCATGGGGCCCGATGTGGCGCCCGGCACGGCGAGGGTCATCAGCACCATGGCGGCGCTGCCGATCACCACATGGGCGGCGTGCCCGAGATGCCGCGCCCCGCTCCGGGCGGCGTACCGTAAGGACAGAGCCACGCCGCCGAGACCGAGCACGGCGAACACCGCCGCCCACCACATGCCGTACGTCCCGTAGAGGGCCGCCGTCGGGGGCGCCGCCATCACGGCCATGCCGCCGCCCATGACGACCTCGGCCCCCGCCTCGAACCGGGCCCGGCCGCTGACCAGTCGGATGCGGACGAGGTTCCCGACGGCCACCCCGGCGCCCAGCGCCGCCAGTGTCCAGCCAAGAAGATGTCCCGTCATGTCACCACCCCTTCGCGGTACCGGATCTCGGCTCACCGCTCGTCGATCACTACGTACCTCCTTAGTACGTACTGGTCCAGGGTCCGACTCAGCAGGGCAGGCGTGACATCTGGAGAGAGGGCGGTCGCGCAATCCTCGGCATATACCCCCCAGGGGTATATGCTGTCGTTGGCCGAGGCACAGACCGACCGACGAGAACGGGGATGAACGGGTATGGACCACAGCGCTCACCACGACGGCGCCGGGCAGGACGACAGCACCGGCGCAGACCACCACGACCACTCCGCGCACGGGGCGTCCCCTGGGCCGGGACACGGCGGCGCCTCCTGGCCCATGGCGGCGAAGGCGACACTGCACTGTCTGACCGGGTGCGCTCTCGGCGAGATCCTCGGCATGGTCATCGGCACCGCCCTCAGATGGGGCAATGTCCCGACCATGGCTCTGGCCATCGCGCTCGCGTTCGTGTTCGGCTACTCGTTCACCCTGTTCGCGGTGCGTCGGGCCGGACTGGACTGGAGGAGCGCGCTGAAGGTGGCCCTGGCCGCCGACACCGTCTCGATCGCCGTGATGGAGCTGGTCGACAACGCGATCATCGCTCTCACCCCGGGAGCGATGGACGCCCATCTCGACGACGGACTGTTCTGGTCGGCACTCCTCGGCGGGTTCGCGGTCGCCTTCCTGATCACCACGCCCGTGAACAAGTGGATGATCGGCCGCGGCAAGGGCCACGCCGTCGTGCATGCCTACCACTGACGTTCCCGCCCGCCACCGACGTCGTTCACGCCCCCACCCACAGCCCCTCCGGCCAACACGTGCCGAGCCGGCCCTCGGACCGCCCGGTCGACGCCTGGTGAAACCTTGATCATCCCTAGACCATCCCGACAGCCGGACGTTCCACCAGGTCAGGTAGCGTCACCACGGACTGCCCCCCACGGCGAGTTCCACCAGCGACACCCACCGACACAGGAGCCGTCGTGGCACCGAGCACACCTGCCCCGCGTACGACCGACATACGTACGACCACCCACGCATCCCACACGCACGCATCCCGCGCGCGTCGGCCGAGAGCCGTCGCCCTGGCGCTCGGCACGGCGGTGGCCGTCGTCTGCGCCGTGGTCCCCGCCACTGAGGCGGCCGCCGCCGGCTACGCCACGGCGGCCGGCCCATGGAGCGCCGCCACCGCGCTGACCGGGGCCGACGGGCGCCAGACGCTGATCGACGCCAAGACGGCCGGCGACGGCACCACGTTCGCGCTGTGGCGCGACCGGGCGGCCGACGGCACCCACTGGGACTACGACATCGCTGTCAAGGCCGCCGGCAGCAGCACCTGGGGGGCCTCCCACACCCTGGCCACCGGCCGGGCGAGCACCTCCCCGGCGGTCCTGACCGTGACACCCACCGGGCAGGGCGTCGTGACCTGGGTGGAGGGCCGGGGCCCGGACGGCGACCTGGCCGCCGTCGCCGCCACCTGGAGCGGGGGCAGCTGGTCGGAGCCGGTCCCCCTCGCCACGTACCCCAGCGGCACCTATCTCGGCCTGCCCCGGCTCGCCTCGGCGGCCGACGGCACCCTCACCGCCGTATGGGACCAGGGCGAGTTCGACGACTACAAGGTCATGACGGCCACCCGCGCCCCGGGGGCCACCACCTGGTCCACACCCCAGCCACTCGCCGCCGTCACCACCGGGTCCGTCTACGACCTCGCCGTCGCCGTCACCCCGGGCGGTGCGGCCACCGTCGTGTGGGACGTCTACGACCAGGTGGCCGACGGCAACCAGCACACCGTCCACACCGCCACCCGCGCCACGGCCGGCGGTAGCTGGAGCGAGGGAACCGTGCTGCCCGGCGTGGGCCTCACCGACGGTGTCGTGCAGGTGACGTCGGACGCCAAGGGCGCCACCACCGTGCTGTGGCGCGGCGCCAACGCCGCAGGGACCGGCACCGACCTCAAGTCCGTCACCCGGACCTCCCCGTCCGCGAACTGGGGCGGTGTGCAGACCGCGGTCCCGGGCTTCTCCTACAGCGACGGCAGCGACCCGCTCACCGCGCCCGACGGCGACCTCACCTATGTGTGGGTGGGCTGGAGCAGCGCCGACGGCGAGCCCGTCGTACGGTCCGTCACCCGCTCCGCGAGCACCGGCACCTGGTCCGCGCCCAAGACGCTGTCCACCGGGTACGTCACCTGGGACGTGGACGCCTCCATCGGTGCCGACGGAACGGTCCAGGTCGTCTGGCCGCAGGTGCCGAGCATCGACAACGGGAACGACCACTATCTCCAGTGGGCGGTTCGCGCCGACGGCACGTGGAGCAGGGCGACGGCCCTCAACAGCGAGCCAGTCCCCGACGTCTCCAGCACGGAGGCCCTGTCCGGTGAGGTCGCGGCCGGTCCCGACGGCCGGGCCACCGTCCTGTCCCGCAAGGCCGTGGGCAGCGGTGACTACACGAGCCAGGTGTCGGTCCGGTGGCAGACGCTGCTCACCAAACCCGTGATCACCTCGAAGGCCACGCTGAGCGGGACCGTCCGTACGGGCTCCAAGGTCACCTGTGACGCCGCCTGGGCCGGTACCGGCGCCAAGGCCGCCTGGTCCTGGCTGCGCGACGGCACGGTCGTCTCCGGTGCCACCGGCAGGACCCGCACCCTGACCGCCGCCGACTACAAGCACAAGGTGTCCTGCCGTGCCGCGGTCACCAACAACGCCGGGTCGGTCCGCTCCACCTCCGCCGCCGCCACGGTCACGGTCGGCCCCGCCCTCAAGGCCACGAAGGCTCCCGCGATCACCGGCACGGCCAGGACCGGCTACAGGCTCACGGCCGCGCACGGCACCTGGTCGCCGACGGCCGCCTCGTACACATACGTGTGGAAGCGTGACGGCCGGACCATCACCGGCGCCACCAGATCCACGTACGTACCGGCGAAGGCCGACAAGGGCCACAAGATCACCGCGAAGGTGACGGCGAAGAGGTACGGCTGGACCGACGGGTCGGCGACCACGGCCTCGGTCACCGTGCGCTGAGCAAGGCCCCGCTCGTGCGTTGGGGGTGCCCGGCCGACCCACCGGTCGGGCGCCGCCGTTCATCTCGTCTTCCGCCCCGTACAACCGTTTGTGCACCTAGGGGGTCGTACGGGCGTCGGATTCTCAGACGGGGGCATTACATTGCGCAGACGCACCCTGACCGTGGCCACGGCCACCGCCGCCCTCGCCCTCGCCCTCGCCGTCACCGGGCTCGGCGTGCCCGCGGCCGTCGCGGCGCCCTCCGGTCTGTCGGACGACTTCGACGGCGACGGCTACCGCGACCTCGCCATCGGCACGCCCAAGGCGAGCGGTGGCACGGTCACCGTCCTCTTCGGCTCCGCCGCCGGCATCAGCCACACCCGGTTCGTGAACGTCACCCAGAACACCCCCGGCGTGCCCGGCTCCTCGGAGAGCGTGGACAAGTTCGGCGAGAACGTCACCAGCGGCGACGTGAACCACGACGGCTACGCGGACCTGATCGTCGGCGCGCCCGGTGAGGAGGTCACGGGCAAGCCGCGCGGATCGGTGACGATCGTCTGGGGCGGCGCGAGGCCGTTCACCTCCGGTGGCATGGCGCTGACCGCGCCGACCGCCGAGGCGGCCGGCTTCGGCGAGGGTGCGGCCTTCGCCGACCTCGACGGGGACGGCAGCCCCCAGCTCACCGTCGTCGGCAACGACACGTTCTGGTGGTACGGCGACGGCGGGCCCACCCAGGACGGCGCGTTCGGCCCCGAGGTGGACTTCCTGCCGGACGGCGTCCAGTTGGACGGCATCGTGGCCGGCCACTTCTCCTCCAAGGACGGCGGCAACGGCTTCGAATACATCCTGCACGGCCGCCAGTACGACAAGGACGGCTCCCCGCTGCCCGGCTATGTGGGCGTGCTGAGCGGTGGCCCCGGCGACATCGGCTCCTCCCACCGGGTCCTCAGCGACGACGGGACGACCGGCTCCGCCGCGTGGCGCTCGGCGGCCGTCGCGACGGGCGACATCGACGGCGACGGGTACGAGGACCTGGTCACCGCCGACGAGGCCGGTGTCGAGGGCGGTTCGATCATGGTGCGGTACGGCTCGGCGTCCGGTCTGCCGCACAAGGGCCGCACATATCACCAGGACAGCCCCGGTGTCCCGGGCACCGACGAGGTCTACGACAGGTTCGGCGCGGCGCTCGCGCTGGGCGACGTGACCGGCGACGGCCGCGCGGACCTCGCGGTCGGCGCCCCGAACGAGACCGTGAACGGCAAGCGTCGCGTCGGCAACGTCGTGCTCCTCAAGGGCGGTCCGAACGGCCTGACCACCGCCGGCGCCCAGTCGTTCCACCAGGCCACGGCGGGGGTGCCGGGCGCGGCGGAGGCCGGGGACCACTTCGGTTCCTCGCTCCGCCTGCGCGACATCAACGGCAACGGCAAGGCCGATCTGGCGATCGGCGCGGACGGCGAGGACATCCTGCCGGACGGCTACGACGACGGGGCGGCCTGGGTGCTGCGGGGCGCGTCCGCCGGTCTGACGACCACGTCGGCGACCTCGTTCAACGCGACGGACTTCGGCTACCCGGTGGTGGCGGGCCGGAAGTTCGCGGACGTGTTCGCCCGTTGAGCGGCCACCGAGGGCCCCGCGACGTCGGTCCTCGGGGATGATGCCGTCATGAGCACCATCGTCGAGTTCTTCCTGGCACCGGACGACACCGCGGCGGGTGCCGCGTTCCCGGCCGGGCCACGAGACGCGTACGAGTCGCTGTCCTTCGGCAACTTCGATCCCGAGGAGGCCGTGATCGAGTGGGAGTGCCTGCTCACCGGCAGCACCTTCGATGAACTCGTCGAGGCCGGCGAACCGCGCGTCGTGGCGGCCCGGGACGACAGCGAGTGTGTCGTCCTCGTCCTCTCGCCACGTCTGTCCGCCGCCCTCGCCGACGCCGGGCCGAAGACACTGCGGGACGTCGCCGTCGCGTGGTCCGGGCTGCGGGCGGCGGACGGCGAGGTCATCGACGCGGAGACCGCCGGCGTGATCGTGGGTGACGTGGCCGCGCTCGTCAGCGGCGGCCGACGGCAGGGCCTGGACGTGTACTGCTGGGTCGCGTAGCGGCGCCGCCGGTCGGCCTCGCCGGACGGCCTCGGCAGGCACTGCCCCTGCGGGAGGCCCGAGCCGGACGCCCGCCTGTGTCACACAGGGCGGGCGTCCGGCTCGGTCTGCCGGCGCCAACGGGCGCCGGGCGTCGCTCGGTTGCGGTGGTGCGGCACGCGTCAGTCCACGATCACCCCGGTGCGCGCCGCCGGGGCCCGCCCGGCGAGAAGCCCGCCGAAGTTCCCCTCGACCTCCGCCTTCTCCGCCGCGTTCGGATACGCGTTCGTACACGCGGTGCCCGCGGTCGAACCGGACATCAGGCTCGAACACGGTCCGGGCTTGCGGTCCGGCAGCCCCAGGATGTGCCCGAGTTCGTGGGACGAGATGCGGATCGTGTTGTAGCCCTGGTCGACGGCCTGGCGGCCGATGTAGACGGTCCCGTTGCCCAGGGTCGTGGGCAGGGCACGCGGCCAGCCGTTGTCGGCGAGGACCCGGATGTTCGCGCGTTGCCCGGCGGTGACCGGCCGCAGTTCGACGGTGTCGACACTCTCGTTCCAGATCGCCGCGCCCCGGTCGACCGCGCTTCTGAACTCCGCCGAGCCACTGGCGTCGTAGGTGAAGACACGGGCGGCCGCGGAGACTTCGGCCGTGTCGGCGGGAGCGGCCACGGCCTGGCCACCCGTCAGGGACAGGGACACGACCAGAGCCGCGGCCAGGCCACCGGTCAGCGTACGTAGGTGCATGATCGACCTCCTTGTGGGGGAAGGGGCAGTCGTGCTCATGACATTATCTGCCCCTTCCCCCGATGTGACGGGAGTGAATCCGTCAATCCGAGGGGGAAGCCGGGGACTTCCCCGCCGGGAGGCCGACCGACCGGGTCAGCGAGCGGTGGCGTCGGCCGCCTGGCGGACGAGGCGGGCGACCGAGCCAGGGTGGGACACCGCGACGGCGTGGGACGCCTTGACCTCGACGGTACGGGCGTGGGCGCGCTCGGACATGAATCGCTGCGCGGCCGGCGGGATGTTGAAGTCCTGCGTGGCGATCAGGGACCACGTCGGGATGCGCTTCCACGCGGCCCCGACGGACGGCTCCTCCAACGCGGCGGCGGCGATGGGCCGCTGTGTGGCGGCCATGATCGCCGCCTGCTCACGGGAGACGTCCGCGGCGAACTGACCGCGGAACTTGTCGGACTTGATGTACAGGTCCTGCCCCTGGCCGCCGTCCGGCAGGGCGTACGGCACCGCGTCGACCGCGTCGCCGAGCGTGCTGCCGGGGTACTTGTTCGACAACCCCAGTGAGGTCTCGCCCCGGTCCGGGAGGAACGCGGCGACGTAGACCAGGGCCTTGACCTTCTTCTCCCGGCCCACCGCCGCCTCGCTGATGACGGTGCCGCCGTAGGAGTGCCCCACGAGGACCACGGGTCCCTCGACGCGGTCGAGGACACTGCCCAGGTACGCGGCGTCGGACGCCGGTCCTCGCAGCGGGTTGGCGGCGGCCACCACCGGATATCCCGCTCGCGTCAGCCGCTTGACGACACCGGTCCAGCTGGCCGCGTCGGCGAACGCTCCGTGCTCCAGCACGATCGTCGGCCTCGGCCGGTCCGCCTCCGAGGCGGAAGCCGAGGCCGAGTCCGTCGCTCCGGCCGTCCCGGACAGCGTCACGAACCCCGTGAGAGCCGCCACGACGGTCACGGTGGCCACGGCGGTGCGGCCCCCGTGCCGCGCGATCCGGGCGGTGGGGATTCGGGTCATGGGTGAACTCCTTGAAAGGTGCGTTGATGGGGCGCGTCGAAGAGCGCGCGGTAGCGCATGGGCGGCGGCGCCACGGGACGACCACGCGTCCGCCCGGCGGCCTTCGTGGCTGTCCGCGAAGGCGGCCGAAGCCGCCGGGCCCATGCGTGCCCGTTCCCTCGGGGTCAGGCGGTGAAGGCGGTACGCAGCGCGGTGACCGCCTGGTGGATCGCGGCTTCCGCGGCGTGAGTTCCGCGCAGGGCGTTGAGCATCACGAAGTCGTGGATGACGCCCTGGTAGCGGACCGCGGTGACCGGCACCCCGGCCTCGCGCAGCTTGTTGGCGTAGGCCTCGCCCTCGTCGCGCAGCACGTCGGCCTCGCCCGTGATGACCAGCGCCGGCGGCAGACCGGTCAGCTCCTCGGTCGTGGCGCGCAACGGGGACGCCGTGATCTCCGCCCGCTGCCGCTCGTCGGTCGTGTACTGGTCCCAGAACCACCGCATCGCGTCGCGGCGCAGGAAGTAGCCCTCGGCGAACTGGTGGTAGGAGCCGGTGTCGAAGGAGGCGTCCGTGACCGGGTAGAAGAGGATCTGGTGGACGAGGGGGACGTCCCCGCGCTCCTTGGCCATCAGGGTCAGCGCGGCGGTCATGTTGCCGCCCACGGAGTCACCGGCCACGGCGATGCGCTCGGCGTCCAGCTGGTGGCCGGC